>NZ_JCANTV010000009.1:0-453422 GCF_059568665.1 Pseudodesulfovibrio halophilus DSM 5663 | reverse complement strand
GGCTTCAGAGCTTTTTTTCGATGATGTCCTTGAGCGCAGTGTTTTCCAGGCTGAGGTCAGCGAACATCTGCTTGAGTTTGCGATTTTCGGCTTCGAGATCCTTCATCCTCTGGATGTCGGATGCCTCCATGCCTCCGTATTTAGATTTCCACTTGTAGTAGGTGGCGTTGCTGATGCCGTTTTCACGGCATACGTCCTTGACGGTCCGTCCGCCTTCCACAGACTTGAGGATCCTGACGATCTGGTGCTCAGTGAATTTTGATTTGCGCATACGAAACTCCTGGGCGCAGTTTGAGCCAGAAGTCTCTACTTGGCAATGGCCCTACTTTACGGGGACTTTACAAATTCAAGGCTCTACGCGTAAGCGTAGGGCCTTTTTCTTTTGCCTGCCTATGGCCGTCAATCGCGCCACAAAAGATCTTCGCATGAGGACTTGAGTCCAATCAACTTGAACCGGGCAGGCCTAGGGAGCAATCAACTTCATTGCCCCATTGTACAGAACATACTATACCATCTACAAAGAAACGCGATTGTTGTTGGCGGTTCTTTATTTTCCATTCTGAACTTATAGCCCTGCTGGTAAGGAGAGTGAGCCAAATGTACCGATTGATAAGTATTGCCACCATACTTGTCATACTTGCTTTTCCGGCAACATGCTTTGCTGGTGAATATCTGGGGACGTTGAACAACCATGCGCATGACCCGAATTCCATAAATAATCCCCATGGTGCCGGGAGCGAGTACAAGACGAATGGCGTTAACAATCCTTATAGTGAATATGGCAGCGAATACAGCAACAAGTCGGCCAACAATCCGTACGCAACCAATGCTCCTAAAATCTATGACAGCGAAGGAAACTATCGCGGAAGATTGAGTAACAACCCCTATGACCCTGAATCCATTTCCAATCCCTATGGGAAATACGGCAACCCTTATTCCCCTGACAGCATTCATAATCCTTATGGGAAAGGAAGTCCGGACAATCCGTATGGACCCGAACTGAAGGTTTACGGCCAATAGGGTGCGAGTGTTCTAAACGGCCATCTGTGTACAGAATGATTTTGCTCGGATTATCCGAAAAGTTCGGTTAAAAGCATAGAAGCCAGAAAAACCATCTGACACGGAAGCATAACAAAGGCCGCACAGTGCACTGTGCGGCCTTTGGCGTTGCTGTAGGACAAGGGATGGGGGAAGGCGCAGGGGGCCCAGTGCAACAGTCAGCCTGAACCTCTTCGTCATTTCAAAACAGCCCTATCTTCCACTAACGACGATCCTGTTTCGCCCGCCTCTTTTAGCTTCGTAAAGTACTTTATCCGCTCGGTTAAGAATAATTTTGCAATCAAGGTCGGCACATTCCTTCGAGACGTTGAAGACCCCGATGGAAACTGTCAATGGGATTGTTGCCTCTGGCGTTACGAGTGTTTCATTTTCGATGTTGCGACGGATCCGTTCAGCAACTTTTTCTGGAATATCCGACACGTTAAACGGCAAAAGCATGGCAAATTCTTCACCGCCAAAGCGCGCAACAAAATCACCTTCACGCAAGGTTCTCTGCATAATATGTGTGACATGCTTCAAGGCTTTATCGCCTACATCATGCCCCCATGTGTCATTGACTCTTTTGAAATGGTCGACATCCAACAGAAGCAGACTGAAAGCATTACCTTTCTCTTTCAGTTCGTTCACCATTGTCACTAGCCGACTATCAAATAAGCCGCGATTGGCTATTCCGGTTAGCGAATCTAAGGTCGCCTTTCTGAGCAGCGTTTCCTCTTCTTTTTTGCGCTCCGGTATATCAATTACAATACCAGCCATTTTCCTCATCTGACCGTCATCATCCAGACTGATTTTAGCGATTACCTCAATCCACACATATTCCTTATCTCGTAAAATACGCAGGTCTTGGCGAAAACTCCGTTCCCCCTGCTCGACCTGACGACGCAAATAATTGAGCATCCTCACCCTATCCTGAGGGTAGACCCGACGCAAAAGCTGCAGAAAGGAAAGGTAAACATTTTCATTCAATTCACGGATATTGGAAAAAATTTTGGAACTGCACCAACAGTATCCATTTCTAAAATCCAATTCCCATGCGCTGGATTCCGTGAGGCTTGAGAGAATGTCGAACTGCCGATTCGCTGAATTGAGCCGCTTTCGAAGGACAGCGGTGGAGATCAGGTGTGCCGTCATACGCACCAAGGCAATCTCTTCATCATTCCATTGGTGAGGCCGCATACAATCGTCTAGCCCAAGCAGTCCCCACCACTCACCTTGAACCATCACAGGCATGCTCACTGTCGACTGAACACCTTGATCCATCTGATATTCTTTGAAATCACATTCATCAAGTTCATGTATAATGGCTGTTTGCCACTCTCGGCGCCTACGACTCTCAACCAATGTGCGATAAGTGCTTGAACAGGTTTCAAAGTCCCAGTGCTTGGTATCGTAGCGCCCCATTTTCTTAAGAGCAGGCGTATGCTCATCAACCCATTCGAGCGGGAAATTCATGAGCATATGTTTTTCGCTAAGCTCCAAAACCTGAAAGAGCCATACGCGGTTAACTCCGGAGATTCGGCCCAGGTCAGCCATGAGGTCCAAAACACCGTCCGGCCATCCTTTACCACTGTTGAGTTCTTCAGCGCCACGAGCAAGCGCGGCAAGAAGATGGCACTGTTTACCGGGATCCAACGGAAAGAGCTCGGATATTTTTCCGGTGACAACTCCGGGAACACTACTTCCTTTACTCATTAAACAGCCCGTTAAGTTACATGAGATGCGTGTGCATTTTGATAAATTTTCTCGGAATTAAGATTAAACAACTGCCACCCTGACTTCAATCATTTATTAATTCCAACCGTAGAGCTTCTTACGACAATCTGCTTACTTGGCAAAAGGAAAGGCCGCACAACTTGCACTGTGCGGCCTTTGGCGTTGTTATGGAACAAATGGCTATGCGCCGATGGGCAGGACGGTGCGGCCGAACTGCTCGTTGATGACCTCGGCCATGGCAAGGTAGATGGCGGACGCGCCACAGACAATGCCCTCGTAGCCCGCGAGGGTGCCGATGAAGGCGTTGTGCGTGAAGTCGCGAACGGCCAGCAGGAAGAACAGCACGGTCAGGGAAAGAAAGACGAACTTCAGGACCGCGTTGCCCTTGAGGGTGCCGACGAACATGAACAGGGTGAAGATGCCCCACATGGCGAGATAGCAGCCCATGAACGCCTCGGAGGGCGCTTCGGCAAGGCCCATTTTGGGCATGACGATCAGGCCAACGAGGGTCAGCCAGAACAGCCCGTAGGATGTGAAGGCCGTGGTGCCGAAGGTGTTGCCCTTCTTGAACTCCATGATGCCGGCGATGACCTGCGCGATGCCGCCGTAGAAAATGCCCATGGCCAGAATCATGGAGCCGATGGGGAAGAATCCCGCGTTATGAATGTTCAGCAGCACGGTCGTCATGCCGAAGCCCATCAGCCCCAGCGGCGCCGGGTTGGCAAGTTTGGATTCCATCAATCCTCTCCTTCAAGTAAATTCGTTTCCAACACGCAACCCGTTGACGATCCGGAACCGCTTCCAGTCCGCGACAGCCCTCCCCCGAGCTCCCCTGCGCGGAACGTGGTCTGTTAGTGCGAGAGCGCAGCCCTGTCAACGATGCGCTGCGGCTTCGCGAGCTGCGCATCTCCTGTATAAAAAACGCATTGATCTCCATGCGCAAAAATGCTTCTGTTTTCTGATTGTAATCCGTTTCAATCACGCAATGGCAGGAGGGTCAGGGATGACGGACATGGTACTGGAATTCTGGAAAAACAACTCTGAGACGCTGCTGGACGCGGGGTACAGCACGCTGCTTGCCGTGATCATCCTGATCGCGGGGTCCGTCGTGGCCCGGCTGGTGCGCAAGGGAATCAGGAACGCTCATGAACGGCTGGAAAAACTGGACGCAACCCTCGTCCCGATACTGAGCACGGCCGCCACCTATCTTGTGTACACCATCGCGGGCGTGTTCATTCTGGACATCTTCGGGGTCAACACCGCCAGCATCATCGCCCTGCTCGGTGCCGCGGGCATCGCCGTGGGGCTGGCGCTCAAGGACACCCTGAGCAACATCGCCGCGGGAATCATGCTGCTTTTCCTGCGCCCCTTCCGCTCCGGCGACTATGTGTCCATCGGCTCCACGAGCGGCACCGTGCATGAGATCAACCTGTTCACCACCATAATGGAGACCTTCGACGGTCTGTACGTCTGCGTGCCCAACAGCACGGCGTGGGGCAGCAGCATCACCAACTATACGCGCAACGGCAAGCGGCGCATGGACATCGCGGTGGGCATCGCCTACTCGGACTCCATTGACGCCGGACTGGAAGTGCTGCGCCGCATCGCAGCCGAGGAGTCCCGCTTCCTGCAGGACCCCGCGCCGCAGACGCTGGTAGCGTCCATGGGCGACAACTCGGTGAATCTCCAGCTTCGGGGCTGGGCTGCCACGGACGACTACTGGCAGACCCTCTGGGACCTCAACAAGCGGGTCAAGGAAGACATCGAGGCCGCCGGGCTGACCATCCCGTTCCCCCAGCGAACCGTGCACATGCACTCCGGGGAGGAGGCGGCGAAATAGCGTCTTGCCTGTATCCTGTCGGACAAAAGAGCGGGCCCCGCGAATCATTCGCGGGGCCCGCTCTTTCGTGTCGCTGTTAATCCTGTTGCGCCGGGCTCAGGCGGATCAGCTTCCCGTCGTCCTCGTCGGTGAGCACGTACAGCAGGCCGTCGGGCGCCTGCGAGATTTCGCGGACGCGTTCGTCCATCTCGATCCGCTTTTCTCCGGTGACGTTCCCGGCCCTGTCCAGCTCCACGAGCCGGATGGTCTTGCCGCGCAGGCCGCCCGCGAGCAGGTCGCCCTTCCACTCCGGGAAGGCGTCTCCGGTGTACAGGCACAGGCCGGACGGGGCGATGCCTTCAAGCCATACGAGGGAAGGGTCGACCTTGCCCGGCAGGCTTGTGTGCTCGGATATTTCCTGAGCGAAGAGGTACTCCTTGCTGAAGGTCGCCAGCGGCCAGCCGTAGTTGGCACCGGGTTCGATGCGGTTGAGCTCGTCGCCGCCCAGCGCGCCGTGTTCACTGGCCCAGACCGTGCCGCGCACGGGGTCGTGGGCCAGCCCCTGAATGTTGCGATGACCCGCGGAATACAGCTCCGGCAGGCCGCCTTGCCCGGCAAACGCTCCCGAGCCAACGGGTGAGCCGTCATCATTGAAGCGCAGGATCTTTCCGAGGTGACTGCGAAGGTCCTGCGCGTACTTGCGCGAGAGCTTCCCGTCCACCTTCACGGGCGGGTTGCCGCCGTCGCCGATGGTCATGAGCAGCGTCCCGTCCGGAAGCCATACCAGACGCGACCCGAAGTGCTGCGTGTCCGGCTTGGTCTGTGTGACGCGGAAAAGCTCCTGCACGTCCGTGAAGCGCTCTCCGTCGAAGGTGGCCCGGGCCAGAGCCGTTCGGTTGGCCTTCTCCGTGCCGATGGACATGCTGAAGTAGACATGGCGGTTCGTGGCGAAGTCGGGGTGCAGCGCGATATCGAGCAGGCCGCCCTGTCCCTCGGCAAAGGTTTCCGGCGCGCCGGGGACGCGTCGCACTTCGCCGCCCTGATACAGCTGCACGCGGCCCGGACGTTCCGTTATGAGGATGCCGCCTCCCGGGAGCCGTGCCATGCCCCATGGATGCGAGAGGCCTCTGACCAGCACGGTCCTTTTCACGTTCTCGATTTCCGGCACCTCGTCCGGTGACATGAACGGCGCGGCCAGGGCCGGGACCGAGAGCGACAGGGTGAGCATAATGACTAAAAGATATCGCATGATTGCCTCGCTTCTTGTGTTTTCGCGACCGCCGGAAAAACGGCGAATCCGTGACGCACGGAGTCACGATATCACGCTCTCCCCGAAATGGACAGGGCAAGGGGAGCGGGGCGCAAGGCCCCCTGACAAGACAAAAGGCTCCAGCCGAGGCTGGAGCCTTTTGTCTTTCGCTCTCAGGAGCGATTATTCGGCAAAGTAGAGGGCCTCGAACTCCTTGAGGGTCTTGCGCATCTGTTCAACGTACTTCAGGTCCACGTTCTGCTTGCACTTCATGGCGCCGGTGATCAGGCCGTGCAGCAGCTTCAGGCGCTTGGCGTATTCGGGCTGGTCCGCCTTGATGCGCTGGGCCAGGAAGTAGGTGCTCACGCGGTCCTGAATCCTCTGGGCGTGGTGCTCCTTGTTGTTGATCCAGCGCACCAGCTGGTTGTAGTTCACCGGAGATTCCTCGCGCAGCTTCATGATGCTGTTCATGGACTTCTCGATGGTGGTCAGGTCCTCCTCGATCATGTGGATGCGCATGTGGTCATCGTAGATGCCGCAGGGAACCTCGCAGTGCGCGCGCACCGTGGACGCCATGGCAAGGACCATGACAAGGCAGGTCGCCATCGCCGCAGAAAGCATTTTCTTGCTGTAAGACATAGATTTTCCTCGCTTGGGTTTGCGTTCACATTGGACAGCAGTGTGACGGTAACGCTTTTTTCCGGCTGCGTGCAACACCGCACCGTTATAAAGCCGTCCATGAACCGCCTCCCGAGCCGGTATCGGTTTGAAAAATTGCGCTCGGATTCAGATAGTTAACAGCAGAACGAACAGATCCTCCGCGGGCTGTTCGCTGTGTTCGTAAGTGATGTTATTATTCGAAATAATTGAAAATGTAATGTTGCTAACTGTTCGTCTCCGCTACCGCGACAAAAAAAGGCGACCCGCCCCCCTACGGGACGAGTCGCCTTGAGGGGCAAATCCCGAATAAGGCTAGTCCCGGAAACCGTCCTGCATGGAAAGGTTGCTGACGTTGGTCCTGATACCTTCCTGACGAAAGGCGCGGACGAGCCTGACGGCGATTTCGCTGCGCCGGGTCCACGCGGTGGAGGGTGTATCCGCCCAGACAGTGAGGGCGCAAAGAAAACTGTCGCGCTCCATGTTGCGAACCCAGAAGAAGGGCTTTTCCGGCGCGTCTTCCGGGGAGAGCTCGGCCCCGATGGTCTCGGCAATTTCGGTCACCTTGTCGATGTCGGCGTCATAGGACACCCGAAATTCCATGGTGGCCCAGATGCTCATCTCGTTGATGGTCAGGTTGATGAATTCCTTGGTCAGCATCCGGCTGTTGGGGATGATGTAGCGCTTGGACTCCCACGTCTTGACCTTGGTGTGGGTGATGGAGATGTCCTCCACCGAGCCGTACTGGTCGTCGATGACGAGCGTGTCCCCGACGCGCAGCTGGTTCGAGAACGAGATGACGATGCCGGAGAAGAGGTTCTCCACGAACGGCCGGGCCGCGATACCCACGACGACCGTCACCGCCGTGATGACGATGGAGACGTATGTCCCGGAGAGGCCGTTCATGAACGGGAACGTCATGGCGAATAGCCAGATGATGCCCAGCGTGAGGTAGATGGTGCGGCTGATGATGGTGAACCGCTGCGCCACGCCCTCGGTCAGGGCCTTCTGCTGCTTGCGGATTTCCTTGCGGGAGAGGTCCTCCACGGGAAACGCGCCCACCTGCTCGATATCCAGATTTCTGGCCCGCTTGATGCGCAGGGACTTGAACCGTGTGATGCGCAGGTGCAGCCAGAAAAGAAAAAGGATTCCGAACACGCTGACGAGCAGCAGGTACAGCATGTTGGGATTGTCGGTGAAGAAGTTCATTGCGGTCTCGGTTGTCTGTTGAGGCGGGCGGTGATCCGGCCGCGCCAGTGCGGAAACGTAGTGCAGCAAAAACGGGTCCGAGGCAATGCCCCGGACCCGTTTTTTTGCAAAATGCGTTTGCGTCAGATGACCCGCTTCAGGAACTCCGGATTCTCGGCCAGCCCGATGGCGGCGATGCGGGCGCAGGCTTCGGCGTCCGAGAGCGCGTTGTGGTGGTCGAGCTGGATGCCGAGATGCTCGCAGACCTTGGGCAGCTTGTTCTTCGGCAGCTGCCACGTGCGGCGCGAGAGCTGTACGGTGCACATGAATGGCTGCAGCGGCATGTCCAATTCGAAGAGGCGGCAGCAGGCCTCCAGCACGGAGCGGTCGAACGGCGCGTTGTGGGCGCAGATGAAGTCCGCGCCCTCCAGCAGGGGGGTCAGCTCGGGCCATGCCTGCCCGAAGTCGGGCTCGTCGCGCACGTCCTCCCAGCTCAGTCCGTGGATGGCCTGGCAGTAGGGATTGAACTTGCGTCGCGGGGGACGGATGAGCCGGTACGATTTATCCACGATTTCCCCGCCCTCGACAGTCACGAGGCCGACGGAGCAGGCGCTGTCGCGCTTGGCGTCCGCGGTCTCGAAGTCGATGGCGACGTAGCGGAGTGATTCTATGGTGCGCATGATATTTCGGTGGTTCGGGTTGTTTCTTCGGGCGGATTATACACGCCGCCCCCGGGACGGGCAAATCTTGCTCCGAAGGCGCCGTTGCGCTATGAAGGCGGTACGAACCGGACCTTTTTTCCACATGAACCATTCCGAGGAGAAGCCATGAAATTCGCCGTCCGCATCCTGCTCGCCCTGACCGCCGTGGCCGTGCTGGCCGGGTGTCAGAAGACCTATTACTCGGCCATGGAACAGGTCGGCTACCACAAGCGCGAAATACTCGTGGACCGCGTGGGAGAAGCCCGCGAAGCCAACACCGAAGCCAAGGAACAGTTCGCTTCCGCGCTGGACCGCTTCAAGTCCGTGGTCGCCGTTGACGGCGGCGAGCTGGAGCAGAAATACGAAGTCCTGAACGCCGAGTATGAAGCCTCGGAAGACGCGGCGGAGGAAGTGCGCGACCGCATCGAATCCGTCGAAAACGTCGCGGAAGCCCTCTTCGAGGAGTGGCGCGTGGAGCTCAAGCAGTATACCAGCGCCAAGCTGCGCAGCCAGAGCCGCAGGCAGTACGACGCCACCCAGTCCCGCTACCGCGAGCTGCTGGCCGCCATGAAAAGGGCCTCCTCCCGCATGGATCCGGTGCTGGCCGCGTTCAAGGATCAGGTGCTCTATCTCAAGCACAACCTCAACGCCAAGGCCATCGCCTCCCTCGAAGGCGAGCTGGCATCCATCCGCGCGGACGTGGACAGGCTCATCACGGACATGGAAAAATCCATAGCCGAGGCCGATGCCTTCATCGCCTCCATGGAGACGCAGTAACCCGCCGAAAGCGAGAACGATTCCCGAATCCGAGCGCCCCGCACCGTCCCGGTGCGGGGCGTTATTCTTTCAAAAGCGTTGCAAACCGGGGCTTGACGGTATGGAAAAGCCCGGTGTACCGTTTACACCTACACCTACACCTGTCACCGCGTTCTGCGGCGAGGTGCCGGGAAAGGGGAGAACAGACGATGTCCATGCAGGGCGTTACCGATTTCATAGTCGCCGGGCCTCCGGGTCAGGTGCAGGCCGGACCGGCCGGCAGTTTCCAGGCGGCCCCGGCGGGTCACGTGGTCACCGGCGAGCCGGGGCACGTGCCCATCGACACGCGCGCCGCCATGGTTCCCATCGACACGTCACAGGCTCGCATCCCGTATGCTCCCGTCACGGCGGGCGACTCCACGGCCATCGCCGGAGGCACCGGCGGCGGTTCGACCGCGGGCGGCGTCGGCAGCACGGCTCAGGTCGGCGGAGCGGGCAGCTCCGGCGTTTCGGTCACCGGCGGCGCAGGCGGCGGAGGGTCCTCCACGGGAGGCGGCGCGTCCGCTTCCGGCCAGATGACCGGCAGCGTCAACCCCTCGCCTTCCACGGGCGGGGGCAAGGTGGAATCATACAGCGCCGGCCCCGGGCAGCCGATCATGACTACTGAGGGCGGCAGAACCACCCTCGCCAGCCCGGGCGTATCCGCTCCCCCCATGGGGGCCGGTCCCGGTCGCGTGGTGACGGACCGTGGCGCGGGCTCGTCCCAGGCGGTGAGTTTTCCCCCGGTCGGCATCTCTCCGGTGATAGCGGCCGGGCACGTCATCACGGCTCCTCCCATGGGCATCGGCGCGGCGCCCACCCCCTCGGGCTTCACGCCCATCTCGCCGGGCGGGTACGTCATGCCCCACAACCAGACCAACTGGCACGGTCCGGGCATCGGCCACACCATGAACTGGCCCGCCAAGAACACCCTGCGGCTGTTTGAGGAAAAGGGCTGGGAGCCCGTTGATTTCGACCCCATGTGGATTCCCACCGGCGACGGCTACGAGGCGTCCCTCATGATCGACCCCAACAAGGGGGAGTCGGCCATGACCAGAGACGAGGCCAAGAAGGGCGCCTATTACGACTTCAGCACGTCCAACGAATTTCAGCAGGACAGAAGCTCCTCCGTCACCATAGACAACTCCCGCGACGTGCAGCAGGTGCGCGAGTTCAACCCCGACTTCAGCACCGAGCGCACCCTGCGGACCGAAAACATCCGCAATTCGCAGCAGGACGTTGACCGCTCCTCGGAAGTCACCATGGACCTCTCGCAGGAGAACGTGGAGAACAACAGGACGGAAGTGAAGCAGATAACCGAAAACGAAAACACTTCAACAATCAGCTACGAAACGTCCGCAGAATACAACAACGAAAAGAATTTCGTGAACGACGTGGACAACCATCGCACCAGCAAGGTTGAAAACACTGAAGAAAAGCACATCGACGCCTCGAACACCAAGTTCGTGGAGACCCGCAATGTCCATAACAATCCGGACAATTCGGTAACCTACAACGTCGAGCAGAACGACCGGACCTACAGCGAAGACAACTCGAGAAACGTGGTCAACAACGTTGAGCAGACCGACAACTACAACACCGAGTACACTTTCGAGACCAAGGACCTCTCCACCGACAAGACGGTCAGGGAGTCCGAGGTCAACTACGTCACGAACCTGAGCCCCGAGTTCGACTTCAGCCGTTCCCTCGACGTCACCTACGTCAACCCGCAGGCGCCAGAGCTCGGCAACGCCGTGATGGCCGCCTCTGCCTGATCCCCGCCCGCATGACAGGGGCCGCTCCCCGTCCGCAAGTCGCTCATGAAGGAAGGTTGAGCGTGTATCCGGCGACCTCTGCGTAGCGGTGACAGCTCACGAGATGGTCGTTGACCATGCCCGTGGCCTGCATGTGCGCGTATACGGTGACGGGGCCGAGGAACTTGAACCCTCTCTTCTTGAGGTCCTTCGCAATCTTCCGTGAAAGCTCGGTCTCGGCTGGTACGTCCTCCATCTTCCGGAACTCGTTCTGAACGGGGTTGCCGTTCACGAACCCCCAGATGTAGTTGCAGAACGTCCCGAACTCCTCCCGCACCTTGAGGAACGCCTTTGCATTGTTGATGGCGGCTTCGATCTTCTGACGATTCCGTACGATGCCGGTGTCCTGAAGGAGCCGCTCCACGTCGGCTTCGCCGAATCGGGCGACCGCTTCGGGGTCGAATCCGGCAAAGGCCTTGCGGTAGCCTTCTCGTTTCCTGAGGATGGTCAGCCACGAGAGGCCCGCCTGTGCGGACTCCAGCACGAGGAACTCGAACTGATGCGCGTCGTCGAAGACGGGCACGCCCCATTCCCTGTCATGATAGATTGTTTCCTCTTCGGACTGAAGCGCCCAGTCGCAGCGGCGGGGTTGGTCGTTTCGGGCCATGGCGAATCCTTTGTGGTCTGAGGGTGTTCCAAACGTGTTCGCAAATATGTTCCTAAATTCATTAATTGCTTGATTTGAAAGAAAAAGTAAATGCGAAACCATGCGGGCGCAAAAGTCCCCGCTTTTCGGGCGGATGCAACGGCTCCGGCAGAACGGCGGGGTTAGCCCCGGACGTATTGGCGCGGCGTCGCGCCTGTGTATCGGCGGAAGGTGTTGGCGAAGTGGCTCTGGTCGGAAAAGCCGCTCTGCAGGGCTGCTTCCGCGATGGGCTGGCCGGATCGCAGGAGGGCTTTGGCGTGTTCCAGCCGCTGTTGCGTATGATAGCGATGCGGCGGGATGCCGACGCATTGGCGGAAGGTTCTCAGCAGGTGGTAGCGGGAGAGACCGGTGACGCGCGAGAGGTCGTCCAGCGACACTTTTTCTGCGAGGTGGTCATTCAGATAGTCGCGGGCGCGGCGCACGGCCAGAGGTTCCCGTGTTTTCGGGACCCGCGGGCGCAGGTCGCAGTGCCGGGCCAGCAGCGCCGCGCAGGCGCGGGAGAGGGCGGTGTCGAGCGTGAGCCGGTCGGCACCGGCGGACACCGTGTTGCCGAGGATGCACAGCTCGCGGCGGGCCGGTCCGTCGCACGCCACTACCGAGCGAAACTCGGGCAGCGCGTCTCGCTTTGCCAGTTGCCGGGCGGCGTCGATGAGCAGGTCGTTGTCGAAGTAGAGCACGCGGTAGGTGATGCGTGTGTCGGATCGGGGGATGATGCCGGAGTGCACGAAGCCGGGGTTGAACAGGGCGAGCTCGCCCTTGCGGACGTACGATCCGGACGAACAATAGCAGCCGCCCGCCTCCATCACGCCCACGGAATGCACGTCGTGCGTGTGGTTGGGGAAGGAGTGCCCCGACTCCACCACGGAACGGATCTCGAACCCGTTCAGGCTCTCGGGGCGCATGTATTCTACGGAACCCCTGCTCATGGTCTTCTCCGGACCGGAATGATGCCGATCGGCACAAAGGATAGAACGGGACTGTCCGGGCTGTCTTGCAAAAAATTGCGGTCGGCTAGAGCGCGGAGCGGATCAGCCCGACGGCGATGCCCCACATGGTCAGGCAGATGACGCCGTCCAGAATCCGCCATGTCAGGGAGCGCGCAAAGACCGGGGCCAGCAACCGCCCGCCGAGAGTCAGCGTCAGGAACCACGCCACCGACGCGGTTATCGCCCCGGCCCCGAAGACGTAACGCGCCGGCGTCTGATACTGGCCGCTCACGCCGCCGAGGAGCACCACGGTATCGAGGTACAGATGCGGGTTGAGCAGGCTGACGGCCAGCGTCATGCCGATGGTCCGCCGCAGGGTGTCTGCCGTGTCTGCGTCAGCCCGAAGCCGCTCATCGGAGAGCATGGAGCGAAACGATCCCCAGCCGTACCAGAGGAGAAACGCGGCACCGCCCCATGCCGCGATGTCGCCGAGGGTCGGGTTGGCCGCCACCGCGGTTCCCACGCCCGAAACCCCGACCGAGATGCACGCGGCATCGATGAGGATGCACAGCGCGGCCACGGTCAGCGGCCGGTTGTTGCGCACCCCCTGCGTGAGCACGAAGGCGTTCTGGGCCCCGATGGCCACGATCAGCCCGCCACCCATGGCGAATCCCTCTGCGTACGGCGTCAGCATCATGTGTGAGTCCTCCTCTCGGGGACCCATCTAGCGTTGGCGTCGGCAAAAGGGAAACTGATTGTTTTAATGAACCATTACTTGTACTGATGATTCATGTTGGATTATCGACAGGTAGAAGCGTTCGCAGCGGTTGTGGAGGAGGGCGGCTTTGAAAAGGCCGCCAAGCGGCTGCACCTGACCCAGTCCGCGGTGTCGCAACGGGTGAAGCTGCTTGAGGAGAACACCGGGCGCATCCTTTTGGTGCGAACGAGCCCGCCCCGGCCGACGGACTCGGGGCAGGCGGTGTTGCGCCATTACCGGCAGGTGCTGCGGCTCGAGGACGATCTCTCCAACGGCATCGGTGAGCGACGAGGGTCTTTCACTTCCCTGCCCGTGGCCGTGAACGCGGACAGTATCGCAACGTGGTTTCATCCGGCGGTGCGCCACTTCATGCAGACCCGGCCCGTGCTGCTCGACCTGCGCGTGGAGGATCAGGACAAGACGCACACGCTGCTGCGCGACGGCGACGTGCTCGGCTGTGTCTCCTCCCGCGCGGAGCCGTTTCAGGGCTGTCGGGTAAGCTACCTCGGGACCATGCGGTATCGACTCGTGGGGGCGCCCGAGTATCGCGACCGCTGGTTTCCGGACGGGCCGTCCTTCGAGGCGGCGACCATGGCCCCCGTGCTGATCTTCAACCGGCACGACACCCTGCACGAGCAGCTCTTTTTCAGGGCTTTCGAGGCACAGCCGAATCCACCGGCAGCCTACGCTCCTTCCGCATCCAAATTTCCCGAACTCGTCGCCGCAGGGACCGTGAGCGGCATGATCCCCGACGAGCAGAGCCGCCCGCTGCTGGCCTCCGACGAGCTGGTGGACCTTTTCCCCGGCGTGACCGTGGACGTGGCCCTGCACTGGCACTGCTGGAACATCGACTCGCCGCTGCTGGAGGATTTCGGTCGTGAACTGCTTGCAGGCGCGCGGCGGGAAATGGAGGGTGTTCGGGAACCGCAGATGGGAAGTTGACATTTGTCCCGGCTTTTTGCACAGTTCGGCCCGTTCTTATTCTCAGGGCGGGGTGCAATTCCCCACCGGCGGTATCCCGGCGCGTCCGGGGAGCCCGCGAGCGCCTCTCCCATCGGGGGAGAGGGTCAGCAGACCCGGTGAGATGCCGGGGCCGACGGTGACAGTCCGGATGGAAGAGGATAAGCGCCGAACGATGCCGCGTTCCGCGGCGCCGCGCCCTCTGGCGTGCGTTACGGCATTTCCTGCGCCCTGATTCTGGTACCCGAACGCCAAGGAGCGTTACCATGAATCAGTCACTTCTCTCACGTTACGGCGATCCCGAGCAGCGGGTCCGCAAAGCCCTCGAATCACTCAGGGCCGGATCGGGCGTGCTTGTCGTGGACGACGAAGACCGGGAAAACGAGGGCGACCTCATCTTCTCGGCCGAACACCTCACCGACCAACAGATGGCCATGCTCATCCGCGACTGCAGCGGCATCGTCTGCCTGTGCCTCACGGACGAGCGGGTCAGGCAGCTCGGCCTGCCCATGATGGTCGAAACCAACAACAGTCAGTACGGCACGGCCTTCACCGTGACCATCGAAGCCGCGGAAGGCGTCACCACCGGCGTTTCGGCCGCCGACCGCGTGCGCACCGTCAAGGCGGCCTCGGCCTGCGACGCCGGACCGGACTGCATCCACAGCCCCGGCCATGTCTTCCCCCTGCGCGCCCGCCCCGGCGGAGTGCTCGAACGCGAAGGCCACACCGAAGCCACCGTGGACCTCATGCGCCTCGCCGGACTCGGCGACTGCGGCGTCCTGTGCGAGCTCACCAACCCCGACGGCACCATGGCAAGGCTCCCAGAAGTGGTGGAGTATGCCGAAAAACACGACATGCCGGTCATCACCATCGAAGACCTGCAGGCCTACCGTCGCAAGTTGGAAAAAGCAGAACAGGAAGCCGCCTAGATTACAGTCAAAGCAAGCGTCCGATCGCTTACCGACATCCTCAAAGGGCCTTTCCGCATTGATGCCGCGGAAAGGCCCTCTTTCGTTCTCTCCGTCCCCGGAATCACAAAGAAGGCCGCGCACGGCTTGTTAGAATCGGCCCAAAAGGGTTATGAGATGAAAAACCGGTAAACAAAGCACCAAAGGAAAAGAAAATGGAAATTCTCAGAATCATCATCTCCGTTTTGCTGCCCCCGCTGGGCGCGTTCCTGAAAGTGGGACTCGGCCTCCAGTTCTGGATCAACCTCATCCTCACCCTCTGCGGCTACTTCCCCGGACTCGTCCACGTCATCTGGCTGCTCGTCAGAAAACCCTCGCGAATCTAAATGCCTCCGGCAACCCTCCCGTGAGGCTCCCCGAGGGCCCTCCGGGGGCTTAAGAACCCTTTTGCAAAAGGGTTCTTAAGAATCTCCCAAAAACCTTTGGCTTGCCAAGCCGCTTTGAGTTTTCCGAAAGCCTCAGCGCGTAGGCGGCTTGGCGGGGGGCGAACGGCGGTCGCTGATCACAAGGGACAGGGAGCGCCTAGGGAGTATCAAGCTGATCACTCCAGAAAGCTCACACATGAATCTCCATCAGCCAAGACGCACAGAACTCAAATCCCCGTCAGCGGAGGTGCAGCTTGGACGCGGCTTGCGCGGTCGCATGAACCCTGCGCTGCAACTCCGCTGACAACCCGGGGATTGCAAAGGGGGCCCGCCCCTTTGCCGGGGTGCAGGGGCGGAGCCCCTGCCCGTCGGAGACCAAAAAGGCCGCCGGAATGAATCCGGCGGCCTTTTTGATGGTTCTTGGCGAGCGTCTTACAGAGAGGCGGCGGCTTTTTCGACGGACTCTTTGAAGCCGTCGCGTGCGGCCTTGATTTTTTTGGCCACTTCTGTGTCGTTCAGGGCGATGATCTGTGCTGCGAGCCATGCGGCGTTCTTGGCGCCCACTTTATCGAGGGCGAGTGTGCCCACGGGGAAGCCCGGGGGCATCTGGACGGTGGCGAGCAGGGCGTCCATGCCGCCGAGGGGCGATGCGGCAAGGGGCACGCCGAGGACGGGTTTGGTGGTTTTGGCGGCGACGGCACCGGCGAGGTGCGCGGCGAGTCCTGCGGCGCAGATGAACACCTGCACGCCGTCGTCTTCGAGTTCGGAGACGAGTTTGGCGGTGCGTTCCGGTGTGCGGTGCGCGCTGCTGACGGTGAAAACGTGTTCGACTCCGAGTTCCTTGAGCAGGTCGGAGCAGGGGCGCATTTTTTCCTCGTCGGAAATGGACCCCATGAAGATGGCTACCTTGGTCATGATCACTCTCCTTTATGCTTGGCGCTTGAGGCCTTTATCGCCGATGTCTCGGCGGTAATAGCTTTTGTCGAAGGAAATCTTTTCGACAGCTTCGTAGGCTCGTTTCTTGGCGTCAGCGAGGTCGGAGCCGAGGGCGGTCACGCCGAGGATGCGTCCTCCGCTGCTGAGGATCTTGCCGTCTTCGAGTTTGGTGCCTGCGTGGAAGACCTTGACGTTTTCGAGCTTGTCGGCTTCGTCGATGCCTTTGATCTCCATGCCTTTGGGGTAGTCGCCGGGGTAGCCTTCGGCTGCCATGACGACGCAGATGGCGGTTTCGGGGCGCACCTTGACGTCGATCTGGTCGAGGCGACCTTCGATGCAGGCCATCATGATGTCCACGATGTCGGTGTCGAGCCGCATGAGCAGGGGCTGGCACTCGGGGTCGCCGAAGCGGACGTTGTATTCCAGCACGTTGGGGGTGTCGCCGTCGAACATGAGCCCGGCGTAGAGTACGCCCTTGAAGGGCTGCCCCTTGGCGGCGAGGTGCTGGAGGATGGGCCGGATGACGGCTTCGGCGGTCTCTTCGTATTTTTCTTCGGGCAGGATGGGGGCGGGGCTGTAGGCGCCCATGCCGCCGGTATTGGGGCCGGTATCGCCTTCGAAGACGGCCTTGTGGTCCTGACTGGAGGGGAGCAGGGCGTAGTGTTCGCCGTCGCAGAAGGCGAGGAAGCTGGCCTCTTCGCCTGTGAGGGTCTCTTCGACAACGACGCGGTCGCCTGCCGAGGAGAAGCTCTTGCGGACCATCATGTCGTCGATGGCTTCGATGGCTTCTTGCTCGGTGGTGGCCACCACGACGCCTTTGCCGGCTGCGAGGCCGTCGGCCTTGACCACGAGGGGGGCGCCTCTTTCGCGTACGAAATTCTTGGCGTTCACGAACTCGTCGAACACGCGGAAGGGGGCGGTGGGCACGCCGGATTCGTGCATGACGTTCTTGGAGAAGGCTTTGGAGCCTTCGAGATTCGCTGCGTAGGCGTTGGGGCCGAAGCAGGGGATGCCTTCCTTGTGCAGGGCGTTTTCAAGGCCGAGGACAAGGGGCAGCTCGGGTCCGGCCACGACAAGGTCGACCTTTCGGTCCTTGGCCAGCCGTACCAGTGCGGGGATATCGTCATCAGGAACCGGGACGTTTTCGCCGGTCTGGGCCGTGCCGCCGTTGCCCGGCGCACAGATGATTTCGTCAACCTTGGGGCTTTGGGCGAGCTTCCAGCACAGGGCGTGTTCACGCCCGCCGGAACCGACAACCAGAACTTTCATGGAACGCTCCCTGTTTGGGTGTTGGGATGTGACGTGGTTTAGGGGAAAACGCCGATTTTTTCAAGACGTGAACGACTGTTTGGGGGTCGGATTCCATACGCGTTCCACGGCCTCGACCACGGCGCGAAGCACGGGGTCTTCGTCCCTGCGGCGTCCGTGAGCGAAGCTCAGGGGGATCTCCAGTCCTTCCACCTCATGGCAATAGACGCGGCTGCCGATGCGACCGGCCGCCTCGGCCTCGTCCCGGCGCAGCACGCCCACGCCCCGCCCGGCCGCCACGAGCACCTTGGTGACCTCGTCGCCGTCCACCTGCACCGTTGTTTCGGCCTTGAGTCCTCTGGAGGCCAGAATCCGGTCCAGCAGGCTCTGGCAGGGGCAGTCCTTGGCGGTCTGAATCCACGGCAGGGCGGCGAGATCGCTCAGGTCCCCGTCGCGAACCTCCTGCGCCCACTCTTCGGAGCAGGCGGCGTAATAGACCGTCTGCTCCAGATGGCACCCGTCGAGGTCTTTCGAGGAAAAGGGGCCGAACACGAACCCCGCGTCGAGTCTGCCCTGTCGCAGGGCGTCGAGGATCAGCCCGCTGGAGCTCTGGAAAAATTGCAGGGTGATGCGCGGATGGCGTTCGCCGAGCTCGCCCAGCAGCTGGACGATGCGCAGGTACTCGGCGTCGGTGTTCAGGCCGATTCGCACGTCGCCGACAAGCTCGTCACTGAGCAGCCTCGCCTCGGTCCCGAAGGACTCGGCCGCGGCAAGAACCTCGCGGGCCTTGGGCAGCAGGCGCCTTCCGGCGTGGGTCAGCTCCATGCCCTTCGGTGTACGCACGAACAGGCGCGTCTCGAACTCCCGCTCCAGCGCGCGGATGTGGTTGCTGAGGCTTGGCTGGCTCGCGTGCATCCGTTCGGCCGCGCGCGTCAAATGTCGCTCTTCGGCAACGGTTACGAGCGTTTTCAGTTGATACAGTTCCATTCCGGCTCCAGATTGCGATAAAAAAAACCGAACGACATCATAAAACTTAATTATTGGATTGGATGAGGTAAAGCAACTAGATTCCCTCGCAGACCGCATTTCAGGCAGGCAGGGCCGATGACCGCATCGCCTGTGGACCCGGTCGGCGGGACTCGCTGTAGAGCAGAAAAGCACCTGACCCTCGCGCCGACACCCCGCCAAGTCTTCTCCTCCGAAGCTGGCGGACCCTGTGCCTCCGACCCTGCCAACTGACCGTAACTGACCATGGGAAGGTCCGTCATTCACTCTCCTTCCGACGGATTTTCCAAGTAAAAACCCCGGCTCGTGCCGGGGTTTTTCTTTTGTCTTCCGCCTGATTCGACTGTTAGCGCGCTCCGACTTCCGCAGGGTAGAGCGAGCGGAACCCGTCCTCGATGCGCTTGACGAACTCCGGGTCGCGCCGGGTGGGGTCGGCATAGCGCGGGTCGCGCATCATCTCCCTGAGCTTCTGCGCGCTGGCTTCTCCCTCGTTCATGCCCTTGCGTCCTTTGAAGCGCCCCTCGAGCACCAGCGGGGCCATGCGCGCAAAGGCGCTGATCACGGCTGCGCGGTTGCCCGCGCGGGTGGCTTCCAATGCGTCCAGCAGTTCCTCGCCGCCCACGGCCAGCGCGGTCTGGCGAGCCTGTTCCAGCACCTTGGGCATATCGCCGCGATGCGTGCTGCGCAGGGTCTCCATTTCCTGACGGGAGCGCCGCTCCTCTTCCGCGCCCTCCTCGTGCATGGTGTCCAGCACGCGGGGGATGAACCATTCGAAGAGGCCTGCGGCCTGCTGTTCGTTGAGGCCGAGCTGATGGGAGCGGGCGAGGAATTCCTCCATGAGGTCTTCTCGGATTTCAACGCCGTCGGGCAGGTCGAAGTCCGGCAGGCGATAGGCGGCGGGGGATTCGGGGCGGCCAAGGGCGTTCCAGACCTCCTCCCAGCCCTGTCCGTCGTCCTCGGAGGGCAGGGGCATGTAGCCTTCGGGGCGTCTGCCGAGCATGCGCTGGGCGTGGACGAGGGCCTTCACCGCCTCGTCCTTGCTGGCGTACTTGGCCAGTGCCGGATGGTCGCGCAGGGGAATCTCCTGTTCGCCCTGTTCGCCGCGCACGCGCACGGTCCAGTCCTCGGGCAGGCTCTGGCGCCAGTCGTTGATCTGCGAGTCGTTCATCGGGGGTCTCCATTGTTCGGGTTGAAGTTGTCGGGGTCGAGCATGTGCCGGACGTGCAGGCTCATGCTGCGTCTGCCCTCGTTGAAAGCCATGCGTCCCGGATCGGGGGCGAAGCTGCTGCCGCGCACGAAGGAACGCGCTTCAAGGTCTTTCAGCACCCTGCGCCCGTCCGGTGTTTCGAAAACGCGGCGGTAGCTTTTGTGCAGTTCCAACGGATCATCAGGCCGCATCGCCACCTCCGTTGTCGGGTGCGGAACCGGCGGGAGATGCCGCCCCCATGATGACGCTCATGGGATCGCCGCCCGAGGCTTTGATCAGTTCGGTGAGGGCGCTCGGCTTGCTCATGTCCGCTTCGGAGAGCAGTTTGGCGATGCCCGCCATGCGCTCCACGGTCTGAGACCGTTGCGCCTGTCCGGCGGACTGTGCCCTGCCGTTGCGCTTCTCGGCCACGGCCTGTTCCGGGAGCAGGTAGTCCGCGGGCACGCCGAAAAGCTCCGCGGCATGGCGCGCCACGCGGTCCGGGTCGAAGTTGTCCATGAGGCCGAAGGGGTCGCCCTGACCCATGAGCGGGGCCAGGTACTGCATGGCCTGCTGCATGCCCTGTGCCTCGTAGCGCTTCTGCGCCATGTTCACCGGCGAGGCGTAGCGGACGGTGAAGTCCTCGGTTTCCATGCCTTCGGGCATGGGGGGCAGAGCCCCGGTGCGAGCCATGATGTTGAACACGCGGCGTACCAGCGGGCCGAGCAGTTCGGTCTGGAGTCTGCCCAGCACGGGGCCGAGTACGCGCATCTTTTCGCTCTGACGGATGATCGCCTCGGTGGCGGAGATGGCGGGGCCGTCGGCCGGAGCCAGCTGGTCGCCGAGGAAGATGCTGCGGATGGATTCGCGCCGCTGCTCCATCATGGCCTGCGTCGAGCGCAGGTCCGCGTGGACGGGCAGGGCCTCCACCCGGTCGTTGGACCCGGCGCGGTAGTACGAGAGGCCGCCGGGGCCGGAGCGGATGGGGCCGAGGAAGCCGTCGTCCGGCACCATCAGCGGCGGGTCGCTCATCTTCTCCGCCGCCATGAGCGCGGTCTTGGCCATGGCGTTGAGCACCCGGATGTCAGAAAGCGCGGTCAGCCCGGGGCCCCGGCCGTATGTTTCGCCGGACGTCTTGCACCAGCGCGGCACCATGTAGGGCATCTCCAGATATCCGGACTCCTCCAGCAGATGTCCGGAGCGCGCCTCGAGGTATACGCAGCACCACGGGAAGTTGATCACCCCGATGCCGAAGGGATCCCTGTCGTCTCGGGGGAACACCGCGTGCAGCACTTCGACCGTGGATTCGGGCTGATCTTCGGCCTGCCTGCGGGTCTCGTCCGAGCAGTCGTCGCCCCACTCCTGCACGGCCTGTCGCGCGGTGAGTTCGTAGCGGCGGAACACGGTGTCCACCATGCCCCGCGCGTCCTCGGCCACGCAGATTTCACCCAGCGGGCGGGTGTTGAAGCGCACCACGCAGTCCGGGTCCGCCTCCACGTACATGACGCCGGAACCGAACAGGGCCACGTCCAGATACAGCTCGTGCACGTGGGTCTGGAAACCGGTGTTCTCGCTGTTGAAGACAGCAGTCATGCGCTCGCGCACTTCGCTCAGGAAGGCGCGCACGTCTTCGCGGTCCGCGACCTCGCGGTCCGTGGGGCGGATGTCGAACCACGGCACGGCCGGGTTGGTGAGCAGGCCGCAGAGGGCGGAGGAGAGCAGCTCGAGCGAGTGGGAAGGGGTGGAGTCGAAGATGCGGTCGTCTCCCTTGACCGGCGCGCGGGTTTCTCCGAATCGATCCTTGCGCGGCAGCACGTAGGCGGCGAGCTCGCGCCATGCCGGAACCCAGCGCGCCCGCCGCTCCTCAAGCCTGCCGAACCGTTCCTTGACGGATTCGGCCAGTTCCTTGTTTTCCATGTCAGCCTCCCAGCGTGTCCTTGAGCCGGGAGTCCCTGTCGGGGTCGCTGTCCAGACGCGCGAGGGCTGGCCGTCCGGCCCTGGAGGATTTCAGCCTCTTTTCCTCCAGAAGAGCCGCTTCGCGCCGGCGCTCGCGCTCCTTGCGGCGCTCGTCGGCCTCGGCCTGACGCTTTTCCCTTTCGCGCCGTTTGCGCTGTTTTTCCATGATGTCGGCCTGCGAGGGGCCAGAGGAGCCTCTGCCTCCGGCGAACTGTGACGCCACCGTCAGAGCCGAGGACACAAGCGATGCGGTACCACCCATGAGTTGCCTCCTTTGCGGGTTGTGATTGCAAGAGGCGGCCAGTATAGCCCCGGTTCGCGACGCGGGGCGTTTCGAGGCGGTTCACGGGTGTTTCGGGGACAACATTCCCTGTTGACAGGACGTGCGGGAAGGACCCGGGCCGGGGCCGGAAAGCAGGAGGAGGGCCCCGGGGGGCTATTCTTCGAAGATGAGGCTGCGGATGATGGCGTTGGAGACGAGCATGCCGTTCTTGGTGAGCCTGAGCCTGCCCTGAACGATTCGTACAAGGTTCTCGCGATGCAGCGCGGTTATGAGCCGCTCCTGCCGCTTGACGAGGTCGTACCCGGCGCGCTCGCGAAAGGCCTTGAGGTCGAGCCCCTTGGCGGTGCGAAGGGAGAGCATGACCATCTCCTGAAGCAGGTCGGTGTCCGAGAGCTGCTCGAAGTCGTCCCCGGCAAACGCCCCGCGCACGGCGGCGTCGTATTCGTCCAGATATCGGGGATTGGTGAAGCGCCTGCGGCCGATGGTGGAGACCGACGAGGGGCCGAGGCCGAGGTAGTCGCGCCCTTCCCAGTAACCGCTGTTGTGGCGGCTGGCAAAGCCCATCCGCGCAAAGTTGGACACCTCGTAGTGCATGTACCCCATGGACTCCAGATACTCGGCACCGTAGATGAACATGCGCCCCTGCTCCGTGTCCGACGGCAGGGTGATCTCGCCGGATTCGAGCATGCGCGTCATGGGGGCCTTGGGTTCCATGGTCAGGCTGTAGGCGGAGATGTGCTCGGGCTTGAGCTCGGCCACCTCCTTGAGCTGGTCGACCCAGCTCCTGAGACGTTGCCCCGGCAGGCCCCAGATGAAGTCGAGGCTGATGTTCCCGAATCCGGCCTCGCGCGCCTGATGGAAGGAAGAGACGGCCATGCCCGAGGAGTGCGGGCGGCCGAGCAGGGAGAGGTCCTCGTCCTTGAGCGACTGCACGCCGAGGGAGAGGCGGTTGAAGCCCATGGAAAGCAGGGCGCGGAACCAGCTGGTGTCGCAGGCGGAGTCCGGGTTGGCCTCCAGCGTGATCTCCATGCCTTCCTGAAACCGGAAGTGCCTGCGCAGGGAGCGCATGGTCTCGTCCAGCTTGCCGAGAGGATACAGGCTCGGCGTGCCGCCGCCGAAGTAGACCGTCTGGAGCTTGGGCTTCTTGAGGCGCTTGCCCCAGAGCGCGATCTCCTGTTGGAGTATCTTGTGGTACCAGGCGAACTTGATGTCGTCGAAGGCCTGCGAGTGGAACGTGCAGTAATTGCAGCGCGAGCGGCAGAACGGGACGTGAATGTACAGCAGCATGCCGCCGGGCGCAGGCTTTGCCGCCTTGGAGCTGCCGGATTGATCGGCGAGGAAGGGAAAGGCCGGGGCCACCTGCGTGCCCGGCTTGTGGGTTCCCGGCATCAGCGGCGTTTCCACGAGGGGCGTTGGCGGAAGACCACGGTCCCGGCATAGAGGAAGTACAGGCCGATCAGCAGGTCAAGCAGATACAGCGGCGCGCTGACCGGGGATTCGAAGGCCCTGCCCAGAATAACGGCGGCACCGAAGTTGAGCACGGTCAGGCCGCCGTTGACTACCATGAGGATGCTCGCGCCCCATGTCGCCACCACCTGCCGGCGCCACGTGAACCACGCGAGAATCAGGTAGACCGCAAGGGCGAGACCCTGTGTGCGTGCCATCTCCATGTCACCGGCGGACAGGGCGCTGCTCAGTTTCATCAGGGGGTTGAGAACGAAGGCGAAGAGGATCACCTCCAGCCTGAAGATCTTGCCCACGGGCGAACGTTTGAGGTCGATCATTCGTGCCTCCCGGTGTTCAGTTCGCGGTGATACCGTTCGTATTCGCTGTGAATGCACCCGCAGTATTGCTGGCGGTAGATGCCCCACTCCTTGGAGGTCTCGATGCCCTCCTTCCAGCCCGTGCGGAAGTCCTCATAGTGAAATGCGGTCTTGGGTGTGGCCATGTCCCTGCCGAGCGCGGCGATTTCGTCGTGTTTCTGCATCTTGCTATAAAGCAGCGTGGAACTGAAGAAGGGGAACCCGCCGCGTTTGGCGATGGACGCGGTGCGTTCCAGCCGCATGGCGTAGCAGTGGAAACAGCGGTTGTCCTCGCGCCATGCCACGGTCCGCAGAAAGTCGCGCGGGGTGTATTCGTCGTCCTTGACGATGACCTTGACGCCAAGCCGTTCCGCCACTTCCAGACAGCCGTCGCGCCGCTTCACGTACTCCGTGAGCGGGTGGATGTTCGGGTTGTGGAACAGGCCGGTGACCGCGAAACCCTGATCCTGCAGCGATCGGATGACGCTGATGGAGCAGGGGCCGCAGCAGATGTGCAGAAGAATTCTCTTGTCCATGACGACTCGCCGCCCGAAGTGTCGGGCAGGGGCAGTGTGCGACGCTTCGACGCGCTTGTAAAGGCCGTTCAGTTCGAATACCGGTCAAGAATCTCGATGTAGGCGTCCGTCTGCTTGAAGCGCTTCAGGTGTTGCGAGAACTCCTCGACGAGCTCCTCGGAAACCGTCTCGCGGCTGAAGAGGGGGTAGATGTGCCGGGTGCCGATGGCCTCGCCTACGGGGCGAATCTCATCACGAAGGCCCAGCTTCGTCAGAATCCACATGGCGTTGTCGTGATCGGCGATGATGGCGTCGAGCCGGTCGTTGGCGAGCTTGCGGATGTTGGTCTCGTCCGAACTCACCTGCTGGACCCTGGTCCGCCGCTTCAGGCCGTCGAGGTAGCCTTCGGGGTACTGGTAGCCAAGCACAACGCCCACGCGCACATCCTGCAGATCCGCGTCGCCGCGAATCTTCGAGTCCATAGGGGTGAAGACTCGCCACATGGCGGTCATGATCGGCTCGTCGGGGTACAGGTACCTCTGCTCGCGCTTCGCAGTGCGTACGCCGGAGACGAGCACGTCCAGATCGCCCCACTCAAGCAGCTGCAACCCGCGCTTCCACGGAACCTCCACCACGCGCGAAACGCGCTTGTCCATGCTCCGAAGCACCATGCGGGTCACATCCGCCGAGATGCCGTGGAGCATGTCTTCCACGATGAACTCGTACGGCGGCCACTGGTCGGCGCCCATGCGCAGGAGCTGAGGCCCCGCAAGGGATGCGGGCCTGTTGGCGGGCACCAGAACAGCTGCCGCCATCACGAGTATGAGCGTGAGGAGTCTGCGCATGGTTTACCATAACGCAAAAATCCCCCTGCGGACAGATGTTCGCAGGGGGACGGGGATGATAATCTTCGCTTGCGGCGTTAGTGCCCGCAAATGCTTGGTTCTATTTCTACCTCGATGGTCTTGCCGCAGCGGCTGCCGAGGCGTTCGAGCACCTCGCGCTTGCTGTTGAGCAGGTAGAGAGCCAGTTCCTGATGGCAGGAATAGATGAGTTGCTCGGAGCAGTCGGATTTGCTCAGCATGCGGTGGATGTCCTTGAGCGCGGACAGCGCCTGCCACTCCATGTTGCGCCGGATGCCGGTTCCGCCGCAGCAGGGGCAGGGTTCGGTGCTCAGGGAGATGGCCGAGGAGCCGAGGCGCTGGCGGACCACCTCCATCAACCCGAAGCTTGAGATGCGGCCGACGTCCGTGCGGGCGCGGTCCACCTTCATGGCCGAGCGCATGGTCTTCTCGACTTCCCGACAATGCTTCGGATCCTTCATCTCAATGAAATCGATGACGATCTGGCCTCCGATGTCGCGAAGTCTGAGTTGCCTCGCGATCTCCTCGGCCGCTTCCATGTTGGTCTTGAGGGCCATCTTGTGGAAGTTGCGCTCCCCGCCGATCTTGCCGGAGTTGATGTCCACGGCGGTGAGGGCCTCGGTGGCGTCGATGACCAGCCGGCCTCCGGATGGGAGGGTTACTTCGCGGGAATAGACTTCATGAATCTGCTTGGTGATGTTGAAGCGTTCCCACAGGGAAAGTTCAGGGTCGGAGTGGAGCTTCACGAGGTTGGGCTTTCTGGGGAAGGTCAGGGCCGCGAACTGCTTGACCTCCTCGAAGGTGTCGGCGTCGTCCACCCAAATCTCGACCACGTCGGAGGTCAGGTAGTCGCGAACGGCGCGGGCCGCGAGGTTGAGTTCCTTGTAGACGATGGAGGGCGCCTTGACTTCCTGCGCCTTCTTGCGGACGTCCTTCCAGAGCCGGTTGAGATATTTGTAGTCCCGCTCCAGCGCGGCCTTGGACTGCCCCACGGCGGCGGTGCGGGCGATGAGGCCCACGCCTTCCTCGGGGGTCATGGTTTCGAGAATGCTCTTGAGGCGGGTGCGCTCCTTCTCGTCCTCGATCTTGCGCGAAACGCCCATCTGGTCGCGCCCCACAGTGTAAACGAAGCTGCGTCCGGGCAGGGAAAGATTGGTGGTCAGGAACGCGCCCTTCTTGCCGGTGGGTTCCTTGACCACCTGCACGAGCATTTCCTGACCCGCCTTGAGGACCTGCTGCATGAGCGGGTACTTGGAGCCTTTGCGCAGCTTGTAGCTGCCGGTGTAGTATTCGGGATGGACTTCGTCGATCTGCAGGAAGCCGTTTCGTTCGGCCCCGTAGTTGATGAACGCGGCCTGCAGCCCGTTGTCGATGTTGTGGATGTAGCCCTTGTAGATGTTGCCGCGCGTCTTTTCCTGATGCGCCATCTCCACATAGTATTCCTGCACGCGGCCTTCCTCGGCCACGACCACCTCGACCTGTTCGCCCGGCAGAACCGAGATGAACATTTTCTGCCGCTTCTTTTTTGCGGTCATGTCTTCCTCTCAATGAAATATCGTTGCAAACCAAACGAGGCGTCTACTCGCGCATCTCGCGGCCCGCGCCGTGGTAGAAGGTGCCGCCGGGTTCCCTGCGGGCGACGAGTTCTCCCCGCCGCTCAAGTTCGATGCACAGGTTCTCCATGCGGTTCTCCCCCACGCCGAGCGCCTCCGAGAGCTGCGCGGCGGTCTGCGGCCTGCGGTCCAGCGACGCGCGGATCATCTCAATGATCTGCTCGTCGTCCAGAGCGTCCTGTCGCACAACCTCCCGCTCGGTGACCGGGACTTCCCCGGCCTCCAGCGCCTCGCGCCAACGGGCAACGGTTTCGGGGTCGGCAGCCAGCGCGGACCGCTCGGTGCCGGGGCGACTCAGGGTCACCACGTCCACCCGCTCGAAAACGTTGCGTCGGCAGAAATCAGCCAGCAGGTCCAGGTTCCTGTCGGAATCGTTCACACCCCGGACCAGCAGAATTTCCAGAAATATCTTGCCCCTGAAGTCCTTTCGGAACTGTTCGAGGCCCTGAGCCACGGTCTCGGCTTCCACGCCGGGGACCGGGCGGTTCACGCTTCGGAACTCGTCCTGAACGAGCGAATCGAGTGATGGAAGGATGACGTCCGCCTGCGCCAGCTCGGCGCGCACGGTCGGGTCGGGCAGGAGGGTGGAGTTGGTGAGCACCGCCACCGGCACGCCGGGAAAGAGTTTTCTGGACTCTTCGATGACGTACGGGAGTTCGGTGTTGAGGGTGGGTTCCCCGAGGCCGCCCAGAGTGATCATCTCCGGCGGTTCATGCCCTTCGTCCTTCCACTGTTCAAGCTCGTCGAGGATGTCCTCGGCGGGAATGTAGGGAGCGCGGGCAATGGTCAGCTGCCGGGTGGCGCCCACTTCGCAGTACACGCAGTCCATGCTGCAGATGCGCCCGCCAAGCAGGTCCAGCCCCAGCGAACGGCCGAGGCGACCGCTCATTACCGGACCGAATACGTATTTGTAGCCCATGCGACTCCTTGCATGGCCGCCCGTGAACGAAAACGGGCAGCAAGTTTTCTCAATAGCTTATCTAAACCATGTGTTGAGATTGTCAAGGGAGAGCTTGACTTGCGGCGACTTTGACCATAGGGCAAGGGCATTCAAAACGCCCGGAGGCCTTCAATGATCGAAACCGGACAGCTCGTGCTGCTCATCAGCCGCAAGAACAAGCGGTACATGCAGAAATTCGACCCCGAAGGGGAACTGCACACCAACGAGGGGAAGATCCTCATGTCGGACGTGGCCGAGGCCGGTTTCGGCAAGTATGTCCACTCCCACCTCGGCAGACCCTATCTGGTGCTCAAGCCCACGCTCTACGATCTCATCAAGAGCGTGAAGCGGCAGACCCAGATCATGTACCCCAAAGAGATCGGCTACCTGATGCTCAAGCTGGGCATAGGCCCCGGCTCCACCGTCATCGAGTCCGGTACCGGGTCGGGCGGTCTGACCACCGCCCTTGCGTGGACCGTGGGCGATACCGGTCGCGTCATCACCTACGAGCGACGCGAGGAGTTCTACAACCTCGCCCGGAAGAACCTTGAGCGCGTGGGCCTGAGTCATCGCGTGGAGCAGATCAATCAGGACATCACCGAAGGGTTCCGCCACAGCGGCGCGGACGCGCTGTTTCTGGATGTGCGCACCCCGTGGGAATATCTCGACAGCATCCCGGACGCCGTCATCCCCGGCGCCATGTGCGGCTTCCTGCTGCCCACCACCAATCAGGTGAGCGAGCTGCTGCACGGTCTGGAGCGCGGCCCGTTCAAGAGCCTCGAAGTGCTGGAAATCCTCGTGCGGCAGTGGAAGCCCGTTGCCGAGCGCCTGCGCCCGGACGACCGCATGGTGGCCCACACCGGTTTCCTCGTTTTCGCCCGCTACATGCAGCCCATGGAGCGCCCCAAGATCGAAGCGCCTGAACCGGCCGAGCCCGAAGCCCCGGAAAATGGCGGCGCTCCGGCCGAGGAATAGCCCTCGCGCTGCGGTGACCTTTTCCTAAGGTCCCGAAATAAAGACATGCCGACAATCGGTGCGACGTGCTGTGCGTTGCACCGATTGTTTTTTGAAAGCATTTTGTAATACGAAACGTTCAGCGAACCGTGAAGGTCAGGCTGTCCGTGCGGCCCTGCTCGTCCGTGACGGAGACGCGATGGATGCCCGGCCGGGCGTGATGGAACAGTTTGTCGTCCCCGGTGCTTTTCCCTGCAAAGCGGTTGTCCACGTACCACCACAACGGACGGTCCGGTTCGCCGGTGGCGGCTTCAAGCACGATCTGCTGATATTCGGAAGGGGCGTCGTCTCGCAGCAGATAAGGGGTGTCCCCTGAGGGTGAGGTGATGGACGGCCCACCGTCCGGGACTCCCGTGCAGAGGGGGCTCGGTTCCGGGGGGGCCGGGACCGGCCTGTGCTGAGCCGCGAGCCACGCCGCCAGCTCCGGCGGCACGGTTCGCACCACCTCGGACGTGGCCGGGCGCCTGAGCAGGCAGTCCCCCTGAAGCCGCAGGCCGGTCTGCGCGTCCACGAGCACCCGCCTGTGGTCCGTGCACCGGGGCAGGCTCATGCGAGGCCCGGCAACGGTTTCCACGACCTCGGGGCAGTCCGGACCGGCGGGCAGGCGGCTGGCGGCGCAGAGTCTGATCGTCCGGAGTTCGGGGGCCTTCGGGAGGTGCAGGTCCCGTGAAGCGGGCTCCAGCGCGCGCAGAACGTCGAACAGCAGCGGGCCGGCGTGTCGGCTGCCGGAGATGCCCTTGACCGGCGACCCGTCCGGATTGCCCACCCAGACCCCGACTGCCAGCGTGGGGCCGAAGCCCACGGCCCATGCGTCGCGGTGCCCGAAGGACGTTCCGGTCTTCCATGCCGCCGCCGGCCGGTCCCGCGTGAGCCGCCATGACTCAGGCATATCCGGCCGGGCCACGTTCGTGAGTATTTCCGAAACCATATGCGTGGCTTCAGGGCTGAAGAGCGCGGTGCCGGGACCGGGGTCTCCCGGAGCGATGCGCCATGGTCGGTGTGCGCCTCCCTGCGCCAGCGTGGCGTACAGGTTGGTAAGATCCATGAGCCGCACTTCGCAGGCCCCAAGCGCCAACGGCAGCCCGTAGGACGCTGCGGGTCGGTCGATGCTCTCCAACCCTCCCTTGGTCAGCAGACGGTGAAAGTCATCCAGTCCGGTCCGGGCCAGCAGCCGCACCGCCGGGACGTTGAGGGAGCGCGACAGCGCGTGCGAGGCGTCCACCTGCCCGGAGAACGTGCCGGAATAATTGTCGGGGCGATATCCGGAATAGTCGGTGGGCACGTCCAGCAGTCGCGACCCGGGCAGGGCCGTGCCCTTGTCGAAAGCCAGCGCGTAAAGAAACGGCTTGAGCGTGGAGCCGGGGGAGCGTGCGGCGAGGGCGTTGTTGACCTGCCCCTGCGTGCGATCGTCGAAGAAATCCGCGGACCCCGCCATTGCCAACACCTCGCGCGTGCGCCGGTCCAGCACCACCACGGCGGCGTTGTGCAATCCCTGATGCTGAATGCGTGCGACGTGGCGGGCCGTGAGCCGCTGCACCACGCGCTGGCTGTCGCGATCGAGGCTGGTTTCAAGGACGGTGGCGGCTCCCAGACGGTGTCTTGCGAGCAGGGTGAAGTGAGGGGCGAGCATCCGGGAGCTGCGTCGCGAAGCCACCATGGGCTGTCGCTTGGCGCGCGCCGCCTCGGTGACCCCGATGACGCCGCTTCCGGCCAGGGTGTCGAGCACGCGGTCGCGCACGCGCCGGGCCGTCTTCGGGTGCCGCGCCGGGTCATAGCGGCTGGGTGAGCGGGGAAGCACGGCCAGCAGGGCGCATTCTCCAAGCGAGAGCCGGTCCGGCGGTTTGCCGAAGTAGATGCGCGAGGCCGCGTCCACCCCGTAGATGTTGCCGCCGAAGGGGGCCATGTTCAGGTAGATGCCAAGCAGTTCGTCCTTGGTGTAGTGCCGTTCAAGTTGCAGGGCGCGGAACGCTTCGATGATTTTTGCGCCGAGCGTTCTGGGCCGGGGTTCCGCCATCCGCGCGATCTGCATGGGGATGGTTGACGCGCCCGATACCACGCGGCCCTGTATGAGGTTGCTCCACGCCGCGCGGACCACGGCCAGCGGGTTCACTCCCGGGTGCAGGCGGAACCAGCGGTCCTCGGACTCGATGAGCGCGGTTACAAGCCGCGGAGAGATCTTCGCAAGCCCTGTCGGGAATCGCCACATGCCGTCCGAAGCCGTGAAGCGGCGCAGTTCGACGCCGTCGCGGTCCAGCACCCGCACCCCGGAAGGGGGCGAGAGCCGTTCCTGCGGGAACGGAAACATGGCGTCAAGCACCAGAAAGGCTCCGGAAAGCAGGAGCAGCAGCGCGACAATGCGCAGCCCCCTGCATCCGGTCCGGCTGGGTCCGGAGCAGCGGTGGACTGGCTTCACGGCCTACTCCTTGACGGTCACGTCGGTCCGCCCCACCACACCTTTGTTGACCTCGGGACCGAGGGCGAAGATCGACGGATCATACATGGCCTCCGCCTGTATCGGGGGCAGGGCGAAGCTGCCCGGAGTGATGGCCCGAAGCTGCGTGTATCCTGCGTGCCAGAGGCCGCCTCTCAGGTCCGTGAAGAACAGGACGCGGTCGTCGCGCAGGTCCTGATGCCCCCCAAGCGGGCGTTCGCCCTCCCCTGAAAAGGCCGCGGTCTCCGAGGATTCGAGCCTCGGGTTCTCCACTTCCATTCCGGCGGGAAGCAGCGCCTGCACCACCACGTTTTCCACGGCTGAGTCGGCGCGGACCTCGGTCTTCATGATCAGCAGCGCTCCCTGCTGCACCGTGGCGACATCCACCGGGCGGCCCTGCCTGTCGAGGAAGGTGCGTCGCACGTTCAGGCCGCTGCTCGCGGCTTGCGCCTCCTGCGGGATGCCGCGCGTGGTCACGGACCAGAACGCGGTGGCTTCGGCATTTTCCAGCCTCAACTGCATGGCGTCGCTGCCGTTGAAGGTCCGGGCGAAGCTCTGCGCATCCTTGAAGGGATGGTCCGCGCCGCCCTGAGCGAGGGTTCCGGAAAGCGGGTCGCCGTCGCCGAGGTTCAGCGCCTTGCCCACGGCCGCGAAGGCCAGCGCGTTTTCCTGCGTGGTTCCCCATGAACTCGACGCCATCAAGCGCGAGACCTTTTCGGTCAGTTGCGGCACGAGCCGGTCGTCCGGTGCAGCATCAGCAAGGGTCAAAAGCATCAGGGCGCTGTCGCGCAACTCGGAGCGCATGCCCCCGCCGGAAGCCCGGCCAGCCTTCATTTCGGGCAGTTCAGACAGAAGGACATTGAAGGAGTCCATGTCGCCGGACAGGGCGTAGGCACTGGCCAGCAGGGTGCGGTCGGCGGCCGAGAGCCGGTCCTTGCGGTTGTCTCGCAGCTCGTCCATGGAGCCGCGGTCCGGGGTGCCGGCCTTGGCGAGGGCGAACAGGGCGTAGGCGGTCGAGCCGAGATCGGAGCCGCGTTGTGTCGCGAGGGTGCGCATGTGGCCGAGACTGCGCTGAAGCATGCCGGGAGAGGTGAATCCTGCCTGCTTCGCCTCCAGCAGGAAGTGCGTGACATACGCGCTCACCCACGGATGGGAGCGCGTGCCGCCGGGCCAGAAGGCGAAACCGCCGTCCCCGGTCTGCATGGAGAGCAGCCGCATGATGGCGGACTGGACCATGAATGCCGGGCCCTTCTCGTCCACGGCGTCGGGAGCCAAGGCGCGGGCAAGGTCGCCGAAGCGGATCAGCGGGAACGCACGGGAAGTGGTCTGCTCGGCGCATCCGTAGGGATAGCGCAGCAAGGTTTTCAGTTTGCCCGCAAATCGGGTCAGGGGCATGGAGCCCACGCTGACCTCGCGGGTCACGGTGCCGGTAACGAAACCTTGGGCCGCCGGGACCAGTTCGTCGGAACCCTTGAGGCTGCCGAAGGCCGCTTCGCGCTTGTAGGGGAGCGCCGGGCGGACCGGCAGCTCCACGGTGACGGTGCGCGATTCGCCGCCGCCCTCAGCGGTGACCGTGACGGTCCCCTTGCCGCCCGCGCCGGATGCGGCGGCCAGCGGCAGATGGATCGTATCCTCGGCCTCGTTTGCCAGTTGCAGAGTCATCCCCTTCGCCTCGCTGGAGAGCGCGCCCTCGGCCTTCACCCGGACAGTGATGCCCGCTTCGGAGCCGAGATCGTTGCGGACCGTCACCGGCATCTGCACGGTATCACCGGTGGCCATGAAGCGCGGCAGGGTCGGGGTGAGCGCGATGGGGGCGCGAACGCGGGTCATGTGTCGTGCCGCGCCGAAGCGCTTGCCGTCGAGGCTCACCGCCATGATGCGAAGCGCGCCCTGAAAGTCCGGGAGTTTCGCAGTGTAGCGGACCAAGCCGTCCGCATCGGCGGTCAACGGGCCGGACCAGAAGGAGACGGGCTTGACCCGGCGGATGCCCTCGGTGCGCATGAAGCGGCTCTCGGCCATCATGGCCATGCCGCCGCCCGCGTCGGCCCGGCCCATGATCCGGGCCAGATCCGGGTACAGCAGGGCGAAGGTGTCGTAGCTGCGCACGCCCAGCGCGCGTCTGGCGTAGAAGAAGTCGAACGGGTCGGGATCGTCACTGCCGGAGAGTTGCATGATGCCCTCGTCAACCGCCGCCAGCGTGACCACGGCGCCGGGGCTGGCCTTGACCGTCATGGTCAGCTCGGATTCGGGGCGTACCTCGGCGGGCGCGTCCACGCTGAGGTCCATCCTGTTGGAGAGGTTGTCCACGAGCAGCGGCGTGACGCCGAAGGCACGGCCCACCGAGCCCTCCGGCACGTCCCCGGCCCTGCGGATCAGCATGGCGGTGACGTAGGCGTTGGGCGCGTACTCAGCCTTGACCGGCAGGGTGACCTCGCCGGTGTTGCCGTCAAGCTCTACGGTCTGCGAGTGGTGGACTTTGTCGCCTTCCACGGTCACCAGCAGGCGGCCCGGGAACGGGGCTCGCACCTGCACAGTGGCGGTGTCGCCCGGATCGTACTGCTCCCGGTCCGTGACCAGTTCGATGCGCGCGGGATTTTCCAGCGCCCACGGCGAGTATCCCCAGCCCCCGCAGAAAAATTCCACTTGAGCCGAGGCCCCGGGTCCGGGCGACGAAATGACTGCGCGATAACTGCCATAGGACGGCGGGGTGAAGTCCACGCTGCCCTCGGCCTTGCCTGCCTGAATGACGGTCTCGGAAACCAGTTCCGGGTCGTTGACCGATTCATAGCGATAGCCGCCGGAAGGTGACTTGCGGACCACCGTGCGCCAGCGGTCCCGGTAGAAGGCGGCGCGCAACTCGTCGTGCTCAGTCGGTTTGCCGGATGGATCCGTCGTCACAAAATCGAAAGTTGTCGGTTGTCCGTATTCATATCCGTTTTTGCTGAGTTTTTTAATTCCGATATAGGTCTTGCAAGGGTGAATCGTCACCCTTTTCCGGGCCGTGACGCCGCGTCCACCGGACTCGCTGACGCGGCCGAAGATGGTAGCGCTCAATGCGGAGGGAGGCGTCAGGCCGTCGGGCACGGGGATGTCGAACCGCGCCTGCCCGTCTTCGCCGAGCGTCGCGTCTCTGTGGAATATCTCCTGCGGCTCGAAGGGCTGGTCCGGGTTGCCGAACACGTAGTCTGGATAGTCTTGAGCGGTGAAGGGCGCGGCTTCCAGCCGGACGCGGGTGGTGACGGGCAGCTTGGATGCGGGTGGACCGAAGAGATAACTGGAGCGCACCTCGGCCTTGATGGTCTGTCCGGGCCTGAAGGTGTCGTGGGCGGTCTTTACTTCGACCTTGATGCGATCCGGTACGAATTCCTCCACCTTGAAGTCAAAAGTGCCGATGCCGCGGTCCCCGGCCCTGAGGGTGAGGCTGTGGCGGCCGGTGAGCGCATAGTCTGGCACGGGGACCTCGAAGGCGGCCGCCCCGTTGCGGTCCGTGGTCAGGCGCAGCTTGCGTATTTCACGGCCGCGCGGGTCGTGCTGCACGAGCACCAGCGGCATCCGGGGCAGGACGGTCAGGTCGTCCTGCCGCACCACGGCCATGCCCTTGAGGGTCTCGCCGGGTCGGTACAGGTCGCGCTCGCCGTACAGGTACGCGCGCAGGCCGGAAGGCACGCTCTGCGAACCGGAGACGTCCAGACCGGTGGTGTCCACCTCGAAGCGCGACGGCAGCAGGAATGTGAAGTCGCCGCCGGTGCGTTCGGCCAGAATCAGGTAGGGGCGTCCTTCGTCGCCATCGGCCGGAAGCGGCAGGGAGGCGGTCCCGGCCCGGTCCGTTCTGGTGCGAGCCAGTTGCTGATTCTTGTCGCTCACCAGCGTCAGCCGGACCCCGGAGAGCGGTTCGAGCGTGGTGTTGGACACGGCCCAGACAAGAAAGCGGTCCATGCCGCGCTTGGCCATCAGGCCGATGTCCGACACGATCATCCAGCGCTTGGCTCCGTTCTGCCCCTTGACGGACGCGCTGACCTTGAACAGGCCGCGCTCACCTTCATCGAACGTGTCGCCAAACTGCAGGGGCAGCCGCACGCTCTCGTTGCGTTCGGCGTCCACCGGCACGGAGCGTTCCATGACCTTGCCGCCAAGGCTGTAGGGAACGCCGGAGTGGTTCCAGTCGTTATCGAAGATGCGCCAACCGTATTCGCGCAGCATGGAAAAGAGGTTGTTGGGGTAGACTCGGTCCACGCGCACCGTGATTTCGTCCGTGTTGACGGCATCCAGCGCCAGTCCGGCGCGGCGGCTGTCGGGCAGGAACAGCCCCTGTCCCACGAAATCGACGGAGGGCGGCAGGTCCGGCACGGTCACGGAGGTGGCCGCGTCTTCGGCCAGCTCGGCCCCGTCCGCAGCCGTCAGGCCCTTTTTCAGGCTGACGTCGTACCGCTCGCCGGGGGTGAAGCCGCCCTGAAGCATCAGCCTGTCGCCGTCCGCGCGCAGGTCGAAGTCCGCCTCCGGGGATACCGAGAGGTGACCTGCCACTCTGCGGGCGTCCATGGGCGTGGAGAAGGTGAGCCGGATGCCGGTCTCCCCGTCCGAGGCGTACAGATCGGCGCCGCGGAACGTCAGTACCGGGTTCAGCTTCAGTTCGATCTCGGCCTGCGAGTCGCGATCCAGCGCCAGCTCGGACCCGGAGCGCTTCAGGCCGCTTTTGAGAGTCAGGCTGTAAGTGGCCCCGGCCGGGGTTTTCTCCACCGGGTCGGAGCGAAGCTCCATGCGGCGTGAACTCCACGAGGTGGTCACCTGCAGGGGCAGGGCTTCGCCGCCTGCCTCGGTGAGGGTCGCGTTTTCCAGCAGTTCCTCGGGAGATACTGGCCCGGTAAAGCGGACGAAGGCCGAGATGATCGCGGTGCCGGGGCGCGGACCGGCCTGCTCGCGCATCCGGATTTCCTCCACCCGGAAGGTGCCGGTGCGAAGCGTGAACTCGGTTTCGCCGTCGAGGTTCAGGGCCGAAGCCATCTTCAGCGTGTATTCCGCGTCCTGCTCAAGCGGGCTGTCGGCCCGGAAGCGCAGCAGGTACGGGTTGCTCCATTCCCATTCCCCTTCGGTCTGCGGCTTGATGGAGGCCGCCTTGTCGGCGGGGACGGCGTCCGTGTCCGCCGGAGCGGTCAACTCCACCTCCACGCCGGAGCGGTCCGGGGCAGTGCGGGCCTCCTTGACCGACGGGGTGGGCGGAATCTCGGGTATGGGGCTCAGGTGCACTATCCACGCGGCCTGCGCAGCCACGAGGATGCACAGCACGGCGATGACGGCGGTTTTCAGGTTGTCGGCGTTCATGGGGAACCTCGTTATTCGTCCCACAGGAAGCGGAAGCGACATGCTTCGGCTCCGGTGGCGATGGTGCAGGGGCGTTCAAGGGTCAGGCGCGGATCGTAGGCTTCGGCAAAGGGGCCGTCGCGGTTGCAGGAGATGGTGCGGCAGAGCGCTTCGGGCAGGCCGAGGCGGCGGTAGGCGTCGACGTACCCGCACCGGGTGACGCGGAAAGCGAACTCGTCGGGTTCGTCCGTGTCCACCTCGATGTCCAGCGCACCTCCGGCGCGCCAGATGTCCACCACGGTTTTGAAGTGGGCGAGGCTCGGCCCGTCCGGGGCGGACGCGGCGAAGGCCTCGCCCCCCTCGCGACCGGCGCGTTCGGCAATGTTCCCAACCGCCTTCAGCGCGGCTTCGTCACCCAAGGCGCGGCGAAGTTCCGCGTAGACCCGTTCCAGCATTTCCGCTTCTATTATGCGGCGTTCGATCTGCGTCACGTTCATGAAAAGAGGGCTAGCACATACCGGAACCCTGTGCCAGAAAAGGAGTGATTTTTCCGTATTGGAAATGCCGTTTTTGGGAAAGGTTCTTCGGGATCTCGGCCTCTCCCGCGGCGCTGGCGGGAAAAATTTTTGCAGAAAAAACGCAGGGCGCCGAGATGTCTAGACTTTTTTGAATTGTCGGAATTGCGGGGGGTTGCGTTTGCGTGGGGGGTGACGTAGTTCGCTGCGGAAGTGGCTATGAAGCGGATTTTCGCGTAAGGTTCGCTAAACTGAATGAACAATGGGCCGATAAGGATGATGAAGGCCCAAAGCCCGGAAATATAAGGCGTCTCATGCAGGAATACACGCAGGCGAGAAAATCGGAACTGAGCGAAAGGGTTCAGGCGGTGCGGCAGGAACTGGACGAGGCCGCGAAAAAGGCGGGCAGAGCCCCGTCCGACGTGGCCCTCGTGGCGGTGTCCAAGCTGCATCCCGCTTCGGACATTGCGGCGCTGGCGGATGCCGGGCAGCTGGACTTCGGCGAGAACTACGTGCAGGAGGCGGCCGGCAAGCAGGAGACGCTGCAGGGGCTCGACGTGCGCTGGCATTTCATCGGCGGGCTGCAGTCCAACAAGGCCAAGTTCGTGGCCGGGAATTTCGAGCTGGTGCACAGCGTGGATTCGCTGAAGCTGGCGAAAAAGCTGGCGAGCAAGGCCGCTGAGCGCGGCACCGTGCAGGACGTGCTCATACAGGCCAGCCTCGCGGGCGAGGAACAGAAGAGCGGCGCGGAAGCGGACGAACTGGAGCGGCTCGTGGCCGAGGCGTCCGAGCTGGACGGCCTGCGGGTGCGCGGCCTCATGACCATGCCGCCGTTTTTCGACGAGCCGGAACGGGCGAGACCGTTCTTCGCGCGGCTGCGGGAACTTCGCGACGGCATCGGGCAGCGGCTGGGGCTCTCTCTGCCGCACCTGTCCATGGGCATGACCGGGGATTTCGTCCCGGCGGTGGAGGAGGGGGCGACCCTCGTGCGCGTCGGGACAAGGATATTCGGGGCCCGGCCTCCGAAATAGCAACACCTAAACCGGGGATTCGGGATGGATCTGGCAACTGTCATAGGTCTGGTGCTCTCATTCGGTCTGGTGGTCGCGGCCATCCTGACCGGCGGCAGCCTGATCACCTTCATCAGCGTACCGTCGGCCCTCATCGTGCTGGGCGGGACCATCGGGGCCACCTTGGTCAACTACCCGTTGAGCTACGTCATCGGGGTCATCGGGGTCATCAAGAACACCTTCTTTTCCAGCATCGACACCCCGGCCTCCATCATCGAGCGTTTCAAGGACTACGCCAACCGCGCCCGCCGCGAAGGCATCCTGTCCCTCGAGCCGCTGATCAAGGAGATCGACGACGAATACATGAAGAAGGGGTTGCAGCTGACCGTTGACGGACTGGAGCCTCAGGTCATTCAGGAAATTCTGGAAACCGAGATATCCTACCTTGAGGAGCGTCACGAGCTGGGCGCGGGTGTCGTGGCCATCATGGGCACCATGGCTCCGGCCATGGGCATGATCGGTACCGTCATCGGTCTGGTGCAGATGCTGCAGACCATGAGCGACCCCTCCACCATTGGTCCGGCCATGGCCGTGGCCCTTCTGACCACGCTGTACGGCGCGATTCTCGCCAACCTCGTGTTCAACCCCATGGCGGGCAAGCTCAAGGCCAGGAGCAAGGAGGAGATCCTGATCCGCGAAATGATTCTGGAAGGAATCCTCGCCATCTCCAAGGGCGAGAACCCGCGCATCATCGAGGAGAAGCTCAACAGCTTCCTGCCGCCCAAGGACAGGGCGGCCTCGGATTAGCCCACGGTCCGCCGGGCGCACAAGGGACGACGAAGCCCCATGGCAAAGAAAGAGAAGAAGCAGGAATGCGAAACCATGCCGCCCTGGCTCATCACGTTCACCGACGTGATGACGCTCATGCTGACCTTCTTCGTGCTGCTCGTCTCCATGGCCCGCATCGACGAACGCCGCAAGCTCGTTGTGCTCGGCTCCATCGTCGGCACCTTCGGCTTTCACGAACAGAGCTACGAACTCTATTCCAAAGAGGACACCAAGCGCACCGTCGAGCCGGGACCCATCGACTCCGGCGACCTTGAACCGCTCAAGCCCTTGCTCTGGGAGGACGTGCGGAACGACCTGAGCTTCCAGTCCAGCAAGTTCGTGCAGGTGCTCTCCATCAACGCCGACGTACTCTTCGCGCCCGGCGAGGTCCGGCTCTCGCGGCGCGGCATGGAGATTCTCACCGTGGCGACCCCGGTGCTGCGCAATCTGCGCTGGCCCGTGCTCATCGCCGGGCACACCTCGGAGATGCGCGACGAGGAGGGTTTCAATTATACTCCCTCGCTCGAGCAGGAGATCCCCGATCCTTCGTGGCGACTGAGCCTGAACCGCGCGCTGGCGGTCTACCGATTCTTTCTCGACGAGGACGTGCCCGCGGACATGATGCGCGTGGAAGGCTACGGCCGCTACAAGCCCCGCTACGGCAACGCCACGCCCGAAGGCCGTCAGGCCAACCGCAGGGTGGACATCGTTCTCGACAAGCGCAGCGACAACTCCGCGCGGGAGCTGGACGCCGACCTGCCGCCCGAGCAGGAGGTCGACGACGGCACCGTGGAGATCGACGGCTTCATTTTCGACGTCGATGAAGAGCTGGAGGAGCGGTAGCCATGGCCAGAAAGAAAAAGAAAGCCTGCGAGCCCATGGCGTTGTGGCTGGTGACGTTTTCCGATCTGGTGACGCTGCTGCTGACCTTTTTCGTGCTCTTGCTGACCATGTCCAGCATGGACAACACCCTGTTGACCACCGTGACCGTGACGCAGGCGGACCTCGGTCTGCTCAGCGCCCGAGGTTCCGGGCGGGTGAGCGCGAAGGAGCGGCTGGTCGCGGAGCTCATGGAGAAGCCGTGGGAAGTGCTGGAGAAGCAGAACCGGCTCAAGGACCTGCTGTTCCCGGACGAGGTGCTGCCGCCGGAGATCAACCGACAGGAGCTTGAGAAAAACCTCACCGTGTTGAGCAAGTGGGACGGCGTGGGGCTCGTCTTTACGGACCGGCTGCTGTTCGAGCCGGGCGGGACGAGGCTTTCCGACGCGGGGCGTTCGCTGCTGGACGCGCTGGTGCCCATCATGACCGCCACGAGCGCCCCGGTGGACGTGGCCGGGTATGCGGACGCCGTGGACGACGCGCCAGACCCGTGGCAGGTCTCCAAGGAGCGCGCCATCGCGGTGCTGGCCTTCCTGCGGGAGGCCGGACTCTCCGCCGACCGGCTCCTGCTCTCGGCCTACGGCGACTCCCGCCCTGCGGTCGCGGGCGATTCGCCCGAGGCCAGAAGCCGAAACCGGCGCGTGGAGATTCTGCTCAAGACCCAGCGGCCCATCGGCGGATACCCCTAGCCGGGCCCGGACTTTGCACAGACGCTCTCCCCTCTGGTAATCGGCGCGTTTTCGGGCTAGAAAAGGCATGACCAACGATAATAAGGACAGGTGAACCGTGGCTGAAGAAGAACTCCCGCAAGAAGAGAAGAAGAAAGGCGGAAAGCTCAAGTGGATCATCATCGCCGTGCTGCTGTTGGCTCTCGGCGCTGGCGGCTACTTTGCCTATATGAAGTTCATGGCTCCCGAGGAACCTGCCGCCGAAGAGACCGCCTCCGAGCAGTCCGCAGGAGAGGTGCCGCAGGAGGGCATCCTCAAGCCGCTCCCCGTCTTTCTCGTAAACCTCGCCGACCCGCTGGGCCGTCGCTATCTCAAGCTCGGTGTGGAGGTGGAGGTGCGCGACGAGAAGGTCCTCGAGGAGCTCGAGACCAATCAGGCCAAGATCAAGGACAGCATGCTGCTGCTTCTCTCCAGCAAGAGGTACGAAGAGCTTTCGACCCTTCAGGACAAGATAGAACTCAAGAACCAGATAGCCGACAGGCTCAATCAGGTGCTTGGGAACGGCAGCGTCCTCAGGGTCTACATTACCGAGATGGTGATCCAGTAGCACGGATTTTGCTTAACCACCTTCGGCGTGTCGAAAACCGGACGCGCGAACCTGTACAACATCAAGGAAGGTGTGGAAATGGCTGACGAACAAGACAAGCTGGCCGAAGAATGGGCCGCAGCGCTCAGCGACGACTTCGATACCGACGATGACGCCGGCGACGGAGCGGAAGCCGCGGCGAGCGGCGATCAGGCGCTTGCCGACGAGTGGGCCAGCGCGCTCGCCAGCGAGGAGCACGACGAAGTGCGCAACGAGAAGGAGCAGGAGTACCTCTCCACGCAGGCGCACGACTACCAGTTCACCGACATGACCGGCGAGGCCAAGAGCAGCGCCGGGGACGGCTCCAAGCGCGATCTTGACTTCATCCTCGACATCCCGCTGGACGTCTCCGCCGAGCTCGGTCGCACCAAGCTGCTCATCAACGAGCTGCTGCAGCTGGGTCAGGGGTCCGTGGTGGAGCTGAACAAACTGGCCGGTGAGCCGCTTGAAATCTACGTCAACGGCAAGCTGGTGGCGCGCGGCGAGGCCGTGGTCATCAACGAGAAGTTCGGTATCCGGCTGACGGACATCATCAGCCCCATCGAGCGGGTCAAGCAGCTTGGCTGATATGGCCTCCGCAGCCAACGCCACGTCGGCGGTCGCCAACGGCACCGCGACACAGGGGCCGGTGTTCGACACGGGCATCTCCGTGTTCAGCACGCTGGGCTGGCTGTGTTTCGTGCTGCTGCTCATCTATGCGGCGTACTGGCTGGTGAAGCGTTTCGCCCCTGCCGGGATCGGCACCGGGGGACGCGGCGACCTGAAGGTGGAAGAGCGGGTGATGCTCGGCAACCATCAGACGGTCTGCGTGGTGCGTTACGGCAAGCGCCGTTTTCTGGTGGGAGCGACGGCCCAGCACATCAACATGCTGGCCGATCTGGACCGGAAGAACCTGAGCGATTTCGAGGAAGCCCTTGCTGAAAGTGTCTCGGAAGACGACTAGCCTCCTCGGGTGGGGCCTTCTGCTTGCGTCGGCGGCCTGCGTGCTGCTGCCGCTGGTGTCGTTCGCGCAGGAACCGAGCATTCCGAGGCTCTCCATGCAGCTCGCGGCCGGACAGGCCGAACCGAGCGAAGTCTCCGCGCTGCTTGAGATACTGTTTCTGCTCACCGTGCTCAGCATGGCCCCGGCCATCCTGCTGACCATGACCTCGTTCACGCGCATCATCATCGTCTTTCACTTCCTGCGTCAGGCCATGGGCACGCAGCAGATGCCGCCCAACCAGGTGCTGGCGAGCCTTGCCATCTTCATGACCTTCGTGATCATGTATCCGGTGGGCAAGGACATGAACAATCAGGCCCTGCAACCGTATCTGGCGGAGGAAATCACCTTCGATCAGGCGCTGGAACGGGCGCAGCAACCGCCGCGCCAGTTCATGTTCAAGCACACGCGGGAAAAGGACCTTTCGATTTTCTATTCCATCACGGGAGCGGAACGGCCGCAGAACAAGGAAGAGGTCTCCACCATCCTGCTGGTTGCGGCCTACACCATCAGCGAGCTCAAGACCGGCTTCACCATCGGCTTTCTCATCTACATCCCGTTCCTGATTCTGGACATGGTGGTGGCGAGCGTGCTGCTTTCCATGGGCATGATGATGCTGCCGCCGGTGATGGTTTCGCTACCGTTCAAGATTCTGCTGTTCATTCTGGTGGACGGCTGGAACCTCGTGGTGGGTTCGCTGGTCAACACCTTCCAGTGACGCGCGGAAAATAGGCAAACCGGGGGAGAGGTGCGTCCATGACACCGGAATTCGTCATCGGCTTTGCAAGAGAGGCCATCGAGCTGACCCTGACCATCGCCCTGCCCATGCTCGGCGTGGGGATGGCGGTCGGCATCATCATCAGTATCTTTCAGGCAGCCACGCAGATTCAGGAGATGACCCTGACCATTGTGCCCAAGATCATCGCCATCTTTCTGGTGCTGCTTGTGTCGTTCCCATGGATCATGGACAGGATGGTGACATACACCACCAACGTGTTTCTCAACCTTCCCACGTATATCCGCTGACGTGGGCGTCGGCATCGTTTTTTCGGCCCGCGCCGAAAATGACGGGAGCGCCCCGATGCTCGGAGCGCTCCCGTCGTTTTAGGAGGTGACTGTTCCCTATCTATGGAGGTGAGGTTCGCCTACACCATGCCCAAGAAAAGGGATGCAGTCCTTGATTCAGGTCAAGAAAGGCGAAAATCAGAGCACGAAGTCCTTCAGCACGTGCCAGCCTGTGTAGAACTGGAACAGGGCGAGGCAGATCAGGACCAGATTGTTGAGCCCGTGGAGCAGCGGCAGCACCTTCCGGGGTTCCTTGAGGCGGTTCATGACCTCACCCGTGGCGAACCCGAACAGGATGAGTGGCAGCATCCAGAAGGCCACCTGCCAGTGCAGACCGGTGAGCAGGGTGGTGGACCAGAATATCCGGGCCATCATCAGCCCGCCCACCATGCCGAGCATCCACATGCCCAGCGCAAGGCGACCCACGAGCACGTGACGCTTCCAATTGAAGGCGACGCGCTTCTTCAGGTGGTTGAACTGGAACCGGCGGAACCCAAGTGTCAGCGCATAGAGCGCCAGCAGGGTGGCCACGGCCTGAAAGACGGGATGGAAGTACAGCATGGTTCTGCTCCTGAGCCAGAGATTCGCGGACTTTGGAACACCATAGCCGAATCCGCACGAGATTCAAGGGGGCCGGCGGAATGCATTGCGGAAAAGCCGAGCCGGGCGAACGCCGCGGGGCGAGCTTTGGCGCATCTTTTGCTTTGTGGACATGCGGGATGTCATTTTTTCCGCGGCACGAGCCCGGACAATAGGACGCGGCGGATGAGGCCGTGTCCAAAACCTCGGACGATCACATGACGGAATACACCCACAGCCCCAAGATCATTTGCCTTACCGGCCCTCGCGCCGCAGGGAAAACCACCGTTGCCAAGCAACTGGCGGACGAGCTGGGATACCTTCACATCTGGCTCGACGGCATCAACGGGCAGGTCTGTGAGCAGCTCGGCATCGAACTGGCGCAGGTGAACATGCACACCGCCGAAAACCAGAAGGCCTACGCCGACATCTTCCGCGACATTCTCAAGGGCAACCGGTATCAGAACATCGTGTTCGAGGGCGAACGCATCCGTTTTCCGTACATCCTGCACACGTTTTTGAACAACGCCATGAACTATTACGGGGAGTACGCCGTCATCAAGGGCTTCTCCCTGTCCCCCGACCGGGAGACCCACTACAAATACTACAAGCTGCGCGAAATTCAGCGCATGAAAAAGTACATCAAGGACAACGCGCACCGTTCCCCGGAAGAGCGCAAGGGCGACAACATCGCCCGCGAGTTCGACCTGAACACCATGCCGGACCCGGAGGGCTTCGAAGTGGTGGAGAGCCCGGAGGCCATCATGGAGTGGGCCCGGACCAACGCCGAAGCGCACCACCCCTCGCTGCCCCTCGAGTACGCCGAGGTGATCAAGAAAGTGGCCGACTCCGAGACCTATACGCCGTTCTACCAGACCATCGAGGTGGACGGGAAACGCATCATCAGCGGCATGACCCGTTCGGACAGGTCATGGAAGAACGTGTCCATGCTCGGCGTGGATTTCAGCGGAAAGCGCGTGGTGGACCTCGGGTCCATGCACGGCTATTTCTCGTTCAAAGTGGAGGAGTGCGGCGCGTCGGAAGTAGTCGGGCTGGAACTCAACCCCAGTTCCGTGAGCGTGGCCGAGTATCTTGCCGGCGTTCGTGACTCGGTGGCGGAGTTTCGCATCTGCGATGTGAACAGGGACCCGCTGCCGGAGTGCGACATCATGATGGCCATGAACATGCTGCACTGGGTGAAAGACCTTGAAGGCTTCGTCACCGCCATGGGCGAGGTCTCGAAGGAGCTGGTCATGGAGATCGGGGAGACGCAGATCAAGCGTATCGTGAGCGTGCTCAAACCGCTGGGCTTCACCATGCGCAAGACCGTCAAATCCCACCGCCCGGACAAGTTCATAGGGCAGCGGTATCTCTTCCATTTCGTGAAAAAGTAGGCCGTCGGTCCGCAACGGACCGCAAGAGACTACAGCGGTCTGCGACAGGCCAGCGGCATGCGCCAGCCCGTGCCGAAGGAGCGCGGGGTGAGCTTGATGCCCGGCGCGGCCTGCCAGCGTTTGAATTCCGCGCCCGCCACCAGCCGAAGCACCTGCGCCACCGTATCCGCGGCAAAGCCGCGTTCCACGATCTCGGGCCCGGTCAGGTGTTTTTCCACATGCAGCTCCAGTATGGCGTCCAGCACTTCGTAGGGCGGCAGGGAGTCCTCGTCCTTCTGGTCCGGGCGGAGCTCGGCGCTGGGCGGCTTGGAGATGATCTCCTCAGGGATGGCGTCGCGCACGTTGCGGTTGTGCCAGCGGCACAGGGCGAAAACGAGCGTCTTGTTCACGTCCGAGATGACGGCGTAGCCGCCGGACATGTCGCCGTAGATGGTGCAGTAGCCCACGGCCAGTTCGCTCTTGTTGCCGGTGGTCAGCAGCAGCGCTCCGTACTTGTTGGAGAGCGCCATGAGCAGGTTGCCCCGGATGCGGGACTGGATGTTCTCCTCGGTCGTATCCATGCCGTAGCCCTTGAACGGCTCGGCAAGCGTCTTGGAGTATTCCTGCATGATCGGCTCGATGGGCAGGGTCAGGGTCTTGATGCCCAGCTTTTCCGCAAGACTCACCGAGTCATCGACGCTGCCCCTGCTGGAGTAGGGCGAAGGCATGAGCACGCCCAACACGTTCTCCGCACCAAGGGCTTCCACGGCGATGGCCGCGGTGAGGGCCGAGTCGATGCCGCCGGAGAGCCCCAGCAGGACCTTGGAAAAGCGGCTTTTCCGCACGTAGTCGCGCGTGCCGAGCACGAGGCTGCGCCATGCCTCCGGTTCGGTGTCGAAGCTGTCCTCACTCACCGCGTCCTGTCCGGGCGTGTCGATATCCACCACGAACACGCTCCGCTCGAAACCGGGCGCGCGGGCGCAGAGGGTCCCGTCGGCGTCGAAGAGGCTGGAGCGGCCGTCGAAGATGAGGTCGTCGTTGCCCCCCACCTGATTCGTGTAGATCAGCGGCACGCCGAATTTCTTGGCCACGGCGCTCAACATGCGCTCGCGCAGCCGCTGCTTTCTCAGGGACAGGGGCGAAGCGGAGAGGTTCAGGATGCACGAGGGTTTCTGCGCGGCGGCTTCCTCAAGCGGGTCGCGCCTGTAGCTGCGGGTATCCCAGAAGTCCTTGTCGTTCCAGGCATCCTCGCAGATGCTCACGGCAAAGGTTCTGCCCTGAAATTCGAGGATGGACGATTCGGGGGTGAACTCGGGGTTCGGCTCGAAGTAGCGCGCCTCGTCAAAGACGTCGTAGGTCGGCAGGAGCGTCTTGCGGAAGGTGCGCTCCACCTCGCCGTTGCGGCACCACTGGGCGCAGTTGAAGACGGGCTTGCCTTCTCCGAGGGCGTTCTCGCAGATGTTGCCGAGCAGGAACGGCGGGGCGTCGGCCAGCTCCCGGGCCAGCTCCTCGGCAGCCTCGGCGGCCTGTTTCACGAAGCCGCTGTACAGCAGCAGGTCGCGCGGGGGATAGCCCGTCAGGGCCAGCTCCGAGGTCATGCAGAAGTCCGCGCCCTGTTGCGCGGCGTCGCGCACGGCTTCCGCGATCATGCGCGAGTTGCCTTCAAGATCCCCCACCACCGGATTGAGTTGCAGCATGCCGATTTTCATGGGCCCTCAATACGCCAAAGCGTGCAAGCGGGCAATATCCGAAAGCGTGCGGACCAATTGCGAAAACCGGGAGCATGGTCTATCAGGGGAGCGTTGCGCCACATTCGGTAAGCCTTTTGCATCACTGCTCGCAACGGCAGCGGCGACGGAATTATGACACGGCGGACCCCCCCAAGGTTCGCGAGAGGAAGGCGGAAAAACGACATGGACATTTCGGTTGCGGTCATCGGCGCCGGGCACTGGGGCAAGAACCTCGTACGCAATTTTCACTCTCTCGGCGCCCTTGACGTCATCTGCGATGCCAACGAGGAAGCCCTGAATACATTTGCCGAACAGTATCCCGGCGTGGAAACCTCGGTGGCCCTGAACCACGTGCTTCGCAAGCCCTCGGTGGATGCCGTGGTCATCGCCACACCGGCGGAGACGCACGCAGCCATAGCTCGCGAGGCGCTGCTCGCGGGCAAGCACGTGTTCGTGGAAAAGCCGCTGGCGCTCGACGTGGCCGAGGCCCGCGATCTGACGCGGCTGGCGCGCGACAAGGGACTCGTGCTCATGGTGGGCCACCTGCTCCAGTATCATCCCGCATTTCTCAAGACGCTTGCGATGGCCCGCTCGGGCGAGCTTGGTCGCATCGACTACGTCTACTCCAACCGCCTCAACCTCGGCATGATCCGGCGTCAGGAAAACAGCCTGTGGTCCTTTGCCCCGCACGACGTGTCCATGGTCCTCTCGCTCATGCAGGAGGAACCGGAGGAAGTGTTGTGTCAGGGTGGTTGCTATCTGCACAGCAAAATCGCCGACGTGACGGTCTCCATGCTGCGGTTCCCGTCCGGCGCGCAGGCGCATTTTTTCGTGTCGTGGCTGCATCCCTTCAAGGAGCAGAAGCTGGTCGTGGTGGGCGACCGCGGCATGTTGGTCTTCGACGACGGGCAGCCGTGGGAGAGCAAACTGATGCTGTATCCCCACGCCATCCGCTGGGAAGGCGCGGTCCCGGTACCGGACAAGGCCGATGGACAGAACATCGCCGTGGAGCCGGAGGAACCGCTCAGGCAGGAATGCCTGCATTTTCTGGAATGCATCCGCGACGGTGCGGTCCCCAGAACCGACGGTGACGAGGGGGTGCGCGTGCTGCGCGTGCTCAAGGCCAGCCAGCGATCCATGGACACCCGCCAGCCGGTCTCGCTGGAAGTGTTCGACAGGTCCTGCGCGGATGACGACTGCTTCGTGCATCCCTCCGCCGTGGTGGATGCAGGCGTTCAGGTGGGCAAGGGGGCCTCGATCTGGCATTTTTCGCACCTGCTTCCCGGCACTGAGCTGGGGCGCAACTGCAAGGTTGGCCAGAACGTGGTGATCGGCCCGGACGTGAGCGTGGGTGACGGCTGCAAGATTCAGAACAATGTTTCCGTCTACAAGGGCGTAACGCTTGAGGAAGATGTCTTCTGCGGGCCGTCCATGGTTTTTACCAACGTGCACAATCCGAGGTCGCACACCCCGCGCATGGATCAGGTGCGCGAGACCTTGGTGCGCACCGGTGCGACGCTCGGTGCGAACTGCACCGTGGTCTGCGGCGTGACCATCGGCCGGAACGCCTTTGTTGGCGCGGGGGCCGTGGTAACCAGAAGCGTTCCCGACCACGCGCTGGTTCTCGGCAATCCGGCGCGGGTCTCCGGCTGGGTCTGCCGCTGCGCCGAACGGCTTGACGACGAGCTGTGCTGCCCGGTCTGCGGCATCCGGCACACCGAGGGCGAAAACGGGCTGGTGCCGCAGGAGGAAAACAATATCCATGAGTGAGAATCCGAGACTGGCGGCCCTGACCGAACTCGGGGCCCTGTTCCGGGGCGGCAGGGTGGACGAGTGCGCTGCCGAGCCCGCCCGTGAGGATACGCCGCGCCACGTTGTTTCGGACCACACGCCGCTGTGGGCGTTCGAGCGTCCCCAGTATCAGCGCCCGTTTTCCGGCTCAGAGCAGGCGGTGTACGACTTTCTGCCCGAGGGATGCTCCGTGGAGCGTGCACAGGCGTTCACACGGCTGCACGTGGTTCTCGGCGCGGTACCGAGCAAGGAGTTCGACACCCTTTGCGAGGGCGGAACCAACGTGGTCTTGGTCTTCGACCCGGATGAAGAGCGCATCGCGCAGCTTGCCGAAAGCCGGGGCGTGAAAGAGCTGGTGGGCAAGGGGCTGATCTTTTTCAGCGGCGACGTCTACGCTTTTTCCCCGCCGCTTCAGGAGCTGCTGCCGGAAAAGCTCTTCACCATGGGCTTTCCGGTCTTTCACATCTGCGAGTCCCTGCGCGAAGCCTGCCCGCAATGGATCCGCAGCGTGATCGACTACGTGGAGATACTCTTCTACCGCCACGTGATCTACAAGGTGTGCAACCAGCGCCTGCTCAAGTCCGTGCCCATCCGCAGCATCACGCGGGGCATGATGTACGACCAGCAGCTGCACGCCTACGAGAACATCCCGGAATTCCTGAAACGTCCGGGCATGGACGCCCTGCGCAACGCCTTCTCCGACGAGACCGCCATACTGGTGGCGGCGGGACCGGACCTGAGCGAGAAGATCGACTTCATCCGCGAGAACGCGGACCGGGCCGTGATCATCTGCGTGAACAACGCGGTCAAGCCGCTGCTGGAAGCGGACGTGCGCCCGCACTTCGTGATCATCAACGACAACTCGCTGGCCTCGGGCGAGGTCTTCCGCCGCATCCCCCAGTCTCCGGGAACCATCCTCGTGGGGCACTGCCTCTCGGACCTCGGGGGCGACCGTTTTCGCCAGAAATATCTGTTCGGCTCTTTCATGCCGGAAGTCTTTCCCGAGCGCCCCATGCTGCGGCTGCACGGCTCGGTGATCTCCACCGCGTTCTCGCTGGCGAGGCACATGGGCTGCGCTAGGACCGTGCTGGTGGGGGCGCGCCTGGGGTCCGACAACCCGTGGAGTCTGAGCTACGCCAAGGGCACGGTTCATCATGACTCCCGCGATACTGGCGCTCGCGAGCTCATCAACCGCCATCCACAGCTCTGTCCGGTGGAACTGCCCGACGGCAGGACCGTCTACTCCACGCCGAATTTTCGCGACGCGGCCCTCTGGCTGTGCGAGGAAATCCGCACCTCGGGCATCGAGTGCGTGAATACGTCGGAAGGGAGCCTGCTCTTCGGTAAAGGCATCGCGTACGATCCGGCTCCGGCGCTGGAGCGCAGGAGCATCGGCTCGCGTTTCAGCAGGCTCTTCTCGGCCTCGGAACCGAGGGTGAACCTGCGGGGCTGCACGACGTTCATCGAGCGTGACCTGTCCCTGTGGAAGCAGATCGCGGATGCATCCAAGCAGCTGCGGCAGGCGGACGACGCCTCATTGCTGGCCAAGGGCGCGGCTGTGCTGGAACAGATGGACGGCTCCAACATCAGCAACATGGTGGAGCGGTTCGACGGGTTCGATTCGCGTCATTTCCACGCGGAAGTGTTCGAATCGCGCGATCCGCAGCAACAGGCCGAGGGCCTGCGCTATTATTTCCGCCACGTGGAGCGCATGGCCAAGACCTTCCTTATGGCGCTCGGCAAGGCCCGCCGTGCCTGCGACGCGGCCCGCGAGCGCGGCTAGGGCAGTCCCTTTTCCGCCATGAGCCGTTCGGCCAGTTCGCGGTCGCGGATGTGGAAGAACGGGTCGTTGATGTTGCGGGACTTCACCCGGCAGGTCCGGCAGCTCTTGGGCTGCTTTTCGGTGTTTACCGTCTTGCGGAAGGGTTTGACCGTTTCTCCGAACCACATCTCGTCAAAATCCGTTTCCAGAATATTGCCAAGCGGCGGGGTGCTGCCGCAGCAGAAGCGCACGTTGCCCTCCATGTCGATAAGGCAGTTCTTCCACGGGCTGTGGCAGGTGTGATCCACCTCGGCCTCACTGAAACTTGCCGGAGGCGTGCCGAAAAAGCCCGGCACGGTCACGTCCACGCCGTGGCGTTTTCCGGCGTCCAGCGCGGCGGCCATGCATTCGTCGCTCAGGTTCTGATGCAGGAAGAGGGATTCGCGGGCCAGCTCCTCGCGGTTCTGGGCGTTCATGAACAGCACCAGCACGCGATCCACGCCGTGATCCGCCGCCAGCCGCACGAGGTCCGGCAGCTCACGGATGTTGCGCTCCATGGCCACGAAGTTGATCTGCAGCTGCGGCTTGTTCCGCCCCTTTCTGGAACGCTCGTCTGCCAGCGCCTTGAGATTGCCCAGCGTGGCGAAAAGGTCGCCGCCGCGGATGGATTCGTAGGTCTGCTGCGTGGCGGCCTCGAGGCTGACCTTGATCAGCGAGGTCTCGTTGTCCACGAACATGGACCGCCGCCGCTCGTCCAGCATGGAGCCGTTGGTGATCATCTCCAGCTCGCAGCGGTTCTCACGGGAGAGCTCGCACAGCTCTTCCAGTCTTCCATACAGCAGGGGTTCGCCGCCGAAGGCCTGCACCGTCTTGACGAAGGGCAGCACGTGCCGCAGCCGCTCCACGATGTTCCAGTCCATGTCGCCCTTGAAATGCTGCTGGTAGCACATCCAGCAACGGTAGTTGCAGCGCATGGTGGTGGTCAGGGTAATCAGCTTGGGGTAGGTGACGACGTCCTCGTGCCGGTTCTCGGCCACATAGCGGTCGTTGAGCTGGTCGTTGATTGCGGTGACTCTGGCGAGGTCCATGGCTGATCTCCTTGGCCTGACTCGTTTTCGGGCCCGTTCCTCGGGCCGGATTGCTGTTGCGGTCTACCTGACGGCCTTGAGGACCGCCCTGTAACAGTAGAGGTCCTGGTCGCGGTAATTCTTCCAGTGTTCGTGAAGGCGCTTCGGCGGCACGGGCCGCACGTCCCGTTCGATGACGGACACGTCGAACCCTTCGGATGCGAACATTTCCGCGATGTCGTTTATCCGCCACAGGTTCGTGCCGCGCTTCATGGCCTGCCACCGGCTCGGCTCATGGCTGAGAAATTCAAAGTTGATGTGGGAGAGGTCGTCATGGTCCTGAAGACCTATCTCGTGGATCATGACGCCGCCCGGTCGCATGGTGCGCCGCAGGTAGGCCGCCAGTCCCGGCATGTCCATCACGTGCTCCAGCACCATTCGGGAATGGCAGAAGTCTATGCTTTCCTGCTCCAGCGGCATGGCCTGTAGTTCCCCGTGATGGAATCGGCTCCGTTCGCCGAATGTCTCGGCCCTGTGCCGGACCGCATCGCCGGGCATGGGAGCCACGCCGGATTTGGCGAGCAGCCGAAGGAAGGCAAGACTGTCCGCATAGCCCTGTTCGGAATGTTTATACACGTCCGCACCGTGGACTTCGTCGAAAACGTGCGCCAGCAGCAGCGAGGTGAGCGGGGTCTTGCCGTGGCCCACTTCGAGCGATGCGTGCCGCCGCTGCGGCAAATGCGCGCAAAGACGTCTGGCCTGATTGATCTGCATGGCGATGCGCAGGCTGGGGTCGTACGGACTCATCAGCCGCAGGGCCTCGTCCAGCAGTTCGGGAGAGTGCAGGCCGTAGCGCTGTTGAATGAATGTGTCGAAGGATTCACGCGCAAGCCGGTCATTGCCGGTGAACGCGTTCAGGAATGCCTCGGCCACGGCCTGCGGCACGGCGTTTCGTTCGCCCGCGAACAGCAGCTCCCACAGGAAACGCTCGCGCGGGCTTTCCATGTCCGGCTCGGCCTCGATCATCAGCCCGCTGGCCTGCTGCGCCTTTTGCGCAAACACGAACGGCGGCAGAGGCGTGCGATGGTTTTCGTGGAGCACCTCGGCCGTCTTGCGGTTCAGAACCGCGAAAAACTTAGGCGCGATGACGTCGCCCGGATGGTACAGATCGGCGCGACCGTTGCGCACGGCTTCGAGTCCGTTGCGGATGGCGGGGGCGTCCATGAGCACGCTGTAGGAGGGCAGCACCGTCGCGGTGGCGAGGTCGTGCCGCTCCATATGTCTGAGAAGCCGTGTCTGCGGCGTGGCGTGGCGGCTGACTACCGTGCTTGCGTGTTTCATCCCGGCCAGTGCTGTGCGAACCGCATCCGGGGTCTCGTCCGGTACGGAGATGACGACTTCGTCGAACACGCCGAGCCGGAGTAGCTCGCCCAGCACCGTGTCCACGGCGAATCCGTCTCCGGTGGGCGTCAGGAGCGGGTCGCTGTGGTCCATGGGGCGGGCCAGCAGAATAGCCGTGTTTGCGCGGTTCATGGGCTACTCCTGTTCTCCGGAAAGAAACACCCCGTCCTCGATCCACAGGCCGTGATAGGGCCGCCACGCGTCCGCTTCCTCGCGGGGGATGATGTGGCGGATGTTCACGGTCAGCGGGCGTGGATGCCGGGCACGGGCCTCCGGGCCGATGAACGGCAGGCGGCTCTTGTCCAGCCCGCGGATTTCCTCGGTTACATCGAAATAGTCGGTCTGTCGCTCAAGAGGCGGGCGGTTGCGGATGTCCCAGTTATTGCGAAGCTGCTCGTCGCGCATGACCTTGAAGTTGCACTGCTCGTGCACGCGGTAGTGGTAGAGCTTTTCCGGGATGTAGCGGACCTTTTCCGGCCCGGCCAGCTCCGCCATGGGCAGATACAGGGCCAGATCGCCCGCCGCGCGGAAGTAGTTCCCGTCGCGGTCGCGGAAGGTCTCGTCCGAAAGCTGCGAGAACAGATACCCCTTGAAGGTTCGCAGCTGGGAGAATCGCCACGACTGTTTGCGCACGGGGGCGGACGGGATGAGCGGCGCGGCGATGGAGTGTCCGCCGCCGTCGATTTCCTCGTCCGTGTACACGAGGTCGAACCCTTCCCGATGTGCGCGCATGATCTTGTCGAGGCATTCGGGCAAAAGCCAGTCGTCGCCGTCCAGAATGGCCACTACGTCCGACGGAGCCGGGGCGAGGGAGCGCAGGGCCGCCAGCGTGTTGCCCATGAGCCACTTGCGCTGCTCGCCCTGACGCAGGGAGATTCTCGCATCCTCTCGCGTGTAGGCGTGCACGGCGGCGGCGGTGCCGTCGTCCGAGGCGTCGTCGGCCACCAGTGCGGTCCAGTCGCCGAAGGTCTGCCGTTGCAGGGAGTCGAGGCATTCGCCGATGTAGGCTTCACAGTTGCGGCACGGGATGACCACGTGCAGCCGGTTGGGATAAAGTGCGCTCTCAGTCATGGGTTCGCATCCAGTCGCCCGCATGGCGGATCATGAGTTCGAGGTTCTGGTACCGGGGCTTCCAGCCGAGTCGCCGGGTCGCCAGTCGTGCGTCTGCCACCAGTTTCGAGGGGTCGCCTTCGCGCACCGGACCGGCTTTCCACGCCACGGGGCTCCCCGCGACGCGTCCTGCGGTCTCGATGACCTCCAACACGGAGTACCCGTTCCCGCAACCGAGGTTCAGGGCGTGATTGCCGCCCTCGCGTCGCAGCAGGTCCAGCGCCAGCGCGTGCGCCTCGGCGAGGTCCGTGACGTGGACGTAGTCCCGCACGCAGGTGCCGTCCGGGGTGTCGTGGTCCGTGCCGAAAACCGTCAGCTCCCGCGCCGGATCCATGGCGGCCCCGAGAGCGAGGGGGATCAGGTGCGTCTCCGGATCGTGCCGCTCGCCCAGTTCGCCGTCCGGGTCCGCCCCGGCGGCGTTGAAATATCGCAGGGCCACGGACTCCAGTCCGTAGGCGGTGCCGAAGTCGCCCATGATCCGTTCGATCATCAGCTTGCTCGCGCCATACGGATTGATGGGCGCCACCTCGTGGGTCTCGTCCAGCGGCAGGCGCTTGGGCGAGCCGTAGACCGAGCAGGTGCTGGAAAAGATGATCCGGCCGCAGTCGTGCTCCCGCATGGCTTCGAGCAGGTTCAGGGACCCGGCCACGTTGTTGCGGTAATACTTGGCGGGTTCGCGGACCGATTCACCCACATAGGCGAAGGCCGCGAAGTGCATGACCGCGTCCGGTCGGTATTCGCGGAAGCACCGGTCCAGCGCGTCGCGGTCGAGGATGTCGGCCCTGACCAGCGGACCCCATTTTACGGCGTCCTCGTGCCCATGGATCAGGCTGTCGAGCGTGACGGGCTCATGCCCCTGCCGTGCCAGCGCCTTGCAGGCGTGGCTGCCGATGTAGCCGGCTCCCCCGGTCACCAGTATGCGTTCACCCATGCGCGCCTCCGGAGCGGGCCGCTTCGGCCATAATGGCGTCCAGCCGTCCCAGCTGTGTTGCAAAGTCGTAGTTGGCGCGGACGTGCTCGCGTCCGGCTTGGCCGTAACGAGCCGCAAGCTGCGGGTTGCGGGCCATGCGCAGCATGTTCTCCGTCATGACGTCCAGCTCGCCTTCCTCGCAGAGCAGGCCGGTGGTCTCGTGCACCACCGCCTCCCGGATGCCTGCGTGCCGGGTGCTGACCACGGGCAGGCCCGAGGCCGAAGCCTCAAGAACCGAGTTGGGCGTGCCTTCCTTGTCGCCGGTTTCCGGCGTGACCGAGTGCTGCACGAAGCACCGCGCCGCGCGCATGGCCTCCGCCACTTCTTCGTGCGGCAGGCTGCCGGGAAAGTCGATGCGGTCCGAAAGACCGAGGTTGCGGGCCAGCCGCATGGCGCTCTCGCGCAATACCCCGTCGCCGATCATGAGCAGGCTGGCCTCGGGAATCGACCTTGCCACTTCGGAAAAGGCGCAGATCACGGTCTCGGGAGCTTTCTTGTCCACGAAACGGCCCACCGAGATGAAGCGCGGAGCAGCGTCGGCCGGAGTTGCGCTGTCGAACAGCGACGCGTCCACTCCGTAGGGATTGACGTGCAGCCGGTCCTCAGGCGCGCCCAGATGCAGCAGGTCGCGCCGCATTTCCAGTGAAACGCCCACGATGGCGGCGGCTTGCTCGAAAAGCCTGGCGTAGCCCTCGCGGTATTTCGCGAGCACCGGCTTGAGCGAGGCGTCGAAGCCGTGAAAGTGTGTCACCAGCGGGACACCGGCGCGCCTGCACGGCTCCAGCATGGCCACGCCGGTGGGACCGTATTCCGCCAGCACCGCGTCGATGCCGTTATTGCGCAGAAAGTCGGCCATGGTCGCCGCTGCCTGCTCGTGCACTTCGTTTTCCACAGCACCGGAAGGCGAGAACAACCGGGCGGCATCGGCGGGAAGATTCGGGTGCAGCGAGGAGTCGTCCTGCCGGAAAAGCGGCATGTGCCCGCCGTACAGGACTTCCGCCACAGCGCGCAGGCGCTCGGTGTGCGCCCTGATGAAGGTCTCGCACGCCGGGCCCGGGTTGGGGTGGATGATGCAGATGCGCTGCGGTGCGGTCATCCGTCTCCTCCTTGTTTTCGCGCGGTGGCGTACAGGCCGGTGATCATGAGCCCCTCGCGGAAATCGTCTTTCGGTTTGTCCATGGCGTTCAGCGCCTTGACCGCCGGGGCGGCGAGCATCGAGAGCAGGGGGCGTGCGATGCGGGTGAAGATCGGGCGGCGTGACCTGCGCCGGACGTAGAGGCCGAGCATCTGGGCCATGGCCGCGTCGAAGCCGCCCAGCGGGCGAACGCGCGCATCAGTGAAACCCGCCTCGGCGAGCAGTTTTTCCAGTGTCCAAGGCGTGTAGCGGCAGACATCCTGCGGCACGTCGTGCAGGGGCCACAGGAACGGCACGGTCAGAAAAAGCAGGCCGCCCGGCTCCAGAATGCGGCGCGCCTCGCGCAGCACGGCGGCCGCGTCCTCGCAGTGTTCCAGCACCTCGGTGAGCACCACGGTTCCGGCAGAGGCGTCATCTAAGGGCAAGCGGCAGCCGTCCCATGCCATGTCCGGGGCGTCGTAGGGACCGCAGTCGAAATCCACCGCGAGGTAGCCTGAAACGTCCGGGGCGTCGAGAAAGAGATTGCGATACGGAGCGCTACCCGCGCCGATGTCCACCACGCGGCCCTTGGCCAATGGCAGGATGTCCTGCACCGCGCCAAGGATGCGTTTGCGCACCGTGTAGAGATCGGCGAAGCGCGGCAGACAGCGGGGATTCACGAAGGGATGGTGCCCGCGCGCGAAGAGGCTTGCGAGAGTCGTGCGCACGTCCTCAAGCGGCGTGGCGCGGTCGTCTTCTCGTAGGCCGTTGTTGGCGGGCAGGTCCAGCCGCAGGGGCATACGTATGCGTTTGGGTGTCGCGGAGCTGCCCGCGTCGCGGATCAGTTCGGCCCAGTTATCCGCACATGTCTCGGGCGAATAGCGCGAGCGGACGAGTTCGGTTGCGGCGGTGGAGATGCGCTCGAAGGTGCCGGGTGTCCTCAGCGCATCCACGGCCCGGTCGAGGTCCGCGTCGAGGTCCCGGAGCAGGAACCCGGTTTTGCCGTCCTCGACGAGTTCCGGGATGCCGCTTCGCGTGGGCGTCGCCAGCGGCACGAGTCCCGCGTCCATGGCCTCCAGCAGGCAGAGCGGAAGTCCTTCGTATTCCGAAGCCAGTATCGCGGCGTGATGCTCTCGCAGCACGTCCTGAATACAGGCGCTGTTCACGGGCGGATGCAGCGTGACAGCGGCGTCCGGGTATCGGCGCAGGACAGCCTCCACGCGCTCGCGGTCCGGTCCGTCGCCCACGATGGCGGCCTGTACATCATCTCGCCGCCGGGTGAGTCGGCACAGGGCTTCGGTGAGCGTGGAAATGCGCTTCTGACGTTCCACCAGTCGTCCCGAGTAGACGATCTTGAGCGGCTGTCCTTCCGTAGGTCCCGGCAACCCGCTGCGCGAAGCCGCGCCGCAGTGGTCGCAGCTCGAGGGAATGGCCTCGGCCCGGCTGACATGGGGGCTGATGCGATCGCGGAGGTATTCGGAAACGCAGACCCAGTGGTCCACGCGGTCCCGGTCGCGACCCGTGATGAAAAGCTCTTCGAGCTGATGATGAAAGTCGTCGTCCGAGCGCATGACGCCGATGGACGGGATGCCGCGCTTTTTCAGGTGCGCCGCCGTAAAATAGGCCGCGGGCATGAGGTTGGGCACGAACACGTCGGGCCTACGTCGTGATGCGGCCTCCAGCAGCCAGCGTACCCGCTGCTGCGTGGTAGGGTGATACGGAGCGTGCTGGAAGGGGATGTCGTTCTCCCGCAGAGTGCGCATGGCGGGGCATTGCCCCTCGTCTCCGAAAGTGAGCAGCAGACATTCCGGCCGCAGGCCCCGTGCCTTGAGCGCGGGCAGCAGCCGCATCAGCCCCGCGTTGGGGCCGCCCACGTAGCCGGGGCGGTCGTATGCGCAAAAGGTGACGCGCATCAGTCGAGGTCCTCTTCGAGCCTGTCGGGGATCGCCACCACGTCGAACACTGCGCCGATGGATTCGCGGGGGATGACGTACTCGTCGAGCTTGATGCGCCGTCTCAGATCGTAGGCCGCGACCCTCGAAGGCAGGACGCGCGTGTATTGGCCGGTTCTGGAGTTGAGGAAGTGCTCCACGTTGTCCTTCCACTTGGTGGTTCGAAGCGTGGTGAAGCCAACGTAGGCCACGTCTCCCTCCACGTGCAGTCCGCGGCACCAGCCCAGCGGGAGGTCGGTCTCTTCCACGGCCATGAGGTCGATCACCTCGTCGATGGCGAGCGTGGCGGTGTTGAGCACGATGATCTTGCCGTCCACGCTGGTGAAAAAGGCGTGGTCGCCGACCACGTGTCCGTCGTGAACGCGCTTGTCGGACAGGGGGACGGCCCGCCGGTCTGTCAGCCGCATGACGTCGCTCTGGTATCCGCGCGTTACCCACGGCTCGCCGTTCATGGACAGCAGGAAGTTCGGGTGGGCGTCGTGCGGCTGGGTGGTGTGAACCTTGCGCCAGTCGGATGCCGGGTCGTACTTGAACCACGGATCGTCGGAGACGGTGTTGAGGTACCGTTTCGGCGCGAGGGTTTCGTCAAGGTCTATCACCATGTCGAGGCCCGTGGACGCCACGGTCACGCCCCCGTTCATCGGGGCGACGTGGTGAATGTCGTGAAAATGAGGATGCGTGGAGTACTGCAGCTGTTCGAGCTCCGGCCACGAGTATACCAGCACCTCGGTGCCCGTGCAGAGGTAGAGGCGATCGCCCTTGAGCGTCATGGCGGTGAACCGGATGCCGGGGGTGTCGTCCGGGCGGGCGCCCTCCGGCGTCTCGTAGTCCATGAGCACGGTTTCCGACTTGTCGGGCCAGTCCAATCTGGAGAGCCTTGCCCGGTAGTAGTGGTTGCCGGACGTGGAGGCCATGGCCTCGGCCTCCGGGCGTTGCAGACCGCCGGTGATAAGCAGGGGGGATAGCTTTGTATATGTTTCTGATGTCATAAAGGCTCCTCAGGTGACTGTCTCGCATGAAATGGTGCGGAGTCTGGAATCGTTTGCCAAGTCGTGTCGCTTTTTTGTCTGCCGCTAACGAACAGCATTCATCATGCAAAAATCATGTGTATGCGGTTGATGCCGCATCATAAGGGTTAAAATTATCCGTCTCCCTTGGAGCAATCAGTCCGGTTGTCATGGGAAGGGGCGCTCATGTCAGTCAACAGCAACGCTTTCATCGTGTCGAAAAAGTGCGTCTGCATGTTTAGTGCTTGCCCGGGACTGAAGTCGAACATATTGAAACGGTGGAACATGTTCAGCGTCTGGTCGTCTTCGGGCGCATGGTGCAGTCTGGTGTGCTGATACGACTGACCGTTACCGGGGGGGCCGTTGATGCCGTTGTCCTCCATGTACAGAGTAGGGAGACGTTGACTGCCACCACGATGCCCTTGTGTGCGTTTTTCAGTTTATCGAAAGGCAGCACGTCCACGTCAGGAAAAATGTCTGTGTCGAGTGATTCGGACGGGTCGTACTCCTGCGCCAGCTCCATACGGCGAGGGGCGTCGTTGAGCAGGCATTCCAGATCCGTGAGTTCCTCGTACGGCTGCTGCAGAGAGATGGATTGCATGGACGAGTTCCTATTGTTTGTGATCAAGACTTACGACGATGTGTCGGTCGTCCTCATAAACGGTTTCGTAGCGATCCAGAGGGTAGTGTATACCTTGCTCGGCGGCCTTGGGGAGAAATGTCTTGTCGGCCACGACGGTGTCGATGCCGTAGGCGTTTAGGAAGTGGTCGAGGTCCGGTCGCGGCATTTCAAACCATGCATAGTCGTTTTCCTTGTACTTAAGGCCGTTCTTCGGCGTGTTGATGGCCCTGTAGTAGTATTTGTTTTTCCCGGACTGGTCAGAAAACTCGAAAGCCTGCTTGGTCGGGATTGTCAGAACGCGCAGACTGTTGTTGCGGACAAGAAAATCTTGGACTCCCTTTTCTGTGGTCTTCTTCAGGGCGTTTCGTACCAGAGAGTAATTGGAATAAATGGCGTTGATGAGCGAAAAGCAGATTTGCAAGAGCACCAGCAGCAGCACGGCTTTTTCACTCAAGAGCCCCTGTTGCAGGGCGTCTATGCTAACAATGGCGGCATAGGGAACGGTGTATTCGAAATACCGTTCTGCCTGTCCGAGGAAAAGGAACGGACGCAGTGAAGTGATCAGGAAGACGAAGGTCCCCGCGAAAACGACGTGGGCAGAGAAGTGCATGAAACTGTCTCCGCCGGGGGCGTCAAAGCTCCACAGAAGCACGACCCAGAAAAGAGGGAACGAATAAAGCGCGATGGAATAACTGCATCGGCGCATGAGCACGCCGAAGAAGATGTCGATGTTCGCCCGGGCCAGCTTGGGCAGCGCAAGGAGGTCTTTGAGTCGGTTGCGTGCCGAGCCGGTGGTCCCCGTGTGGATGTTTCTGACGTACCATGTGGAGTGAGCGTACATGAAGGAAAGGACGTCCCGCAGGCCCAGTCCGGGGATTGTTATGGCCCCGACGGCCGCCGCGGCCAGAACCATCAGGGGGTAGGGGTTCATGGTCAGCAGCGCGATGAACGGCGTCGTGAATATAATGAACTGCACGGCGAATTTTGATGTCAGGACGCAAAGGACTGCCATGGCGGCAGCGCCCAGGATGCCCGTGACGGGGTGCCCGTTCATGCCGAGCCACAGGAAGAGCAGATAGCCCGAGACCTGAAGATTGCCCAGCGTACGACCGCCCAGCGACTTGATGCGGGAGGTGATCGGAAGAAGGATCGGCGAGGTGCCGACTAGCAGAGCCGCAGTTTCGCCGGGGCTTAGCAGTCCCGATGCGTCGGGGAAGCAGTATTCTCCAGCTGCAAAAGCGCCGAGGACGAGAATGAGGTCATACAATACGTTGAGTGCCTTTCCCGCCATGCGCCAGGACTTTTCAGGAAAGAACGCGACAAGGTGGTGCGAAAGCGTTGGGTAGCCCCTCTTGCCGGGTAGGATCGAGTCGATCGGCGTGTGCGATTTCATGTCCCCGAGCCGTTTTCTCAGCCGGATGTTCCAGAGGTGCACTTGATCATCGGTGGAGGGAGAGGCCCAAAAAAGAATGCGCAAACAAAGGGCCAGAAAGAGAATGACCGGTGTGGAGAACATCCTAGCGCTCTCCCTTCAAGAGTACGCGCAGGAGGAAATAGCGAAGGAACTTCCCTGCATCCACCCAGTCCTTGCGGTTGATCCGCCGTGAGGTGATTCGGTAACCGAGCCGGCGCACCACATAGAATAGATGCATGACTTTTTTCGCAAAGAGCATGTCGCGTCTGTTTCTGTAGGGCCCCTGGGGGAAAGCCTTGTGGTTGAGGTAGTTGCTCCAGTCCGTGTCTTGGAGCTGATTCTTCTCCTTGAGCCTTTTGTAGAAGAGAGAGCCTGGCATCAGGAAGAGGGGGCCGGAAGAGTATGTGTCCGGGTCGACGCGGGCCAGAAAACCGGCATTTTTCCAGAGTGTTTTGACGTTTTCTCCCGGGATGCCCGGCGTCATGTAGATGTGCACCGTCATGCCGAGTGCCCGGATGCGTTCGCACAGGGCTTCGGTCTGTTTGAGATTGCATTCCTTGTTAATATATTTCTGAGTCTTAGGGTCACATGTTTCGATTCCGAGGCGAACGTCGATACAGCCCGCATCACGCAGAAGTTCAAGAAGCTCGTCATCGAAAAGTTCGACCCTGTTCTGCACACAGAAGCTGATTCCGAGTTCGGCCTGCGCCAGTAATCGACAGATGCTTTTGGCGCGCTTCATGTTGATGGCGAATTCGTTGTCAACGAAGGCGAAGAAATCGATGCCGTACCGCTTTTTGTAGAAGGCGATGGTTTCAAACACCTTTTGGGGAGACTGCATGCGCACCGGCCGGCCCTGATTCGACTGACAGCAGAAAAGGCAGTTGAAAAGGCAGCCGCGCGAGGTGTTGAGGTTGAAAGCCCTGGGATGGGAAATGCCCGGAATTTTCTCCCGTTTAGCAATGTATCGTTGCGGGTCGAAGTGTTTGCTGTGGGGCAACGGCAGGTTGTCCATGTCTTCCCAGGCCGGTGTTCCGGTGTCTCTCCATCCGTTCTTTTCCCGAACGAGAAAACCCGGAGTCATCCGGATGCGGCCAGTGTCGCGGAACTCCCGGACGGCGTGGCATACAGAGAATTCAATTTCGTTTTTACAGAGGTAGGGGGTGCGGAGGTCATAGAGTTCCGCCGCTTCCAGATGGTCTACGTTCTGATGAAGGATGATGCCTAGCGTGGGGTGGTCCAGTTCGGCGCAGTGGCGGTCGTTCGGAATGTGCAGTGCGGAAAGGTAGGTGATAATCAGGTCGGGCGATGTCTCATCGCAGTATGTCCGCACGGCCTCGTCATCCATGTCCTCCAGCTGGGCGTCGAGCGCGGTGATGCGGACATCGGGAAGTTCCTGCTCAAGAAGGGCTGCCAGTGTCTGCGAGGTCCTCGGGATGATGACCTTGGGGCTCGCGCCTATATGCTTGTCCTCCCGGGCGACCCATTGGCCGTCCACTTTTGGCGGTATCAGGATGAGTACGTTCATGCGGATGGCTCCGTGCGGTCCGGGTTGATTCGGAGTTCAAAGGTATTTCTGTAAAAAAGAGTGCTTCCCAGTCCTTCCTTGAAGCGAAGCAGGCCGTGGCGTAAAGGTGCGTCCGCCCGGCTGGAGGCGCCGAGATCGCAGTACAGTTTTCCGCGGTCAGAGTAGTATTCGAAGATTTTTCGGAACAGTAGGGCCAGCGAACCGCGCACACCGTTTGAATGGTCGTGTGCGTTATAAAACGCAAAGACGCAGGGAGATGCGTTTTCCAGCACGAGGACCCCCGCCTGGGGCGCTTTTTCCAGTTCGGCAAGGAAGACGCGCACGTTTCCGGGCAGGGACTGCGCAAGGTAAAGAAACTCCTCTCTCGAATGTGTCGGCCGGCTTCCGTGTTTTTCCTGAAGGGTTGCGAGCAGAAGGTCGTAAAACGCTTCATGAGAGCCGTCAGGAGTGACGCGCACTCCGGACTTGCGTGCGTGGGCGGCGTTTCGCTTCATGTTGGTTGATAAGGGCCGGGGAGCAGTCAGATTCACTACAGAGGTGACCCGGGGCGGGAAAACCCTGAATGCCGGGAAAGAGTGCAGCAGGAAATACTCCTGAGCCACGCCCTGCGTTCGGGAGTAGCACGCTGGAGGCTGGGACACGACGAGACGATCAATGCCCTGACGTTGAAAGTGTTCGTGAAGAGTCGCGCAGACAGGTTCAAGGTCTTTTGCGCGGGTGCTTGTCGTTACGAGCCCGCCGAAGCTGGCTCCCCACGGCGAAACAGCCACGCTGCCGGTATCCGTGTTTTCGGTCCGGTATGTCATGATTCCGACGATTCTGCTCCCCTGCCTAACCACGATGTCGTTTCTCCCTTCGACGTTGCCGTGGTAGGCGAGAAAATCGGTCCTGTGGAAGAGCGTTCCGTTGTCGGAGTTTTCAACGAACGCGTTCCATTCCTCGAACTCAGACGGAAGAAGAGGGCTGACGGTTAAGCTGTTCATGATGAAAGCCTTATGCTGATAGTGCTTTGATTTTCATACAGTATCTTGTCAAAGTCTTTCGCATGTCCATCAGCCGGTCCTCGTCGAGCCATGAATTGATCACTTTGTTGCGGCAGCCATTCAGAGCGTGGCGTTGCAGCGCCTTTCTGAACGCGCGTATGAATGGCAGAACCATGGGCGTGGCATGTGCGGCCTCCACTGTTTTGAGGAATTTGATTCCCAAAGCGGTGGTGTGCAGCTTTTCCAGATTGAAGTTAGCAAATTCAGTGCCGTAGATGGTTTCCTGCAGGTCCTGCACTTTGAATGCGGTCACATCCAGATACGTCTGGAAACTCAGTTTATCCAGAACGTCGCGGTAGTAGTGACGTTGCAGCTGGGTGCCCATGACCGGACGGATGGAGTTGAAACCAACGAGCAGGTACTTGTATCGGTTCATGTACTCCATGGCCTTGTTCACCTCGTAACGGATGTCCTCTTCCGTCTGCCACGGCAGGCCGAGAAGGACGGAGCCGGAAAGAAAAAGGCCGTATTGGTCGCCAAGTGTCAGCAGCTTTTCCAGGGCTTCCTTGGAATAATGCTTGTTGAAACGCTTCAGCGTGTCGGAGTTGAAGCTTTCCAGTCCGAAAAAGAGTCCTTCGCACCCTATGTCCGAAACAGCCCGAAATATTTCGTCGTCCGCGTCCTCGACGGTGACGTCCAGATAGCCGCCGATCGAGAGGCGCGAGTTGCCAAAGAGTTCGAGCGTACGCAGGGCGTGATGCTTGTCGTGGAAAAAGTTCAGGTCCTTGAGTTGGACCCTGACGGAGCCGTATACCTTTTCCAAGGACCGAAGATCCTCGTGGACGAGCTCCTCCGGACGCAGCGAATAGTCGGCGCCGATCTTGCGAAGGGTGTTGTTGTAGCAGAAGTAGCAGTTGTTCGGACAGCCGAATGATGTCTGGTATCCCGCCACTAGGTCGTTCAGGCGATACTTGTCGGGTTCCTTCAGAAAGCTCATATCCAGGGGGTAGGCCCCCCAGTCGCACGCTCCCTCCGCAGAGAATCGGGCCGAAAGCCCGTCAGCCTCGACCTGCCTGAGGAACTCGGCGATGCTGCCGATGTTGAGTCCGTGAATAATCGTGTTGAACGGGGCGAAAAGTTCGGGATAGACCTCTGGAGTAACGCAGGCCCAGTATCCGCCGATGGCCATGGGGAGCGTCGTGCTGCGGCGGAGACGTTGCGCGAACTGGAACAGGCGCATGATGTAGTGATGGCTCTTTGCCGCCTTGCTTTCCCACAGCAGAACCATGTCGTCAGGGCCGCAGGCCGTTTCCAGATAGCGCTGCACCGTGTCGCTTTCACCGGGAAAGACGGTGATCAGTTCACTCTCGACACCCAGTCTGCGCAGTTCGTAAGCCAGAAACATTTCTACCATGGGCAGAAACCTGGGGGGGGAAGCGCCAAAATTCACGATGTATACTTTCTTCATGAGAAAGCTCCCGTTTTGCCAAGGTGTTCAAAAGTGGTGGTCTGTTCTGGCGGGATGCGGTCCAGAACCTTGAAGAACAAATCCCTGAGTCCCGGATCGGGTCGATGGGCATTGTCCTCGGCCATGGCGCGAAGTCTTTCGGGGTCATCTCGCATCAGGCGCTTTATTTCGGTCCACTCGTCAATGCTCGCCGTGTTGAGGGCGATGTGGATGGGGTGAAAGTTGAATACGCGGATGGGACCGAAGGCATCGATGGCTTCCAGTGCGGCCTTGATGTTCTTCCTCGAATCCAGGAGGGACCAGTCACCCATTGAAATGGGGTAGCGATTGATTCCCGAGACTCGCAGGGGAGCCTTCAGGGAGTGCCCCGGCGCGGACAGAGAGCTGTCGTCAGTGAAGCCGAGTTGCCTGAGGTGTTCGCCCAGACCGTGCCACCAAAAGAGGCCGTGCGTCCTGCAGACCGTGCATGGGCCAACCTTTTCCAGCAGCGACTCGAGAATCTCTCTGGCCCGCCCGACCGCATGGGGCGAGAAGAAATCGGGGTGGATGCCAACCTGAACGCGGTTTGCCTGTGCCAACTGTGCACGCAAGGCCGGCGCAGGAGCGTCGGTTAGAAAGAAGGTGCCTGCCATTCCACGGGTTTTCAGAATGTTCAGCGTTTCTTGCAGCATCCATTCAGGGCACCAGTCGCTGTCGAACGTCAGGAGGTGAACCGGAGTCATGACGCTCCCTCCAGAAGACCTGTGCGGACCAGTTCCGAGCGGAGCTTCGTCCTGTCGGCGCACTGAAGCTCTTCCTCCGGAGTAAGTGCAGGAGCTTTGTTGGTTCGTGTCGGAGAGACCCCAAGCCGTTCGGAAGCGGCCATCGTCTTGTCGATAAATGCGTCCGGCGAGTTGCAGAGGTCGTTGTAGTTCACGTTGACGACCTCTGCGCCGTGGCTGCGAGCAGCACGAGGCAGGGACTTGTCCAGCATGTCGCGTAACCCGGCAAGCTGCGAGGCAATCTGTTCGGTCCAGCAGCGGTCTTCGATGCCTTTCCGGTAGCCGCTTCTCAAAGACCACCACCGGTTGCGGTCCCCGTAATAGGCTTCTCTGGCCCGCATGATGGAGATTGCATTGTCCAGCGGATCGCGCCAAATCCGGATGAGCACCACACGCGGAAGGTGGGCGGCGAGTTGTTCCACATGGTGGTTCAGCAGCAGGTTCTTGAAGGCTAGCGGGCGATCGAATTCTCCTGCCAGCAGAAAAAGTGTCTTCCGTAAGCCATCCCAGTCGACCTGGTCCGAAGTTTTCAGATGGTCCCTGCTTCCGAACAGCGAGGACCAGAAATACCCGAACTCGTGCGGGTCGGTGGGCAGCGGAGTGACCCCGAATTCAGAGTGGAACGAGGCCGTTCGTTGCCCGGAGAGTACAATTCGCGAAAGGCGAGCGCCATGCACCGGAGCGTCCCAGAATCGTGCTATGAGATTGTTTATGTACCCTACGTCAAGGCAGTGGGCCAGCAGCTGCATGGCCAGCGTGGTGCCAGAGCGAGGAGGGCCGACAACAAAGATGAACGGGAGATCCGCCCGTTCCTGTGCATGGGGAGGCAGCGACGAGGCTTTCAACGCCTCGTTGCAGCGAATCAGAAAGAGTTCGTCGTCATCGCTCTTTCGGTAATTGCTCCGACGCGATGCGTTCTCTGATTTGATGAATTCGTCCATGTCGTTACCTCTTTCGAGATTGTGGCGTCCGTCAGTCCGCAGGTTCCACTTGGCGGTTCATGCTCCATATCGGAAGCGAAAACTCCCATGGTGCGTCCAACTCGTATCTGTTTTTCCAGGGAACCAGCACGGGCGGGCTGTCCGGTGTGTCGTCGGGCGGCATGTTCAGGAGTATGCACGCACCATCGCGCTTGTATACCGCCTTGAGGTTCTGACTACCGGTGATCTTCGTTTCGTCCTGAATGAGGCCGGCTAATTCGGGAAACCGTTTGAAGGCCGGCTGTAGCTTTCCGGATTTCGTGATGAAACGCTTTTTGCCAAAAAGCCGTTTCGGCACGAGCTTGGTCCACAGGGGGTGCTCATGCGAAGTGGCAGCGGAAACGGAAATCAAGGCGGGGGCATTTCCCTCGTTGTGCAGAAGATCGTTGATCCTGTCGGGGCATATCTGGCCCTGCAACGGATTGAGATACAGCACACGGTCTGTTTCGACCATGGAGGAGGCCATGGTCCAGATACGCTTCAGGGCTTCACACGGCAGCAAGGCGGCAAATTCTTCCGGTGCGTCGATGACTCTGCATCCCGGGGGATCTGTGGCGCCGAAGCGGGACGGTGCCCGGCAGAAAATGGTCTCGGCTCCGGGTAAGGCGGATTGAGCCGCTTCACGACAGTAGTTCGCAAGCCGCAGCATCCTTTTCGGATTGAGAAAATATCGATCCCGTGGGCATCTCTCGGTCATGTCAAGAAAGATCACTGGCATATGCTGCACCCGAAATCGTATTGTCGGTTCTCGACGATGGTTTCCATGGCGCGGAAGTCGTCGGAGTTGTCTATGTCGATCATCTCAATCGGGGAGTTGATGACGTGAACGTATGTTTTCTTTCCCTTGCCCGGGAGGAAGTTGAATCCGGAGATCATGCCCATTGTCTTGAAGAAGCTGAATCCGTCTACATCAGGGAGAGGGTGCGGGGCGAAAAGACCGTCACCCGGTTCGCGCAGAATCGTGTGCCGGAGGTCGGTGTCGGTGTAGACGCCGCTGCAGACGTAGGGAACGTAGTCGAGCTTGTCTATGATGGCTTCAATGACCCTGCGATTCCTGAAAGGGCTCGTGGGAAGGAGGGTGACGAGCTTCTTGAGGGGATATCCCTCGTCCATGAGATATCGTTTGAGATAATAGGTGGCGAAGGTAGGCGGGCATTTGCTGTCCGCGAATTCGTCTGGCCTCAGAAAAGGAGCTTCGGCCCCGAAGTCCCGGGCAAGAGCGGCATAGCGAGGGCTGTCGGTGTTTACGATGACCCGGTCCACGTTCCTCAGCTGCTTCGCCAAAAGGATGGTATAGGCCAGCAGGGGAAGGCCGCAGACCTCATGGACGTTCTTGTCCTTGAAGCGGGAGGAGCCGGCACGCGCAGGGATCTCTACGGCGGTTTTCGAGAGAGCCTTGTCGAAATCCTTGACCCAGGTAAAGCGATCCTGTCTTTTGTATCTGAAATATTTTGCGATATCTAGCTTGTTCATGCCTGCGGCACCTTCTTTTGATTACCGGCGAGACATTGGAAGGGAAGGACGTACCCATACGGATAGCCTTGCAGCAGTTGCCCGGGGGTCCTGTCGAGCAGGTCGCTGCCGCCCTCATGCAGTTTCACGTAGTACCGGTAACGGATGTCCTGCGCGGCCCATTTCTTCTTGAAATTGTATACGCCGTCCTGCGTAACCCAGGTGCCGCCCCAGTTCCATCGTTCGTAGCCGAGCATAGCCGCTTCGGACATGGCCCGATGGATGACCAGGCTTTGCGGGGCGAGATTGCGCGTGTGCGGCGTGGTGGCCGGGGTGAAGTACTCCACGATGCGCCCATGATACATGAGCAGCAACGCGGACACCGGTTGCTCGTCGAGGATTCCGAGATAAAGGCGGTAGTCAGTGCCCGCGGTGAAACGATCCTTAAGCTCCCGGAAAAACTGGTTGGGCTTTGCCGTGCCGCCAATGCTTTCCATGTTTTCCCGATGTGTCCTTATGCAGAACTCGAAGGCCTCACCGCTGTTGTCCTGTTTCACGCTGACTCCGGATTTCAGGGCTTTGCGGATGTTTCTGCGTCTGACGCCGGAGTAAGCCGAGAGCAGGCGCTCTGCGGGATTTTCTCCGACAGGAAGTGCGGTGATCTGTCCGATGCGTTCATCCAGCATGTCGTATTGACAGAACGCCTCGTATAGCCTTCTGTCCTGAGTGAAGGGAGACGATATGATGGTGGACGCGACGCAGCGCGTATCTCGGGCGAGCTTCTGCCATCCCTGCAGGAGCTCTTTGTATATGGCTGCGTTGAGCTCCCGGCACATGACTCCGCCATTGCATCCGAAAAAAGGGAGTGAGTTGAGGATATTTCCGTAAGGTCCCTGCATGAGTATTCCTGGCAGAATGCCGCAGATATCCCCTGCATCGTCACATGCCACGAGGTGGTGTCCGCTGCCGTCGGTGAGGGACTCGAGCAGTCGGCACCAAGCGGGGGTATGGCTGATCTGCGCCCAGCCGGAATTCTGCACGAAGTAATCCCATGCCGGTTCGTCGTCGGGCGTCATTCTGCGGACCTGAATCTTCATGCTGCCCCCCTGAACTGCCGCAGCCACTGCTCCACGTTGAGCAAAGACCAGATGAGCAGGCGTCGGTTCTGCGTTCCTTCCAGATGCTCCATGACCAGCCGCCGCACCGCGTCGGGGTCGAGAAATTCGTAGATGGCCGCGTCGTTCTTGATGAGGGTCTCGGCCACGAAGCGGATGCTGTCGCCCTTGAACCATGACGCGTCAGGTGCGGAGAAGCCCTGCTTGACGCTCATGGTGATGTCCTCGGGCACGAAACGGGAGGCCAGACGCCGCAGCAGGCGCTTGCCGTCGTTGGTCTTTTGGAAATACCGCTTGAACTTGGGTCCGACCTCGTTCTCGTTCATGGAGACGACCTGATGCAGATTGTTGAGCTTCATGCTCACGGGCACCTTGGTGGCGAAGTCCACGAGGTCGTTGTCCAGAAACGGCACGCGGTTTTCCAGTCCGTGGGCCATGGAGAGTTTGTCTTCCACCACCAGCAGGCCGTGCAGGAAGGTCTTGGCCTCGAAGTACAGGGAGTTGTTCACCGCTTGCTCCGGGGTGCACGGCAGGGTTCGCCGATCGCCGAACACGTCGCAGAAGATGTCCCGCGTCCAGACGTGTTTTACCTCGGGCCAGACAGGCGCGAAAACCTGTTGAATCAGCCGGTTGGGAATCAGGCGTTGCCAGAAGACGTAATACTGATCCACATAGTGCTCAAAGTCGTCGCAGACCAGCGCTCTGTAATAGCGCCACGGATAGCCGCCGAACAGCTCGTCGCCGCCGGAGCCGCTCAGGACCACCTTGACGAAGCGCGAGGCCAGCTTGGCCGCGTAGAAATTCGGGTAGCTCTGGCCCACGCGCGGCTCTTCCAGGTGTCGGGTCAGATCAGGCAGGCAGCGTTCCATGTCGCCTGCCTTGAGTACCATCTCGTAATGCTCGGTCTTGAACATGTACGACATGCGCTCGGCCGTTGCCCGTTCGTCAAAGGTCAGCTCCAGTCCCGAAGCCGAACTCAGGTCGAAGCCGCAGGTGAAGCTCTTGATGTAGGACTGTTCCCCGGCTGCCACGGCGGAGATGGAACCGGAGTCGATGCCGCCGGAGAGATAGGCGCCCAGCTCCACGTCGCTGACCATCTGCCGTTTCACCGCATTGTTGAAAAGGTAGTCGAGCTCTTCGAGGTATTCCTCTTCCTTCAGGTGCGTATCCGGCTCCGTGAAGTCGAAGTCCCAGTAGCGGCGCAGGGGCAGCTCGCCGCCGACTTCGTCCGCGCCGAGGATGGCGGTACAGCCCGGAGGAAAGAGCCTGACGCCCTTGGACAGGGTCTTGTCCGTGAAGAAATTCTGGAAGGTGAAGTATTCGAGCAGCCCCTCGAAGTCGATCTCCCGTCGCGCCTCGGGGTGCGCGAGGATGGCCTTCTGCTCGGAGCCGAACAGAAAGGTGCGGCCGAAGAAGGCGTAATAGAGCGGCTTGATGCCGTAGCGGTCGCGGGCCAGAAAGAGTTCGCGCCTGCGGTCGTCCCACACGGCAAAGGCGAACATGCCGTTGAAGCGTTCCACGCAGCGCTCGCCCCATTCGGCGTAGGCCTTGAGCACCACCTCGGTGTCGGAGGTGGAGTAGAAGCTGTGGCCCCGGCGTTCCAGATCCTGACGAAGTTCCCGGAAATTGTAGAGTTCGCCGTTGTAGGAGATGGAGAACCTGCCGTCGCCCGTACGCATGGGCTGCGCTCCGGTCGGGGAGAGGTCCAGAATGGCCAGCCGCCGGTGTCCGAGCCCGGCGGGGCCGCTTATGAACACGCCTTCGCCGTCCGGGCCGCGGTGGGCGATGGCGTCGGTCATGCCCTGCAGCGCTTCACGCGAGGGGCTCCTGCCCGAAAGGTCGAGTATTCCGCAGATGCCGCACATGACCTAGCTCCGGGCTCCTTCGTGGAATTGTTGCCACAGGCTGTTGGATGAGCGCAGGTAGCGATCCTGCTCTGCGCCTCGGTTTTTCAAAATCCGCGAGAGAATTTCCGTGGTCCTCACGGGCTCGTCCCACATCCACCACTGGAGAAAGATCCGCTGCCAGCCGGCGGAGATGAGCAGGTCGATGCCCATGCCCTCGAACTGCCGCCTGCTTGCGTCGTCCTTCATGGCGTAGGTGGCGGGATGCACCACCGGAACCCCGAGGCTCTCGGCCAGCGGGCGCAGGTCCTGATAGTCGGCAATTCCGTCGCTGTGGGAGGCGTCCATGTGCAGCAGGCAGGCAACGTCGTATCCCGCTTGGCACACGGCGCAAAGAATGTCTGCGCAGGTGGACTGGTTGCCCGCTATGGCGATGGTCTTGCCGCGGTTCATCACAGCACCTTTTTCAGGGTTTCGAGTACCTTGTCCTGTTCCGCCGCGGTCATGCCGTGGTACAGAGGCAGGGCGAGGGCTTCGTTGTACGCCCGGATGCTGCCGGTCATGTCGCCTTCGATGCGGCACAGGGGATTGTCCGCAAAGGCTTCGTGCATGTGCAGGGAGAAGGTGCCGATCTGCACCTCGATGCCCGCAGCGCGCATGTCCGCCATGACGCGGTCGCGCTCGGGGACGAAGACGCAGAAGGTCTGCCACGAATGATCGCCGTCCGGGGTGATGCCGGGCAGGGAGATTCCGTCCGCGCCGTCGAGCTTTTCCCGGTAGGCTTCGGCCAGCCTGCGGCGTTCGGCGAGCAGGTCGTCAACCATGCCCATCTGCTCAAGTCCCACCGCCGCAAGCAGGTTGCTCATCTTGTAATTGGTGCCGATGCGGCTGAACTGCGATCCTGCCCTTGAAGTGGCCGCACCCATGCCGAAATGCTTGTAGGAGAGCATCCACTCGGCCCACTCGGTGTTGTTCGTGGTCACGGTGCCGCCTTCACCCGTGGTGATGAACTTGCGCGGGTGGTGGCTGAATACCGAGATGTCGGCCAGCGCACCGGTCATGGTGCCGTCAAAGGATGACCCGAGGGCGCACGCGGCGTCCTCCACCATATGCAGTCCGTGTCGCTGCCTGATTTCGTTCAATCTCTTCCAGTCCAGCGGGTTGCCGAACAGGGAAACCGGGATGACGGCCCGCGTCTTGTCGGTGACGGCGGCTTCCAGCGCATCGCAGTCCATGAGCATGGTGTCCGGGTCCACGTCGACGATCACCGCGGTAGCCCCTACGATGTTCACCACGGACGCTGTTGCCGGATAGGTGTAATCCGGCACGATAACCTCGTGGCCCGGACCGATGCCCAGCGCGCGCAGGGCCAGTTCAAGGCCGGTGGTGCAGGAGGTGACCGCGAGGCAGTGCGCCGCGTCGCAGAATCCGGCGATGTGCTGCTCGAACTCACGGGTCACGGGGCCTTCCGTGAGGTAGCCGGAGTCGAGCACCTGCGTGACGCGCTCCTTGAGGGCGTCGGTGATTACCGGTTTGATGAGCGGGATCTCGTACATGCTATTTGGCCTTCCTGCGCCTGCGGTCCACTTCCTCGATGTGGCTCTTGCGCCACTCGATGAGTTCGGACAGGCCTTCGCGCAGCTGTTTTTCGGCCTTGAAGTCGATCTCCTGCTCCGCCTTTTTCGGGCAGCCCACGCGGTTCTTCACGAAGGTCAGCCCCCCGGGCTTGTACTCGATTTCGAGGTCGGAGCCCGTCAGCTCCAGCAGCAGTTCGGCCAGCTGCTTGATGGAGGTCTTGATGCCGGTGCCGACGTTGTAGAAGCTGTCGGTGGCGTCGGATTTCATGGCGCAGATGTTGGCGCGGGCGCAGTCGCCAACGTACACGAAGTCGTAGGACTGGGAACCGTCGCCGTAGACCACCGGGGGCAGCCCCTGATCCAGCCTGTCGAGAATTTTCATGATCACCGCGATGTAGGTGCCCTGATAGTCCTGACGCGGGCCGTACACGTTCATGTAGCGCAGCCCGTTGTAGTCGAAGGCCTGATCCGTATCCTTGTAGCGATGGTGCAGGGAGCGGCACATGTGCTCGCCCGCGATCTTGGTGGCGCCGTAGAAATTGGTGTTGTTGTACGGGTGGTCCTCCTTCATTGGTTCGGAGACCGCGTCGCCGTAAACCGACGCGGAAGAGGAGTAAACCAGCTTTTTGACGCCGTTGTTCAGCATGGCTTCGAGCACGTTGAAGGTGCCGCCTATGTTGACCTCGAAGGCGGAACGTGGAAAATCGTAGCAGTGCAGCAGCCACAGGGCGGCGAGGTGGAACACCCCGTCCACGTCCTTCATGGCGGCGTCGAGAATGTCGCGGTGCAGCAGCTCCCCGCCGAGGTCGAAGATGGTGACGCGCGGGTCTTTCAGGGCCGAGGCGAGGTTCTCCTCGCTGCCGCGCGTGAGGTTGTCGTAGACGCGGACTTCCCGGACGCCCTCGTCCAGAAGTTGATCCACGAGATGGGAGCCGATGAACCCGGCGCCCCCGATGACCAGCATTGTCTTGTCCTTGAGATCCATGTTTCCGCTCGCTGTTTCGTTTGGTAGAGGTCGAAGATGTGTAGCAAGGCTCATGCCACGGCGGGTGAGCCCGGGGGCCGCTTCAGGGTCAGTCTCGGCAACTGTATAGCCAACAAAACCGTTTATCAACCTGTTGATCGATTCATCGACGGTTTCTCGCAGGGACTTTATGCCTCGCGCCGGGATGGGAAAACCTTTCCATGTCCGTCAATATCCCGGCAGGCAATGTTTGCCCGGTGTTTGCGGAGGGCTGCCTCATCTCAACGCGCCATGGCACGGCAAGAAAGAAAGGGAAGACGGACAAAGCGAACCAATCATGCACTTAATGATTCCAGCTCCCAAGAGGCAGAAGCGAAAGAATTCGCTTTTCCCGGTGTTTATCCCCTTCGCAGGGTGTCCGCACCGGTGCGTGTTCTGTTCGCAGAACGCCCAGACAGGGCAGGAGTCGCGACCGCTCTCCGAGGTGCTGCAACAACTGGACGCCGACCTTGCCAAGGCCCGCAAGGCTGGTCGGGGGCCCTATGAGCTGGGATTCTTCGGCGGCACCTTCACCGCACTGCCGGACCCGTGGCCCGAACGATTTCTCGCCGCTGCCGCGCGCCATCGCGAGGCGGGCGCGGTTTGCGGTGTCCGCTGTTCCACACGTCCGGATGCGGTTTCGTCGGAATCGCTCGCCCGACTCAAGGAATTGGGGCTCGACATGGTCGAACTGGGCATCCAGAGCTTTGATGACGACGCTCTTCGCAGGTCCGGCAGAGGGTACGACGGCAAAACCGCCAGTGACGCCTGCGACATCGTGCGTCGGTCCGGACTCGGCCTGGGCATTCAGCTCATGCCCGGACTCCCCGGTGACCGCCCCGGCGTGTTCCGAAATGACGTGGAGATCGCCCTGCGACTGGCCCCGGACTGCGTGCGTCTGTATCCCTGCGTGGTCATGGAAGGCACGCCGCTGGCCGAAACATGGCGGCGCGGCGAATACCGGCCATGGCGCCTCCCCCGTGCAGTGGAAGAGCTGGCCGAGGCCCTGAACCGCTTCCGCGAGGCCGAAATCCCGGTTATCCGCATGGGGTTGGCCCCGGAAGCGGAGATGAACACCTCGCTCCTAGACGGCCCGTGGCATCCCGCCTTCGGCCAGTCCGTCAAGGCGCTCGCGCTGTACCGCCACCTCAAACCGCATCTGCAAAAACACCCCGGCCCGGTCGCGCTCGCGGTGCCCAGACGCCTTCAGGGAGAATTTCTCGGTCACGGCAACGAGTTGCTGCCGGAATACGAAACCCTCGGTCTGTCCCGTCACGCCCTGCGCTTCGAAGAGCGAGAGGATTTCCTGCTAGAAAACCTGCAAACGACGGTGGACCCCGAAGACAAAATCCGTTAGTCACCATGCAGCCGCGCGCAGCGGAGGGGTCCGTTGCGCCAAAAAACCGACGAATCGGAACATGACCGAACTGCACCGCGCAGCACGCGCACTGACGCTGGTCCCCGGACAGCCGCCCATCATTGATGCGGCAATTCTCGTCCGCAACGAGACCATCATAGAGGTCGGCACCCACGCCGACCTGTCCCGCTCCTTTTCCGGCAGAACCATCGACCACCACGACGCCACCCTCGCCCCCGCACTGGTCAACGCGCACTGCCACCTCGAACTCTCGCATCTCGAAGGACAGACCATAAACGGCACCGGCTTCGTCCCGTGGGTCGAGCACCTGCTCTCGCTCCCCCTCATGGATCCGGACCCGGAAACCGTCCGCGAAGCATGCCGAAAGATGAAACGATCCGGGACCGCGATGGTCGGGGACATCGCCACCCGTTTTCCAGAAACAATGGCCGGAATCCTTCAGGAAACCGGCCTTTTTTTCGTCTCCTTCGCCGAAGCCATAGGCGAACAGCTCCCGGACTCCACCATCCCCGGCGGCCACTACGAAATCGGCAGACACTCAGCCGCAGGACACAGCCTCTACACCACCCACACCAAGCTCCTGCAAGCCGCCAAAAAGGAAACCGCAGCACGCAAGCTGCCGTTCTCCCTTCACCTGTCCGAACATGAAGACGAACGCAACATCATGCTCGGCAACCAAAGCGATTTTCTCGACATGCTCCAGTCCAGAGGAAGGCTCCTCGACTTTAATCCACCCGGCAAACGCCCAGTGCAACACGCAAACGACCTCGGCCTGCTCGACAACCAAACCCTCGCCATTCATTGCGTGCAACTCGACGAAGCCGATATCCAAACCCTCGCGAGGACCGGAGTCACAGTCTGCCTCTGCCCACGTTCCAACGAGTTCATAGGCGTCGGCCGAGCCCCATGGGAAAAACTGCACCAAGCCAATATCCCCCTCTGCCTCGGCACCGACTCCATAGCCTCCAATCATGACCTCGACCTCTGGAACGAGGCCCTGCATCTCAAACAACACTGGCAAGGCAGACTGGAACTCGAAGATATTTTGCAAATGATGGCGCCGAACCCCGCACGCATCCTCGGCGAAAACCGGCTCGGAACCATCGAACCCGGCAAGGCCGCACGATTTGCCAAAGTGCCGCAAGACGTGCTGGATGCCTTTCGGTAACGGTGCCTCCGGCGGGCGGGGCGCTGCCCCTGCACCCCGCCAAAGGGGCGGGCCCCCTTTGGAATCCCTGAGTTGTCAGCGGCGCTGCTGCTGCCGGGGATAGGGGGGCGCGAAGGACGCGTTTGTGCAGCATCGCTGCTGACGGGGTCGGGCAGGAGTTTATTGTGGTCTGTTGGGGCGGTGGAGATTGTTGAGGCGGACTGTTTGGGGCCTCGCCACCGCCTGAAGCGGTCCGCCAAGCCGACTACGGGCTTGCGCTTTTGGAACGCTCGAGACCGGCTTGGCAGGCCAAAAAGTTTTGGGAGATTCTTAAGAACCCTTTCCCAAAAGGGTTCTTAAGCCCCCGGCGGGAACAGGCCTCCGGCGGGCCTTTCAGGCGGACCAAAGGGGCGGGCCCCCTTTGGAATCCCTGGGTTGTCAGCGGCGCTGCTGCTGCCGGGGATAGGGGGGCACGAAGGACGCGTTTGTGCAGCATCGCCGCTGACGGATTTGGTCAAAGATTTTTAGTGGTTTGTTGAAGTCGGTTATGGCTGGAGCGGTAGGGGGATGAAGTAGCTCCACCGCCCTGAACATTCCGCCAAGCCGACAACGGGCTTGCGCTTTCAGGGAGCCGAGGCCCGGCTTGGCAGGCCAAAAAGTTTTGGGAGATTCTTAAGAACACTTTTCCAAAAGGGTTCTTAAGCCCCCGGAGGGTACGAGTTGTCGTGCGCGACGAACCTTTCGGGTTGTGATAATGGATCAAGGTAATAGCGAAGAGATATCGGCCTAGGCCGTCGGAGGCAGAGACATGCAGTGGTTGCACAAGGATTTGTTGGACGTTTCGCAGTTGTCGCGATCGGAGGTGATGTCGCTTTTCGAGACGGCGCGGCATTTTCAGGAGATCAACGAGCGTCCGGTGAAGAAGGTTCCGACGTTGCGGGGCCGCAGCGTGGTGTTGTTTTTTGCCGAGCCGAGCACTCGTACGAAGACGAGTTTTGATGTGGCGGGCAAGCGGCTGTCTGCGGACACGTTTTCGTTGGCCAAGAGTTCTTCTAGCCTGACGAAGGGCGAGACGTTGAAGGACACGGCGTTGACGTTGCAGGCCATGGCTCCGGACGCCATTGTGATTCGTCACTGGTGTTCGGGTGCGGCCCGGTTCATGGCGGACCGGTTGGATTGCAGTATCATCAATGCCGGGGACGGGCGTCATGCGCATCCTACGCAGGCGTTGCTGGACGGGTTCACGTTGTATCAGGAGTGGGGCGATCTTTCCGGCAAGACGGTGTTGATTCTTGGTGACGTGACGCACTCGCGGGTGGCTCGTTCCAACGTGATTCTTTTGAACAAGATGGGTGCCCGGGTTCGGATATGTGCTCCGCGGACGCTTCTGCCTCGCACGGTGAAGACGTGGCGGGCTGAGGTGTTTCATGATCTGGACGAGGCTGTTCGTGACGTGGATGCGGTGATGTGCCTGCGGTTGCAGCTTGAGCGGCAGAAGCAGGGGCTGTTGCCGGATCTGCGGGAGTATGCTTCGACGTACGGGCTTTCGGCGCGGCATTTGGAGAAGGCTTCGCGGGATGTGCGGGTGTTGCATCCGGGGCCGATGAACCGGGGTGTGGAGATTGCTTCCGACTTGGCTGACGCGGACTGCTCGCTGGTGCTCGATCAGGTGGCCAACGGGGTGTCCATGCGTATGGCGCTGCTTTTCCAGTATATGACCCGCAAGGGCGGGGAAGAATAGGAGACCGGGGATATGTCCAGAATGGATTTGCTGGTCCGTCGGGCCATGTTCGAGGGCCGCGAGGTGGACGTGATCGTCAACGAGGGGCGCATCGTGGAAATACGCGACTGCTCCGCGGAGATCGATCTTGAGGAGTTCGAGCTGGTGGAGGATGCGTACGGGCTGCAGCTCATGGCGAGCATGACGGACGTTCATGTGCATCTTCGCGAGCCGGGTTTCGAGTACAAGGAGGACATCCGGTCCGGTCTCGGCGCTGCGGCGTGGGGCGGGTTCGGCAACGTGCTCTGCATGGCGAACACCAGCCCGGTGAATGATTCGGCTTCGGTGACCGAGGCCATGCAGGAGAAGGCGAATATCTACTGGCCGGACGGGCCGAGGCTCTTTCCCATAGGTGCGCTGACCAAGGGGCTTAAGGGCGATGAACTGGCACCCGTTGCGGAGCTTCGTGACGCGGGGTGTGTTGCGGTCTCCAATGACGGGGTGCCGGTGAAGAACACCGATCTTTTCCGCAAGGCCATGGATTACGCGGCCAACTTCGGCATGACGGTCATCGACCACTGCGAGGACCCGTACATGGCGGTGGGTGTCGGGGTGAACGAGGGCGAGGTGTCCGACCGCCTTGGTCTGGCGGGGCAGCCGGATATTGCCGAGGCGCTTCAGGTCTCGCGTGACGTGCTGCTGGCTGAATATCTCGACATCCCGATTCATCTGGCGCACGTCTCGTGCGAGAAGGCCGTGGAGATCATTCGGCAGGCCAAGGCGCGCGGGGTGAAGGTCACCGCGGAGACCTGCCCGCACTATCTGCTGCTCACGGACGAGTGGCTGGAAGTGCCGGAGAACGAATACAGCGCCATGGGCAAGGTCAACCCGCCGCTTCGCACGGAGCGTGACAGGCAGGCCATGGTCGCGGCGCTCAATGATGGCACCATCGACTTTCTCGCCACCGACCATGCGCCGCACGGGATGCATGAGAAGGAAGTGGAGATGGACGTGGCTCCCTGCGGCATCTCCGGGCTGGACACGGCCCTGGCGTCCACCTGGGCGCTGGTGCAGGACGGCACGCTTTCCCGCGAGGCCTTCGACCGCGCGTGGGTGACCGGGCCGGCGCAGACGTTTGGGTTGCCCGTGAATCGTTTCCAGCCGGGAGACTCGGCGGACTTTTTCCTGTTCGATCCGGAAGAGGAGTGGGTGGTCGAAGCCTCCGCCATGCACTCCAAGGGAAAGAACACCCCGCTTGCCGGGACCACCCTGAAAGGGCGGGTGAAAACTCATTTTCTTGCAGGGAAAAAAATAGTATAGGGAACCCTGCGTCCGCCCGGACGACTCCCGCTAAGGATAAATAATTCCGCAAGGAAGGAGATATATGAGCCAGCCTTTCAAAGAAGCCGTGGGTTTTTGCAAAACCATCATGCGAAACGGCTTTGACGCCTACGTCATCAATGCGCGCCTGCAGGAACTGACTCTTACCGAGACCGGGGCCGAGCAGGAACTGGACATCTGCACCGAAGCCAACCTCGAAGAGCTCCAGCGGATGTTCCCGAACATCCAGCCCTCGCAGGACAAGGGCATCGTGGGGACCTTCACCGAAGGGGGAGTGACCTACTATTTCTACCCTGCCGACGTGGAGCTGAGTTCCTATACGGAAGACACTGTCTCCAAGATGACCCCGCGCCTGCTCAAGCGCCTCGAAGCGCGCGGCGACATTCCCCTGTCCTCGGTTTGCCCCTACATCCCCAAGGCCAAGGACATGTACGCGGACTTCGCGGACCTGTCCTCCGGGGTCATCCGGTTCAAGGGAATCGCGGACGAGGCCCTGAAAAAGGATTACTCTCTGGCCTACCGCGCCCTTCGCTTCGCGGCCAACTACAATCTGGAGATCGAGCCCAACAGCTGGATCGCCATCGTGCGCAATTCCCGCCGCGTGCTCGACTACGTGCCCACCCGCGAGTTCATCGACGAGTGGCGCAAGGTCGAGGCCGAGAGCATGTACAAGTTCCTTGAACTGCTCTTCGAGTCCATGCTGCTGCACGGTCTCGTGCCGGAACTGGCGGCTCTGTCGCGCGTCAAGCAGATCAAGAACCCCGAGGAAGGCGAGGAGTCGGTGCTGCAGCACACCATCGACGTCATGCGGGCCTACCCCGAGGAGCTGCCTTACGACTGGTACGGCACCGTGGCCTGCATGTTCCACGACGTGGGCAAGCTCTACACCGCGGACTACTATGACGACGAGTGGCATTTCCTTCAGCACCACCGCGTGGGCGCCAAGGTCACCCGAAAGATCCTCAAGCGTCTGAGCTTCATGCCCGAGGATATCGACCTGATCTGCGATCTGGTGCAGAACCACATGCGCCCGCACTTCATGCTCACAGACCGGGGGATCCGTCGCCTCAAGTCGCTGGACGAGTATCCGCGCATCATGGAAATGGTTCGTGCGGACATCAAGGCCCGCGGCGGCTCCTGGCGTGAGTTCAACCACAACCTCAAGATGGCCGAACGCGCGGACATCCCCGAGGACGAGATCGAACCGCTGCTCAACGGCAACCAGATCATGCAGGCCACCGGCCTCAAGCCCGGTCCGCAGGTGGGCGCCATTCGCGACGCGCTGCTCAAGGCGCAGATCGCCGACGACGTGCATACCGAGGAACAGGCGATCGCTTTTGCCAAGGCCTACAAGGTCCGCCACGGCATGTAGGCAGCGTTTGCAAAAAAGACAAAAAGGACCTCGCCGAGCGCGGAGGTCCTTTTTTTTGGCCGATGATATCCGGAGTAGCGTTCGGAATACAGGTATTCGTGCCTCAGCGTTTGAAGTGCGTGCTGTTCAGACCGGCGAGGCCGGCCGTCAGCAACTGTCCGGCAGAGAACGCTGACAGGGGAGGGGCCGGTCGCCGAATGTTGCCTGATCGTTGCAGGCCGTACACGCGTAGCCGATAATCAGCTATTGCGTAACTCGCCATGACTCGTTATGTAATCAGGCCCGACCCGCCGCCCGGGTCGCAAAGTATACATTTACAAAGGTGTAAAAATGAGACCAGACTTCGAGAAAATGAACGGCTTGGTTCCCGCCATCGCACAGGACGCCGAGAGCGGCGAGGTCCTGATGATGGCCTACATGAACGAGGAATCGTGGGATAAGACGCTGGAGACGGGAGAGGTTCATTACTATTCCCGCTCGCGCAGGAAGCTTTGGCATAAGGGCGGCACTTCGGGGCATGTACAGAAGCTTCATTCCATTCGTCTGGACTGCGACGACGACACCATACTCTTGCTTATCGAGCAGCTCGGCGGCGCGGCCTGCCACAAGGGTTACCGCAGCTGCTTTTACCGTGAATTGAAGGACGGGGAAGTCACTGATTGCTCCCCCGTGGTTTTTGATCCCAAGGAGGTCTACAAGTAATGTCCGGAAACAATCTTCGACTCGGTGTTCCCAAGGGTTCCCTTCAGGAGGCAACCACCAAACTGTTCGCCAATGCCGGCTGGAACATCCGTCTGCACCACCGGAATTACTTCCCCGACATCGACGACCCCGAGCTGACCTGCTCCCTCGCCCGCGCGCAGGAAATGAGCATGTACGTGGAACGGGGCACCTTCGATGTCGGCCTGACCGGCAAGGACTGGATCATGGAGAACAACTCCGACGTGGTCGTCGTGGATGACCTGATCTATTCCAAGGTCTCCAACCGTCCGGCCCGCTGGGTGCTCTGCGTCAACGGCAGCTCTCCCTTCAAGCGCCCCGAAGACCTCGAAGGCTGCAAAATCGCCACCGAACTGGTCGGTTTCACCAAAAGCTACTTCGAGTCCATCGGCGTGAACGTGGAGGTCATGTTCTCCTGGGGAACCACCGAGGCCAAGGTGGTGGAAGGGCTCTGCGACGCCATTGTCGAAATCACCGAGACCGGCACCACCATCAAGGCCAACGGCCTGCGCATCATCGCCGAGCTGATGCAGACCAACACCCAGCTCATCGCCAACAAGGACGCCTGGAACGATCCGTGGAAGCGCAAGAAGATCGAAGAGATCAACATGCTGCTCCAAGGCGCCCTCAGAGCCGAAAAGATGGTCGGCCTCAAGATGAACCTGCCCAAGGACAAAATGGCCGACGCTCAGGACCTGCTGCCCGCAGTCACCTCGCCCACCGTGGCAGAGCTTCAGGACGGCAGCTGGCTCTCGGTCGAAATCGTCATTGAAGAAGCCGTGGTGCGCGACATCATTCCCCAGCTCAAAGACCTCGGCGCAGAAGGCATCATCGAATACCCGCTCAACAAAGTCGTCTAACGATACGCTCCACTATAGAAAAGGCCGCCTTCCGAAAGGAGGGCGGCCTTTTTTTGTTTTCGACGCGAGAGAAGAAATTTGCCTCCGACGGCAGGAGTGCGAAGGTGCTGCCGCATGGCACCAGTCAACCGTCGGCCGACCGTCTTTTTGGCTTGCGCCGCCGCTTTCGGCGAGGGGGCTATAATGCGCCAACTGCTCCGTGCAGAGCATCTGTGGCCCCAGACACCGCCCGGACCTTCATGACCGGGCAAAAGAACCCTTATGCCACGACTGGCAATTGCTGCGGCCCTTGGTGGACGGGAGAAGATGCTTTGCCGGGAGTTCTGAAGGGAGTGTCCGGGCTAACGGTGTTCCTTGAAACTGAATCTGATTAAGGGAGTCCGTCAGCCAAGACGCACGACACCCAAATCCCCGTCAGCGGGGTTACAGCATGGACGCGGGTTGTGCGGTCGCATGGACCCTGCGCTGCAACCCCGCTGACAACCCGGGGATTGCAAAGGGGGCCCGCCCCTTTGCCGGGGTGCAGGGGCGGAGCCCCGCCCGCCGGAGGCAAAAAAGGCCGCCCTCCCAATGGAAGGCGGCCTTTTCCTGCATCATGAAGTGAAGTCTCAGGGCAGTTTGAGCCCCATGGATTCGGGGTAGAGTTCGCCTTTGAAGACGAGGGTGGCGGCGCCTTGCAGAAAGGTGTTGCCGTTCTCGAGTGCGATGGTGAGAACTTCTCCGCCGGAGGTGGTGAGGGCGGCTTCCGCGTTGGTCAGGCCGAGTTCGTGTGCCACGAGCTGGGTGGCGGCGGCTCCGGTTCCGCAGGCGTAGGTTTCGTCTTCGACGCCGCGTTCATAGGTCCGCAGGAGCATCGTGTCCTTGTCGAGCACCTGTGCGAAGTTGGCGTTGCAGCCCGCGGGGGCGAAGTGGTCGTGATAGCGGATGGCAGCGCCGAGGCGCTGAATGTCGATGGCGTTCACGTCGTCGAGGAAGACGACTGCGTGGGGGACGCCGGTATCCACATGGTGGACGGTGAGGGTCTGGCCGTCCACTTCAAGCTCGGTGTTCAGGGTCATGCCCTGCGCCGGGGTGAGTTGAATCTTCACTTCGCCGGCTTTCTCGCCTTCGAGGATGACTTCGGCCTTGATGGGGCCGGCGTCGGTGCCGAAGGTGTGTTCGCGGGGGGCCGCGCCGAGCTCGTAGGCAAGGCGGCCCATGCAGCGGGAGGCGTTGCCGCACATTTCGGCGCGGCTGCCGTCGCTGTTGAAGAAGTGCCAGCGATAGTCGACACCGGAGCCTTCCGGCGCGTTGTCGATGAAAAAGAGTCCGTCAGCGTAGACGCCGAAGGCGCGGGCGCAGATTTTTGTCACCCAGTCCTTCATTTCGGCTTCCGGCAGACCGAGTTCGCGATTGTCGATGACCACGAAGTCGTTGCCGCAGCCCTGCATCTTGAAAAAGGGCACGCTCTGCCCGAAAAAGTCGCTCATTGCTCAACTCTCCGAATGTATCTTGGGATTGATCGTCTTCAGTCCTTGTCTGCCAAGGGTTGCCCGTTGCGGGCCGAATGTCAAGCCGCGCAAGGTCAGGGCTTGAGCTGGGAGATGATCATGCCCACCAGCATGAGACCGCAGCCGATCAGGGCGCGCACGCTCAGGAGTTCGCCGAGCATGAGGAAGCCGCCGATGGCGGCGAACACGGACTCGAGGCTGAGAATGATGGCGGCGTGCGCTGAGTTGGCGTCGCGCTGGGCGACCACCTGCAGCGTGTAGGCCACGCCCACGGACATGAGGCCGCCGTAGAGAATCGGCAGGGCCGCGCCGGAGAGGCCGACCATGGTGATTTCTTCGGTGAGCAGCGCGCCCACGAGGCTCAGGAGGGCGCAGACCGCGAACTGGACACTGGAGAGCTTGACCGCGTCCACGCCGTCCATACCGGGACACATCTTGCCGATGATGAGCACGTGAACCGCCCAGAAGACCGCACTGACGAGCACGAGGGCATCCCCGAAGTCGATGGAGAAGCTGCCGGAGAAGGAGAGCAGGTACATGCCGATCACGGCCAGTACGCAGCCTATCCATGAACCGAGTCCGGCGCGCTGGCCCATGGCAAGGCCCATGAGCGGGACGAAAACCACGTAGAGTCCGGTAATGAATCCGGCCTTGCCCGCTGTGGAGGGGGCGAAGCCGAAGCTCTCGAGAAGCGGGGCGGCGAGTCCCAGCTGCTGGAAGGTGGAGCCGAGGAACAGTGCCGTGCCAAGGATGAGTCCGCCCTTGACGAGAAACGGTGTGGTGGCGGGGGAAACGGCCGGGGCGTCGTCGGGGACGGCGACCGGCTTGGCGACTCTGGCGGCGTCGCGCTGACGCTCCATCACCCTGATGAGCGGAATGAGCGCGGCAGCGCCGAGGGCGAAGCGCACCGCGTTGAAGGTGAGCGGCCCCACGTGGTCCATGCCCACGCGCTGGGCGACGAAGGCGAAGCCCCAGATGGCGGCGGTGACAAACAGCAGCAGATCGGCCCGGAGCGCGCGTGTATTCATGCAATGACTCTCCTTCGAATGTCCTGTGAACTGCGGGTGAATATCCCGAATGTGCGCTGATTTCAAGCGGCTGCGAGCTGCGGATTTCCCGAATCGGGATTTACCCCTATTGCTGTGGCGCGAGTAGGCCGATCAGAAGTACGGCATCGTAATTCAGCACAAGGAGCGTGCATGGGAACCGTAGTTGCGCTAGACAGGTTCCGCGAGGCGGCCCGCCAAGGGGAAACGGCGCGTCCGCCCAAGCCCGACATCCGCGGCAGCGAGATATGGGGACGGAACTATTCGAATATCGAGGACGTGGTCTTCGGCCTTCTCAAGGCCCGGGACATCGTCGGCTATCACATGGGACACCATGACGAGGACGTGGCCATGATGATGCTCGACGCACTGGAAAAGGCTTATAAACTTGACGAGTGCGGCCACGAGGCGCTGGTCGTCGCCATCAGACCTCTCAAGCAGTATCTGGTGGATTGCATGACCGAGGGGAACCGCCGGGACATCTCCATGGCCATAGTCATTCTGGACCTGATCGAGAAGTCGCCTCTGCATCAGAAGAAGTAGCGTTGCCCGGTGCCGGTGCCACGGCACCGACAGTGGCATTGTCGGCGGAGGCGGCTCGGGTCGCGTTGTCCTGTGCGCCGTGCTGCTCGGGCTGTCCGCTCGGGAAGGCTCTGTTGCGTTCCCGCATCTGCCTTTTCTTCAACTCGCGGAACTCGTCTTCGTCGAGATACCGCACGAACCCGCCTTCTTCCCACAGGGCATGGCGGACCGTGCCGTCCGGATAATGAACCGTACCGGGACCGTGCCGCTGACCGCTCTTGTAAGCGACCACGAACAGAAAGCCCTCTGCCTGCCGGAATGCGCCCGGTCCCTCGCGCATGTCGCTCTCGAACCGCCCCATGAACACGTCGCCGTCCGCAAAGTGGTAGATGCCCTCGCCGTGACGCGTGCCGTTGACTTCCTCGCCCTCATAAACGTCACCATTGGGGAAATAGCGCGTCCCCTGCCCGAAGCTGCGGCCTTCGCGAAATTCGCCCTCGTACCGCTGTCCCGTGTCGAACACGTAGACGCCGGTGCCGTCCGTGCAGTCTCCGGAAAGACAGCCCGTGGGATATTTCGGGTCCCAAGGGACTTTGGGCGGGGCAGGAAGCGTTCCGTTCCACTCCAGCTCGGTGGGCTGCTCACCATGCTTCAGACGCCGCACGAATCGACCGTTGATCCACAACTCGCGGACAACGGACCCGTCAGGCTCCACACGCAGCGCGGGCCCGTGGCGGTATCCGCCGGCGAAGGTGCCGTGAAAGCGGGCGCCGTCGCGGTCGGTGAAGATGCCGTCGCCGTGCTCCCAGCCATGATGAAAGCTCCCTTTGTGCTTCCAGCCGCGCCAGCCGTGCAACGTGCCATTGCCGTGCGGTCTGCCGTCATAGACGTCGCCTTCGTACCACGCGCCGGCGGGATAATGGATGGTCCCCGTGCCGTCGGCCGTAGCGTTGTGGAACTCGCCCTCGTAGCGCTTGAGGTCGTCGTAAAGATATATCCCTTCACCTTCCGTGCAGTTGCCCGAAACACAACGCCCCGCCAGTGCAGGCGTCACGTTCACGGCAAGCAGGCCGATCACCAGAAGCAGCATTCGCATCGTCGTCCTCCAGCCGGAGTTGTAAAACATAGCGACCCTGAAATCCACCACCGTTCACCGCCGCATCACGGCCCTTCCCCGAATATCCCCTTGCTTTTGCCTCTGACCGGGGCATGATGCTTTCATGGAAGCCCCTTCGCACCCGACGGTACTGCTGTCCACCGGCAGCCTTTTCCACCTGCCGCCCGCACACGTGGCAGGGCTGGCCGCTCGCGCAGGGTTTGACGGTCTGGAACTCATCGTCAATTCACCCGAAATGGCCCCGGGAGAAGGCATGACCGCCGTGCACGAGGCCTGTCCGATCCGCAGCCTGCACGCCCCCTTCCGCAACTGGAGCCGCTGGGGCGGACACCTCAACTCGTGGCGCGCCACCACCGCCCTTGCCAATCATCTGCCGCAGGCCAACCACATCACCCTGCACCCGCCGCAACCCGGACTCGGGGGACTGATCTCCTCCCGCTGGTTCCAACGCGCCTACGACCTGGCCGACCTGCTCGACGCCAAGGGTCGCGTGGAGTATTCGCTCGAAAACATGCCATGGGTCGAAAGCCCCTTCGGCAAGGATCCGCTGGACAAGCTCATGGATCAGTGCCGCGACAAGAACGTCGGCCTGACCCTCGACGTCTGCCATCTCGGCGTTTCCGGCCGCGACATCCTCGCAGCCCTCCACCGCGTGCCCGACGAGTTGCTCCGGCACGTCCACTTCTCCGACGCCAGAGGACACCGCGAACACATGGCCCCCGGAACCGGAACCCTCCCACTTGCCGATTTTCTGCGCGAGCTCGCCGCTCGCCGGTACAGCGGTCTGATTACGCTCGAGCTGGAACCCGCGGCCTTCCCGAACGACGACGAAGGCATCCTCGCCGAACTGAAAACGCACCTGCGCTTCATGACGGAAAAACTCGGCCTCTGATCTTGCCGTAATCCACAGGATTGCTATCATGGTTCAAAAAAGGACTTACGACCATGATGCACGCAGTCTGCCCAAAATGTTCAGCCACCAACCGGATCGACGTCAGCCGGGCCGCTCAGGCTGCCTGCGGCAAATGCAAGACGCCGCTCCTGCCGAAGCACCCCGTCGAGCTGACCAGCGCCAACTTTGAAAAAATCATCGCCAACTCCGGCGTACCAGTGCTCGTAGACTTCTGGGCATCATGGTGCGGCCCCTGCAAAATGATGGCGCCGCAATTCGAAAAAGCCGCCACAGAACTCGCACCCGATATGCTCCTCGCCAAAGTCGACACCGAAACCGAACAGCAGATCGGTGCACGATTCGGCATCCAGTCCATCCCAACACTGGTGCTGTTCGAGAAAGGACGCGAAAAAGCAAGGCAGCCCGGAGCCCTCAATAGCGCAGACATCGTCCGCTGGGCATGGGCCAATGCATAGGAACGCTCCGGTCACGGAGACTGTTTTTTGCCTCCGGCGGGCAGGGGCTCCGCCCCTGCACCCCGGCAAAGGGGCGGGCCCCCTTTGCAATCCCCGGGTTGTCAGCGGGGTTGCAGCGCAGGGTTCATGCGAGCGCACACCCCGCGTCCATGCTGCAACCCCGCTGACGGGGATTTACGTTCCGTGCGTCTTGGCTGACGGAACTTCATGTGTTGCCTTCTTAGGTGATCAGTTCGATCCTCCTCAGACGCTTCCCGTCACTTGTGACCAGCAACCGCCGTTCGCCCCTGCCAAGCCGCCTACGCGCCGAGGCTTTTGGAAAGCCTCAACGCGGCTTGGCAAGCCAAAGGTTTTTGGGAGATTCTTAAGAACCCTTTTGCAAAAGGGTTCTTAAGCCCCCGGAGGGCCGCCGGAGGCACTGCAAAAAAAGGGAGGATCGTTTGATCCTCCCTTTTTGATTGCCGGATGGCTTTTCCGCTTGTGTTTGTTTTAGGCCTGTGCGTCGACGGGCTTACCGACGAAGCGCACGGTGAGAGCGACGGCGAGCAGTCCGCCGGGCAGGGTGATGTAGAGCGGCACGCCGAGTCCTGCGGGCAGGTAGCCGAACAGGATGGAGATGGTGGCGACGCTGATGGCGTACATGAGCTGCGTCTTGACGTGGTCTATGTGGTCACACGCCGACCCCATGGAGGACAGGATGGTGGTGTCCGAGATGGGGGAGCAGTGGTCGCCGAAGATGGCTCCGGTGAGGACGGCGCCGACGTTCATGACGACATAGTCCGGGGCCGGGTTCAGGGCGAACGCCAGGGGGATCGCCAGAGGCATGAGGATGCCCATGGTGCCGTAGGAGGTACCGGTGGCGAAGGAGATGATGGAGCCGAGGATGAAGATGATGCTCGGCAGCAGGAACGCCGGGAGGGTCTCGGAGAGCACGTTGACCAGATAGGCGGCGGTGCCGAGTTCTTTGATGACGCCGGACAGGGACCATGCCAGCAGCAGGATGACTGCGGTGATGTTCATGGACTTGACGCCGGTGACCCAGGTCTCGATGGCGTCCTTCACGGGCATGATGCGCTGGAAGACGGCCATGGCCATGCCGACGATGCCTGCAATGAGCGCGGCCTGGAACAGAACCACGGAGGCGTCCGAGGCGCCGAAGCATTCACGCATGGCGGCGAAGGACAGGGGCGAGGCGTTGATCTTTTCGAGCAGTGCGGGGTCTTCGATGGCGTTGTAGCCGTTGAAGTAGAAGCCGAGGAACGCGGCGACGATCAGGGTGCCGATGGGGACGATTGCGTTCCAGATGCTCGGAACTACGTGCGATTCGGGTTCCAATCCGGTGGCTTCGTCGGCGATCATGGGCTTGGCGTTGTCGGCCAGCACCTTGCCGGTCTTGCGGGCGCGCAGTTCGGCTTTGCGCATGGGGCCGTATTCGCGCAGGAACCAGATGGTGCAGATGATGAAGAACAGGATGAGGATGTTGTAGAAGCGGTACGGGATGGTTTCCACGAACACGCCGTATGCGTTGGCGTCCACGCCGATGGCATTGTAGCCGTCTCGGATCAGGCCCACTTCATAGGCGACCCAGGTGGAGATGAGCGCGATGCCCGCGATGGGAGCGGCCGTGGCGTCGATGACGAAGGCCAGCTTCTCGCGGGAGACCCTGAGGCGGTCGGTGACCGGGCGCATGATGGGGCCCACGGTCAGGGAGTTGGCGTAGTCGTCGAAGAAGATGAACAGGCCCATGACCCAGGTGACGAACTGGGAGCTGCGCGGGCTTTTGGCGCGCTTGGCCAGTGCGTCGGCGATGGCTTTTGCGCCGCCCATCTTGGAGACGAGGGCGATCAGGCCGCCGATGGCGAGGCACTGGAGCACGATGCCCGCGTTCCAGCTGTCGGCCAGCGAATAAAGAATTTCCATGGAGAGGCGCAGGAATCCGTCGACAAATGCGGAGTAAAGGTCGAATCCCTTCAGGTCCAGCATGAAGCAGCCGGAGAAGACGCCGAGAAAGAGGGAGAGAATAACGTTCTTGGTAATGAAGGCCAGCACGATGGCGACCACGGGCGGAATGAGGGTAAGCATTCCGAAAGTGGCGGCGTTGGCCGGGCCTTTGGAGGCGTCCGCGGCCAGAGCCGGGAACGCCACCGAAAGCACGGCGAGCGCCATGAAAGCGACGAGCCAGAAATTCCGTCGTAGCATGATGAGTCACACCTCGCTGTGAAAAGGGTTAATGTTGAGCAGAAAAGCAAGATAGACGTAATGAACTTTGTACAAAATTGCAATAAACATTCGTTTGCAAGCTCCGTGGCGGTCGAAAATTCGTTTCGCTGCGGTTATTGCGCTGATTATTCGATTGCACTATCCTGCCCTATCATCCAAATCGAATTCTACGGAGGTACCCGATGCGTTTCCTTTCCGCCCTCGTGCTTGCCCTTTCCCTGATGCTGACCGCTCCGGCGCAGGCGGCGCCCAACAAGGTGGTCACGCTCCAGACCAGCATGGGTCCGGTCATGATCATGCTGTATACCGACAAGGCTCCCAAAACGGTCGAGAATTTCCTGCGCTACGTGCAGGAGGGATTCTACGACGGCACCGTCTTTCACCGCATCATCAACTCGAAAAACATGAAAATCGTGCAGGGGGGCGGGTTCGAGCCGGGGATGCGCCGGAAGCAGACGCACGGCCCCATCGTCAACGAAGCGATCTATGGTCTGAAGAACGAGCGCGGCACCATCGCCATGGCGCGCACGCAGCATCCCGACTCGGCCACAAGCCAGTTCTTCATCAATCTGCAGGACAACGACTTTCTGAACGCCACTCCGGAGAATCCGGGATATTGCGCCTTCGGCAAGGTCGTCCGCGGCATGGACGTACTGGACAAGATGGTGGAGGTCCCCACCGGACACATGGGACGCTTCAGCGACGTTCCGCTCAAGCCCATCCTCCTCAAGAAGGCCACCATACGGCAGTAGGCTGGTCTTCCACACGGCATAAAAAGGGCGACCGCTTAAGCGGTCGCCCTTTTTATGCCGTGAAGTATGCTGTTACCTGCTGCGGAGTGCGTTCAGGAGCGCCCCGGGCAGGGGACCTGGTGGGAAATGTAGATTTCCCCGAGGTCGTGGATGAGCTTTTCGTTGTCGAACACATCCAATACCTTGCTTCGTGCCGCGGGGATGATCTTCGCGCGCAGGGCCGCGTCGGTGAGCAGGCGTTGCATGTTGTCGGCCAGCGCCTCGGGCTGATCCGGCGGGCAGAGCATACCGGTCTCTTCGTGGCGCACCAGCTCGGGGACGCCGGAAACGTCGGTGGCCGCCACGGGGACACCTATGGCCATGCTCTCCGCTACCACGTTGGGGATACCGTCGCGGTCGCCGTCTTGCGCCATGCGGCAGCCCAGAACGAACAGGTCCGACCTGCGGTAATGCTCCAGCACCTGTTCGTGGGCGATGGTGCCGGTCATCTCCGTCACATCGCGGAGGTCCAGTTCGCGGATCCAGCCTTCCACCTTTTCGCGGTCAGCGCCGTCTCCGGCCAGCACGTAGCGCACGTCAAGCCCGCGGTCACGCAGGGTGCGAAGCGCCTTGAGAACGGTATCGAGGCCCTTTTTCGGCACGAAGCGGGCCACGGTCATGACCGTGTAGGGCGGCTCGGCCTCGGTGGGCCTCCCTTCGGGATCGAACAGCCTGAGGTTGATTCCGTGATAGACGCAGTGGACGGGCTTGCTCGCCGGGGCGATGCCGGAGAGGTGTCGCTCGTTGTACTTGGTGCAGGTGACCACGAACTTGGCCAGCTCGAGCTTATCGGCGAAGCGCTCGGGGGCCTGCGTGTAAATGTCCTTGGCGTGCGCGGTGAAGCTGAACGGCACCCCTTCGAGGTGCGCCGCGTACATGCCCACGGTGGTGGGGGTGTGCGCGAAGTGGCAGTGCAGATGCGCCAGCCCCATGCCCTTGGCCTTGCGCACGAGGAAGCAGGCCTGCATCCAGTGCTTGAGCCAGGTGTGCTTCTTGGGGGCGAGCCGAAAGCGTTTCGCCATGAGGGCGAGGCCAGAGAGGAACCGGCCGGGCCGCTCGACCATGCAGGCCAATGTGTTCCACAGCATGGCGGGCAGTCCGGCGATCATGGACTCGGGAAGATAGGTGACCCCGGCCCGGATATGCCGCACGGAGCCGTGGGTGAAACTCTCGCGAGGCTCACGCATGGAAAAGATGTGGATATCGAACCCCATCTCCTCAAGAAGCCTGATTTCGTTGGAAATGAATGTCTCGGAGATTCTGGGATAGCCCTTGAGGACCATCCCGAGTTTCATGCGTTCCGGTTCTTCGCTCATTTGTCGCAATCCTCGGACCGGGCCGTGCGCTGCTCCTCCCGCCGCTCGAGAAACCGCTCGAGACGCGAGCGCATGAACTCGAGCCCGGTCATGGAAAAATCATTCATGGCCTTCTGGTAGGGGGAAGGGTCATCCAGCATGGATTCGACCTTCTCGCGCATCAGCTCCGGCGTGACCTTGTTCCACTGGATGAAGTCGATGAGGCCGCTCTCCTTGAAGACCTCCGCACGGATGAGCTGTTCGCGGCGCGGGGTGTCCCGGGGGATCACCAGCGCGGGCTTTTTCAGGGAGAGAATCTCGCACATGGTGTTGTAGCCGCACATGCCGATGACCAGATCCGCCGAGGCCATCTTCTTTTCGATGTTCTTGACGAACGGCACGATGCGCACGTTCAGCTTGCGGGCGCGTTCTGCCAGCGCGTCCAGCATGTCGGACGGCAGGAACGGTCCGGTGATCATGAGGGTCCGAAAACCCACGGTGCCGTTCTGCTCCAGCATCTTCAGGTAGGTGTCTAGCACGGGATACCCGTCGCCCCCGCCGCCGATGGTCACCACCACCAGCTTTTCCTTGCGGCGCGGCGCCCGGATCTTGGGTACGCGCCGGGGAATATAGCCCGTGAAATGCGTCTTGGCGGCCACATCCTCCGGGAATCCGTACTCTTTCACCGGGTCGAACATTCTCTGCTCCCCGTAGACCCACACCTCGGAATACAGGTCGCGCAGCACTTCGTAATACTTTTTGCGCTTCCATTCCGCGCGGGTGCTTTCTGCGTCGTCGAGGATGTCGCGCAGGCCCAGCACGATGTCGGTCTGAGGGCGGCATTTGCGGAACCAGCGAAGGATGGGCAGCACCTCGCCCTTGAGCCCCACGGGCACCTTGTCGACCACGAACAGGTCGGGGTCGAACGCCTTGGTGGTGGCCGTGATGATCTTTTTGCGAATGCCGATGGCCTTCTTGGGGTCCACCTTGATGGAATGCGGGACGTAAACCTTGTTGCTCTTCTTGATCATGCCCGGCACACGGACGAAATCAATTCCCTCCGGGACGCTGAAGCGCCCGACGATGGGGGAGCCGGTCACGATGAGGATGTTCACCTCGGGGCTGACGAGATGGCGAGCGATCGCCATGGTTCGGCGGATATGGCCGAGCCCGTAGGTGTCGTGCGAGTACATAAGAATATTGAAGGTGCCCGAGCTCATGAAGCCGCCTGGGAAAAAAGTCGATTATGCAAAACAATGGCACCCTAACCCCGAAGCACCATCATGTCCATAACATGGCGAAAAGAGCCCTCCTACGCGTGGCTCGAAACGGCGCATTCTATATTGCAAAAGGGACGGCGCGGCAGGTCAGCTCTGCCCAAAAGAGTTGAAATCCCCAACAGTTCTGCTAACAATCTGTGGCCGCGAGGTTAGCATGGAACAAGGTCTGGAAGACTCCCTTACAAGCATGCTCGACAAGCTTTTCGCTCAGGGGGCGACGTTCTGGTGGCGCGATGACGACGCCGCCGAACCCTCTCCTGCGCTTGACCGCCTGCTGGAAATCTCCCGCAGCAGGAGCTTCCCCTGCGCCCTGTCCGTCATCCCGGCAGCCACCGGCCCCGCGCTGGCGAAACGGCTGGAAAACCACCCTGAAATATCCGTCATACAGCATGGGTACGCACACACAGACCATGCCCCGAAGGGGGCGGGCTCGTGGGAGCTCGGCGCCCACCGTCCCGTCGAAGAGGTGCTGGCCGAGCTCGATCAGGGCCGTCGGATTCTGCGAGAACTCTTCGGCTCCCGTTTCGTGCCCGCTCTGGTCCCCCCATGGAACAACATCGCCCCGGAACTGCTTCCGAAACTGCACGACAAAGGTTTCCTCGGCCTTTCCGCCGATGCCGACGCCCCGCCGCCACCGACGCCCGGGCTGATTCACGCCCATGCCCACAGCGACCTGCTGCGCTGGAAGAAGGGGCCGGCCCGCTTTGCGGGCGAACGCAAGGCAGTGAACCCCATCGTCGAGGAGCTGCAGCGACAGTCGACAGGCGCACACCCCGGCCCCGTGGGGATCCTCACCCATCACCTCGAGATGGACGAGGCGGCGTGGTCGTTCCTTGAATCATTATTGGACGTTCTGAACAGCCACCCGGCCGCGCGGTCCGTATCCGCGGCCAGCATCTGGCAGGAGAATTCATGACAGCCATCATACGAACCATGGAGATGAGCGACGTGGAGGAGGTCTGCACCCTGCTTCACACCCACATGAACCCGAACTTCTCCCCGGAACGCTGGGCCGGGCTCTTCGTGCGCGACTGGTGCATCGCCGAACCGGAACTCGGGCTCGTGGTGGAGGACAAGGGGGAAATTGTCGGCTTCCACGGTCACGTCTGCTCCAGACGCTGCATCGACAACGAGTGGAAGCGGTTCGTCAACTTCACCTCGTGGTATCTGCGGAAAGAATATCGTGGTCAGGGGCTGGGCACAGGGCTGGTGAAGAAAGCCATAGAACGCCCCGACACCACCTACACCGTCTTCTCGCTCTCGCCCAAGCGCATAGAACTCTTCAGGAAACTCGGCCTCAAGCCCCTCGACACCCAGCGCCTCGTCTGGAGAAAGCGCGATCCGGAGATCGTCATCTGCGTGGACGACGACCCCGAGTCCATCCGCTGGAAGGTGGAATGCGAGCACTCACGCGTCATGCTCGACAACCTGCCCTACAACGTCAAACCCTACCTCGTCTCCACCAACTGCAACCAGTGCCTGCTCATCACCAACGAGGCCGTAAAGGACGGCGGCGTGCACTATCACGACGTACTCTACCGCTCGAATCCCACTTTTCTCGCCGCTCACGCGCAAGACATCGCCAACGCACTGCTCAAGGACGAGCACCACGTACTCGCCGCCGACAGACGTTTTCATCCCGGTCCGCAGCCCCTCGAAGCCTGCGTGGAGACCATCGCGTCGCCCAGGTTCTACCTCTCCGACGAAGTGCCCCCGGAATGCGTGGACATGCTTTATTCCGAATTGCAGCTGTTGGACATGAAGCTCGACTAAGTCCAGCGCCGGGGCTCCGCCTACCCTTTGCGGACGCACCCACGCTGAGAGGAAATCAGCTCATGGCCTCCGGCCCGTAGAGCATTTCCATGAAACGGTCCAGATTGTCGCGCGGGCCGATGGCAATAAGCGTGTCGCCGGCGTTGATCGGCTCAAGCGAGGATGGGTTGTACACGCGCGACCCGTTGCGACGCTGGATGGCCACAATGATCAGGTCAAAGTCGTTGCGGATGCTGGAATCCATGAGCGTACGATTCACAAATGGCGCATCCTCGGGCACATGCAGTTCCTCCAGCTGCAACGGAAGCCCGCCCTCGTTGTTGATGGCGGTATCCAGAAAATCCGTGATGGTCGGACGAAGAATGTTCTGAATGATGCGCACCGCCGCACTGGCATAAGGCGAAACCACATGGTTGGCCCCGGCATGGTACAGCTTCTTTTCCACACCCTTGGTGTTGGCCCGGGCACTGATGAATATATCCGGATTGAGCGCCCGCGCCGTAACTACGATAAACACGTTGTCCGCGTCCCGGTTCACCAGTGAAATGACCGCCTTGGCTCGCTCAACCCCCGCCTCGACCAACGCCTCCTCGTCCGTGGCGTCCTGATCCAGATAGGTGATGCCCGCCTCCCGGCAACGCATCAGCGCATGTTCCTCTCGCTCCAGAACCACCAGCTCCTTGCCGTTTCGCTGCAACTCCGCAGCAACGATCTGCCCCATCTGACCATGACCGCAGATGATGTAATGATCCGAAAACTTCTGAAGCTTCTTCTGCACCTTGCGCCTCCGATACAGTTCCAGCCCGTTGGCATCCAGAAAGATGTTGCCAATGGCCGCAGCCGTGGCGGCCACAAGCCCGAACCCGAAAAAAATGAGGATCAACGCAAAAACGCGACCCTCGTCATGCAACTCGAACGGAGCGACCGTCGTCAACGTACCAATAGTCAGGTACATCGCCTCGATCACGGAAATCCTCTCCAGAACCATGAACCCGGCAATGCCGAAGACAAACAGCAACAGCAAAGAAAACAACAAGATCTTCGCGTACCGTATCTTTCTGGAAATAGAGCTCAAATCCATGAACAACCACTATTGGCTGAACCGCCCAACTGTCAAGCCAAGCATGACAACGGGGGGGGTGCCTCCGGCGGGCAGGGGCTCCGCCCCTGCACCCCGGCAAAGGGGCGGACCCCCCTTTGCAATCCCCGGGTTGTCAGCGGAGTTGCAGCAGCCGGGTTCATGCGACCGCACAAGCCGCGTCCAAGCTGCACCTCCGTTGACGGGGATTTGAGTTCTGTGCGTCTTGGCTGACGAATTATGTTAGCCAGATTCGTCAATCGGAACGTGTTCGGTGCACAGATTCCCCCACCAGAACTCACAATAAACCATCCTGTCCCGCTATCCAAGTGTCGCAGCAATGCCTCCGGCGGGCCTTTCAGGCGGACCAAAGGGGCGGGCCCCCTTTGGAATCCCTGGGTTGTCAGCGGAGTTGTAGCGCAGAGGTCATGCGACCGCGCAAACCGCATCCAAGCTGCACCTCCGCTGACGGGGATTTGAGTTCTGTGCGTCTTGGCTGACATATTATGTTAGCCAGATTCGTCAATCGGAACGTGTTCGGTGCACAGATTCCCCCACCAGAACTCCCAATAAATCATCCTGTCCCGCTACCCAAGTGTCGCAGCAATGCCTCCGGCGGTCCTTTCAGGCGGACCAAAGGGGCGGGCCCCTTTGGAATCCCTGGGTTGTCAGCGGAGTTGCAGCGCAGAGGTCATGCGACCGCGCAAACCGCATCCAAGCTGCACCTCCGCTGACGGGGATTTGAGTTCTGTGCGTCTTGGCTGATGGAGATTCATGTGTGAACTTTCTGGACTGATCAGTTTGATACTCCCTAGGCGCTCCCTGTCACTTGTGATCAGCGACCGCCGTTCGCCCCCGCCAAGCCGCCTACGCTTTGAGGCTTTCCGAAAGCCTCAAAGCGGCTTGGCAAGCCAAAGGTTTTTGGGAGATTCTTAAGAACCCTTTTGCAAAAGGGTTCTTAAGCCCCCGGAGGGCCGCCGGGGGCTTTTCCTAAACTTCGCTCCAGCACTTATCGATATGTGACCGTTCGTAGGGTGCGCTGAATTTGCTGACTGTTACAGCGATGAGTGCGGCAGCGGGCAGCGCCATGACGTTGGGGTCGATGAATTGGAGCATCCATGGGTATGCGTTCTGGGTTGCGGTAGAGACGAGGGTGGGGTGTCCGGTGAGGGCTTCGCAGAGGCCGATGCCGGAGGCGGATTTTCCGTGGATGAAGAGCATCCAGAACATGGAGCAGGCGAAGCCGCCGAGCATGGAGGCGATGGCTCCGGCGCGGGTCATGCCTTTCCAGAAGAGGCCGAGCAGATAGGCGGGCAGAAAGGTGGCGAGGCACAGGCCGAAGAAGAATGCGGTGGCTCGTGCGATGATGGAGCCGGGCAGCACCCATGCCCAGACGAGGGTGATGAAGACGGTGGCTGTGACGGCGTAGCGGGCCACTTTGACGGACGCGCTGGAGCTCGTGTTGGCGTATTGTTCGTATACGTCGCGGCCGAGGGAGGTGCCGCCCACGTGGTATTGCGAGGCCAGGGTGCTCATGGCGGCGGCGAGCATGGCGAGCAGGAACAGCGTGGAGTACCAGTGCGGCATGATGGTTTCGATGAAGGTCGGGATGATCTTGTCGAGGTTGCCATCGGCCATCTGGATGCTTATCTTGCCGAATTGTTGGTAGAAGATGGCGTTGGTGAATGCGCCGACTGAGTAGATGACACCGGGAATCAGCAGGATGAAGAGTGTACCGTAGATGACGCCTTTTTCGAGTTCGCGGTCGTTGGGCACGGTCATGAACCGCACCACGAGCTGCGGTTGTGCCAATACGCCGAGGCCGACGCCGTAGATGAGGGTGGTCCAGATCACCATCCACATCGGCGAGCCGGGGTCGGCCCCTTGTGTCCAGCCGTTCATGCCGAGCGCCTGCAGCTTTTCGGGCATGAGGGGGGCCATTTCGGACAGTGTCTGGAGGCCCTCGGAGAAGCCGCCGAGCATGTTCCAGACAACGTAAAGGAGCACGAGCATCATGCCTACCATGATGCAGCCTTGAAAGGCCTCGGTATACATGACAGCCTTCATGCCGCCGGAGATGACGTAGACGGCCAGCAGCAGGGTGAAGCCCACGAGCGCGAAGTGAAAATCGAGGCCCAGCGACACTTCGAGCATGCGGCAGATGCCGATGAGCACCGCGGCGGCGTAGAGCGGGATGAACGTGAAGATGGTTCCGCCGGCGAATGCCTGAATGAAGCGGGATTTGTAACGCCTGCCGAGCAGCTCGGGGAACGTCTCGGCATTGAGGGCCAGCCCCATGCGGCGGGTGCGTTTGCCGAATATCAGCATGGCGATGACGATGCCGACCACGATGTTGAGCACCATGAGCCAGAGCAGATCGAGGCCGAACATGGCAGACGCGCCGCCGAAGCCGATGATGGCGCTGGTGGAGATGAAGGTCGCGCCGTAGCTCATTGCCATGACGAAGGATTTCATCTTTCTTCCGGCGAGCATGTAGTCGTCGGAGCCGGTGGTTTCCTTCCAGCCGCGGTAGCCGAGGTAGAAAACGACGGCGAAGTAGGCGAGGGCGGTGACGATCTTGACGGTAAGGGCGCTGGGCATGGCCTCTCCTGCGAAATGTTTTCGGAAAGGGATACTGGTAGTCGGCGCAGCCGTAACCTGTCAATCGGACTGGAGGTAATTCATGGAGATATTCATACCCGGAATGGGGAACCTGAGACCCGAGACCGTCGTGGTCGACTACAACGGCACCATTGCGCAGGACGGGAGCCTGCTCCCGGGTGTGGCCGAGCGTCTCGAACGGCTGGGCGGGTTGACGCAGGTGGTTATCCTCACTGCGGACACCCACGGTGACTGTGAGGCCAAACTGGCGGGCCTTCCCGTAATTGTGGAGGTCATCTCCCCGGCGGAAGGTTTGGGTGAGGACGAGGCCAAGCTCGCCTATGTCGAGTCCATCGGCGACTTCTCCTGCGTGGCCATCGGCAACGGGCGCAACGACGGTCCCATGCTCAAGGCCGCCGCGCTCGGTATTGCGGTGGTTCAGCGCGAAGGGGCTTCGGTGCGCGCTCTCACGTCTGCCGATGTGGTGGTGAACGACGTGCTGGACGCCTTCGATCTGCTCCTGCGTCCGGACCGTCTGCGGGCCACGATGCGACGTTAGGCCGCGGATCAGGACTCAAGGCCGTTCTCTTCGACTTCGGCGACGAAGGCTTCGACCACTTCAGGGTCCAGCGCGGCGCCGGAGTTTTCGCCGAGAATGCGGAAGGCGTCTTCCGGCGGTCTGCCTCTTTGATAGGGGCGGTCCGTGGTAATGGCGTCAAAGCAGTCTGCCACGGCGATGATGCGCGCTCCGAGGGGAATCTCCTCCTGAGCCAGTCCGCGGGGATAACCCTGCCCGTCGAGGCGTTCGTGGTGCGCATGGACGTATTCGAGGGCCGGGCCGAGGAATTCGAGCCCGGCGAGGATGTCGAAGCCCCACTGCGGATGGCTGCGGATCTCCAGCATCATGGATTCGTCCGGGCTCATGTCGTCGTCGCGGAACATGCGGTCTGAGAAGCCGATCTTGCCGATGTCGTGCAGCAGTCCTGCCACGCGAAGGTTTTCGCACTCCCTGCGCGGCAGGCCCATGCGTCGGCCGGTGCGCATGGAGTATGCGGCGACGCGTTCGCCGTGGCCCTCGGTGTACTGGTCGCGGGCGCCAAGGGCCTGCGCAATGGAGGTCACGGTGCGAAGGGCGTTGTGCTTGACGGTCTCGTTGAGCTGCTGGAGGTGCTGTTCTCTGGCTTCGATGCGGACCATCATGGTCGCCACGGCCTCGGCGATCTCCTGAATCTCCACGGGGTGCTCCGGCCCGGTGAGGTCGAGAATCTCTTCGGAGTAGTTGCCCGCAGCGATGTCGCGGATGATTCTGATGAGCCGTGTTCTGGCTTCGCGGGGACCGGGCATGGGGCTACTCCCGTTCGAGGGACGCGAGGTAGTCGGCGTAGGAGCGCGGGTCACGTCCGGTGATGTGACGGACCGCGCCGGTGACGTTTCCGGCCATGCCGCGTTTGGCGATGCGTGACAGGCTCAGGAGCATGTTCCGGGACCATTCGTCGAAGCCCTGCTCTGAAAGCACGGCCAAATAATCATTTTCTTCAAGATCTTGAGCTTCAGGGCGCTTACCGGAAACTTCACCCATTGCGCGGGTGAGGTCCTCCGTGGCGAGCCCTTGCGGGCCGGTGACGGCATAGGTCCTGCCGTTGTGGGCTTCCGGGTCGGAGAGGATGGACTGCACACAGGCGGCGAGGTCCCGGCCGTCGAGATAGCTCACGGCGGCATCGCCGCTGGGAACGCGCAACACGCCGTTCAGCTCGCCGGGCGTGGGCAGGGTCTGCATGAGCATGCTGGGGCGCAGGATGGTATAGGGCAGGCCGGATTCCTCCACGGCCAGATCCACGCGACCGAGCTCGCGGCCGAGCCTCCAGTGCGCGTCGTTGGCCGAGGCGTAGAGCGAAATGCGGATCACATGGCCGATTCCCGCCTCTTTGGCGGCGTTGACGAGTCCAAAGCCCTGCCTGACGAGCGTCTCTTCCAGAGGAGAAACGAGCGCGAGGACATCCGCATCGCGCATGGCCTCGACCGGATCGGTGTCAGGCGCGTCCGTGACGATGTCGACGCCGGTTCCGGCAAGCCCCTGGGATACGGCGCGTCCGGCAGGGGTGTCTGCTGCAGCGAGAAAGAGTCTGGTCATGTGGGTCCCTCCGTCGAGTTCTGGCCGGTTCTGGTGGAGGGAGGATGGTACGCTTTCGTACGAAAAAAGAAAAGACGCCGCGCTAATGCGCTTCCGCGCCTTCCGGCATGGTGTCTTCCTGCTCGTCGTTCATGCGGACGATCTGGGTGCTGAACGAGGTCTCGCCGGGCTTGCAGGACGGGCAGCCGTCGGAGATGATGGCGCAGTGCTCGTCGATCTCCTCGTCCGCGATTTCCGCGGCGTCCAGAATCTTTTTGGTCTGGCCCGGCCCCCACAGGATGGGCTGGCCGCACTTTCCGCATTCCACGTATATGAGATCGGGATCGTATGTTTTTGTCATGCCGGGAATGTAAGCATCCTTGACCGGGAATGCAAGGAGCGCCCTACTCCCATTCGACAAACAAGCGGCGGACCTCTTCGGGGGTACCGGCCATTGCCAGCGTCAGCATCAGCCGAATGCGCGCCTTGGGCCCTCCCATGCGGCGCGAGAGGATGACCCCTTTCGACTTGAGTTCCGCGCCGCCGCCGGGATACCCGTAAACAGGCCAGACCCCGCCCTCGATGCAGCGCGTGGCGAGCACCACCGGCACTCCGGCGTCGAGGCAGCGTTGGACGCCGGGCAGGGCGCCCGGGGGGATGTTGCCCGCTCCGAACCCTTCCACCACCAGTCCGCGCGCTCCGCTCTCCCGCGCCTGATCGAACGGCAGGGAGTCCATGCCGCTGTAGCAGGTGATGAGGGGGACGCGCGTCTCGAGCCGCTCGGCAGGGAACTTGCGCCTCGGCTCGGCCGCCAGCGGACAGCCCGCGAGGATAACCTCTTCCCCGGCCACATAGCCAATGATTCCGGCCTCGCGGGAGTCGAACGCGTCCACGTTCAGGGAGTTGATCTTGACCGCCTCCCGGGCCGGGAAGATGCGGTCGGTCATGAGCAGCGCGGCGCCGGTCCCGGGGGGCAGCGGCAGGAGTACGGTCCTCACCGCGTTGAGCAGGTTGCGGATGCCGTCGTATCCGGTCTCGGAGTAATAGCGCATGCTCCCGGTGAGCACCACGGTCTTGCGAGTGTCCACCACCAGATCGCACATGTAGGCGGTCTCGGCCAGCACGTCGGTACCGTGAAGCACGACCGCGCCGAGGCAGTCGTCCGCGTCCACGGCCTGCTGGATGTCGCGGGCGAGGCGGAACATGTCTTCGGGCGTCATGTGCGGGCTGGGCTTGTCGGACCACAGCACCGGCTCGAGGCGCACGCCCTCCGGCGGCGAGGCCAGTTCGTTGAGCAGCCGGGAGAAGTTGTTGCCGGGGGCGACGCCCTCGTGCCCCTCGCCGGGACTCATGCCGATGGTTCCGCCTGTGAAGAATACCTTGATGACGCCGTGCCGCGTGCCCATGCCTGCCTCCGTGTTCGCTGGTTACGCGGATGCAATGGCAGAGAACCGCGTCGCTGGCAAGTCTCCGGCATTGCCGGGGATGCGCTCAGGACACTTCTCCGGCCCGCACCAGGGCGCGCCGCAGGTCGCGGAGTCTCGGGCCGTCGGTGAGCTTGGAGCCGTCCGCCTCGCGCACCCGGAACACGTCCAGCGCGCGGCCGGAGATTGTCGAGACCCGCGCGGAACCGATGTCCAGGCCGAGCTCGGCCAACACCCGCGCGAGATCGTGCAGCAGCCCGATGCGGTCCGAAGCCGAAATCTCCAGCAGGGTGAACGCCGGGTCCGCCTCGTTGTCTATGCGCACCGAGAGCGGCAGGTCGGGGCCGCGGCGCGGTGCCAGCAGGGAGCTTCTCTTCTCCGCAAGCCTGCCCGCAACGTCCAGTTTTCCGGCCATGGCCCACGAAATATTGGAGGAGAGCCGCTTCAGCAGGCCGTCATCTGGCGCGGAGCCGTTATCCCGCCCCACGGTGAACACGTCCACGGCGGTGCCGCCTCCCCATGTGAAGATGTCCGCCGACAAAATGGAAAGGCCGAGCAGGGCCATGCAGCCCGCCACGGTGGAGAAGAGCCCCGGCGAGTCGTGCGCCGCTACCGTGACCTCGCGCACGTCCGGGACCGGGCCGAAGGCGCTTCGGATGACGTTCACCCCGATACCGCCCTTGCCGCCGGGCTTTCGCACCCTGTCCCGGGCCACGGCCGCGTCCAGTTCCGCGACCATAGCGGCATGTTCCGCCAGCGTCGCCGGGGTCAGCCTGCGACGCGCGGGGTCCGGTATGCGGGAGAGCATCTGCGGCTCGACGTCAGGGATGGTTTCGGATGGCGGAGGCTCGGTTGGTCCGCCGCAAGCCGAATCCCGACAGCCCTTTTCCAGAAGGCTTCTCGCCGAGATGTAGAGCCGCTCCCGAAGCGACCTGTTCCAGCTGCCGGATACCTTGGGGCCGGTGGCTTCGGCGTCCGCTGCGGTCAACAGGTGCAGCATGTCCAGCCGCCGCACGGTGCCGCAGGTTCTGGCCACGGAATCCGCCGCTCCCTGATCCTCGGGGTCGTGTCTTGCGGCGGTGGCAGGGAGCAGCAGGTGGTTGCGCACGAGGAAAGCCACGTCCTCAATGGTCTCACGGTCATACTCCAGCTGCCGCAGGGAATCGCGCGCGAGCATCTCTCCGGCCTGTTCGTGGTCCGGTTCCTCCTTGCCCAGATCATGAAACATCGCCGCGGGCAGGAGCGGCTCGGGGGCTTGGATGCGGTCGGCCAGAGCGCTTTCCGTGCCTCGCCGTCCCGCGAGCATGTCGCCGACGGCGGCGCAAGTCGCCAGCGTATGCCTGCCTACGGGATGCACGTGGATGTCATCGAACTGCACGAAATGGCGCACGCGCGCAAAGGGCGGCAATACCGCCCCGAGCAGTCCGGTGCGTGCCAGCGGCAGGACCGCGCTTCTGGCGTAGGGCAGCGTGAACAGCTCCACGATGCGCCGGAACAGGTCTGGGTCGTGGTCCAGTATTTCCGCCTGCCCGGCCACCGCGGCGGAAACCGCCCGTCTCGCGCGCCAAGACAGGGGGATGCCCGTGCTCGCGGAGGCGGTAAAGATGTCGAGCAGCCTGTCCGGTTCCGGCGACCCCTGCGAAAAGCGTAACCCTTCCGGTTCGGCCGAAATGCCCGGAGGCAGCCCCTGCGACTCGTGACGCTGGCCGGCCACGTGCAGCACTGCGGCCTCGCGCATGGCCGCCACGTTGCCGAGCACGCTGTGCAGGCGGGTCAGGAAGAATTCCACGGCGCGGCCCGCCTTGTCCGCCTCGTCGTCGGGAGCCACATACCCGAGCAGCGTCGCCACTTGTCGTTGCAGGTCGAAATGCAGCCTGTCCAGCCCGCGTCCGGCGGCGTGATGCAGGGCCGTGCGCACCCGGAGCAGGAAGGCCTCGTGTCGCCGAAGCCGCGCCATTTCCTCCGGCAGGAACGGATTGCGGGACGGGGCGATGCGCACGAGCCAGTCCACGGTCTGCACATCCCGCAGGCCGCCGATGCCGTTTTTGAGGTCGGGCTCGAGCAGGCTCGCGGAATCGCCGAACGTCTCCTCGCGGGCGCGGGCTTCGGACGCCGCGGCGCGCGCAACGGCTCGCTCGCGGCCGTTCACGGCCTTGCGGTGCACGGTGCGCAGCAGTTTGCCGAAGGTCTCCTCGTCGCCGCACAGAAGCCGGGCCGTCAGCAGGGAGGTGAGCACCTGAAAATCCGAGGCTGCCAGAGACGCACAGTCCTTGACCGATCGGACTCCATGGCCCACTTTGAGGCCCACGTCCCAGAGGGGGTGAAACAGGGCTCGCGCGAACCGTTCGGCCTCGCCGGGGATACGGCCGGGGTAGATTACCAGCACGTCGATGTCCGAGCCGGGGCAGAGGGTGCGTCTGCCGTACCCGCCCACTGCCGCCACGCAGAATGATTTGGCCCTGAACGCTCCCTCGCAGACCAGTTCCTGAACGCGCTGCCGGAAGTAGGTGTCGGCGGCATGTCCGAGTGCTTCGGGGAAGCTCTGCGGCACCCGTCTGGCGAGTCCGCTCAACAGGGTCTCGCGGGCTCGTTTCAGGGTCTGCGCGCTTGAAGCTGGCGTCTCGTTCGGGGCTTGTGATATGCTGCTGCTCATTGCTTGAATCCCGGTGCAGAAGGCACCACATACTTATGGAAAACGATATGATACTGCCACAGATACAACACAAGAATGACGGCGCCGAGCGCCGGGTCGGACTGGAGTTCGAGTTCGCCAAGCTCGGCCCGGAAGCCGCGGCCGAGGCCGTGCGCGAGGTCTTCGGCGGCGAAATCAGGCGCAAGAACAGCTTTGTCTTCACCGTGGAGGAGACCTCGGTGGGCAAGTTCACGGTCGAGATGGACGCCGCCATGCTCAAGGAAAAGCGATACGAAGAGTATCTCGAATTCATAGGCATCGACGTATCCGACGAAGCCCAGCGGCTCGAGCAGATGCTTCTGGGGCTGGCATCCGATCTGGTCCCCTGCGAAGTGGTTACGCCGCCCATGCCCTTTTCCAAGCTCTCCGAGGCGGAGACACTGCGGCGCAGGCTGCACGAACTCCATGCGCGGGGCACGCGGGCCAGCTTCACATACGCCTTCGGCCTGCACTTCAACGTGGAGCCGCCGGACACATCCCTTAAGACCCTTCTGGCGTACCTGCGCTCCTTCCTGCTTCTTGAGGACTGGATTCGCGAGCGCGGGGTGGACCTTACCCGGGTCATCTCTCCTTACATCGACAGGTTTCCGGCAAGCTATCTCAGGTTTATACTTGACGAGAAATACTGGCCTTCCGACGTACGAAGTTTTGCTGATGACTACATGAAATACAATCCTACCCGCAACCGGGCGCTGGACATGCTGCCCATGTTCGCCGAGCTGGTCCCCGAAGAACTGGAAGAGCATCCGGTGGAGCACGATCTCATTCAGGGGCGTCCGGCGTTTCACTACCGCCTCCCGGATTGTCGTCTGGACGACTCTGGGTGGAGCGTGGAGTTCGAGTGGGAGTCGTGGCTCGAAGTGGAGCGGGTGGCGAACGACCCGGAACTGCTCACCGCCATGACGCGCGACTGGTTTGAATCCAGACGCATCTCGGAGCGGGTTCTCGGTGACTCTTGGCCTGACAGGGTGACGAAATGGCTCGGCCGGTAATTGGCGTCTGCGGGCCGGACAAGGGGGGCGGGCCTGCCTGGTGGTTCACGGCGCTCGCCGTGTTCCGTGCGGGAGGACGTCCCGTGCGCATCACCCCCAAGCGCCCCAGACAGATTTACGAACTGGACGGGCTGGTGCTCGGCGGCGGCGCCGACGTCAGCCCCGAAGTCTACGGCATGGAGGCCCTCGATCCCGGCCCCAAGGAGAAGCCGCGGCCGACCGATCTCGGGCTGGCGGTCATTCTGCTTCTCTTGCGCTGGCTGTTCGGTCTGAAATTCGGCCCCAAGCGCGACCCCGCCCGGGACGACCTCGAGCTGCATCTGCTGACCCGGGCCATGGACAAGGATATGCCCGTGCTGGGGATATGCCGTGGCTGCCAGTTGATGAACGTGCATCTGGGCGGTTCTCTGCATCAGGACCTCCGGGATTTCTACGAGGAGCATCCCCAGATTCAATCCGTGCTTCCCCGCAAGCGCATCCTGCTTCAGCCGCAGACGCGACTCGCCGAACTGCTGCGGGCAAGGACCGTCTTCGTCAACGCCCTGCACCGCCAGGCTGTGAACGACGTGCCCCCGGGGCTGGTCGTGGCCGCGCGGGAGCTTAATCACGTCATACAGGCTGTCGAACACTCCGAAAGCAGGTTCATGCTCGGGGTGCAGTGGCATCCGGAATACATGCCGCAGTCGAAACGTCAGCAGGCCCTGTTCCGGGCCCTCGTGCGGGCATCCGCCGACTGATCTTCCCCCGGTTTGGGCGGACCGCAGATGGGGGGTACGGTCCGCCCAAGGGGAGGTGTCCGGTTCGCCTAGATGGCCTCGTCGCCGGTTTCGGAGGTGCGGATGCGCACCGCCTCATCGACGGGGTAGACGAATATCTTGCCGTCGCCGACATGCCCGGTGAAGGCGGCGGTCCTTGCGGCTTCCACCACTTCTCGCACCTGCGCGTCGTCGATGATGATTTCAATCTTGATCTTGGGGACGAAGTCCACCTGATACTCCGCCCCGCGGTATACTTCCTTGTGACCGCCCTGTCTGCCGAAGCCCTTGACCTCGGTGACGGTCATGCCCTGAACGCCGAGGTCGGTCAGGGCGACCTTGATGTCGTCCAGCTTGAACGTTCGCGTTATGATTTCCACTTTCTTCATGGCGATACTCCTGTCTAAATCTGATACCCGGTTTCGCTGTGCAGGGAAACGTCAAGTCCGCGCACTTCGTCCTCTTCGTTCGCCCGCAGGCCGACCACGGCATCCACGACCTTGAAGATGATCAGGGTCATGATGAAGCAGAATGCCCAGGTGGCGACGACGGAGACGAACTGAATCCACAGCTGGCCGGGGTTGCCGTAGAGCAGCCCCTTGGCTCCCTCGGTGGCGAAGATGCCTGTGGCGAGGGCGCCCCAGGTGCCGCCGACACCGTGAATGCCCACCACGTCCAGCGAATCGTCGTATCCGAACTTGTTTTTGAGCATGATGCCGCCGTAGCAGATCACGCCGGCGCCGAGGCCGATGAGGATGGCGTTCATGGGGTTCACGAAACCTGCCGCCGGGGTGATGGCGACCAGTCCGGCAACTGCGCCGGAAGCCGCGCCCAGCGTGGTGGGTTTGCCTCCGTGCAGCCACTCAGCGGCGAGCCAGGAGAGCAGCGCGGCGGCCGTGGCCATGTGCGTGGTTACGAATGCGTTGGCCGCGCTGCCGTCCGCGGCGAGGGCGGACCCGGCGTTGAAGCCGAACCAGCCGAACCACAGGATGCCCGCGCCGAGCACGGTCATGGGCAGGTTGTGCGGGATGAAGGCGGTCTTGCCGTACCCCTTGCGCTTGCCGAGCAGAACCGCGCAGGCCAGAGCGGCCGCCGCGGAACTCATGTGTACGACCGCGCCGCCTGCGAAGTCCAGCGCGCCCATCTCGCCCATCCAGCCGCCGCCCCATACCCAGTGGCACATGGGAGCGTAGACCGCGACGATCCAGAGCGTGGAAAAGAGCAGGAATCCGGAAAATTTCATTCGTTCGGCAAACGCGCCCGAGATGAGTGCGGGCGTGATGACCGCAAACATGCACTGAAACGCCATGAAGGTCAGGTGCGGCAGATTGTCCGCCGGTGAACCTTCAGTGGTCATCCCGACGCCGCTGAGGAAGGCGAAATCGAATCCGCCGATCAGGCCGCCGATGTCGCTGCCGAAGGAGAGGGTGTAGCCGACCACCGCCCATACGATGGATGCAAGGCCAAGGAGCACGAAGCTGTGCATGATGGTGGACAGGACGTTCTTGGACCTGACCAGCCCGCCATAGAAAAGTGCCAGACCCGGCGTCATGAACATGACCAGCGCCGAGCAGATGATGATAAAAGCATTGTCCGTTGCGTTCATTTGTTACCTCCGTTTGCAGCTGTTGCAAATCGCAGGCCAAACAAACATGCCTTAAAAAGGGGCTTTTGTACGTTTTTGCCACAGTGAACATGCCAAAAATGCAAATAGGAGAGGCTTGTATTACAAAATTGTATTTTAGATAAGAAGGAGGAGGCTGAGCGCCATGACTGCCATCCCGGCGACGACGCCACTGATTGACCAGTGGTGCTCACCGTACTCTTCCGCGGCGGGCAGGAGTTCGTCGAGGCTGATGTAGACCATGATACCCGCCACGAAGGCAAAGAGGAGGCCGAACAGCGTCGGGGTGAAGAAGGGCATGAGCAGCAGGTATCCGACCAGCGCTCCCACCGGCTCCGAGACGCCCGAAAGGAAGGACAGCTTGAACGCCTTGGCCCTGCTTCCGGTGGCGAAATAAATCGGCACGGAGACCGCTATCCCTTCGGGAATGTTGTGGATGGCGATGGCCACTGCGATGGCGACCCCGAGGGTCGGATCGGTCAGGGCTGCGGTGAAGGTGGCGAGCCCCTCCGGGAAGTTGTGGATGGCGATGGCCAGCGCCGCGAACATCCCCGTGCGATGGAGCTTCTTGAAGTCATGGGCCTCGTTTTTGGGCAGCGTCTCCATGCGTTGGTCCATTTCTTCGATGGAGTGCATCTCGTGAGGGTTTTCATAGCCCGGAACAAGCTGGTCGATGGCGGCGATGAGCATGATTCCCCCGAAGAAGGCGCCGACGGTAGCCCATGTGCCCGGTACCTCGCCAAGCGCCAGCGTGAGCGAGTCTTTCGCCTTGAAAAAAATCTCCACAAACGAGACATAAAGCATCACCCCGGCTGAAAAGCCGAGGGAGAGCGACAGGAAGCGGGTGTTGGTGGATCGCGAGAGAAACGCGATGGCGCTGCCCACGCCGGTGGAAAGGCCGGCGAAAAGGGTCAGGCCGAATGCGAAAAGGATCGTGCTGGCGTCAAATTCCATGGCTGCTCCGGGAAGAACGTGTAAGAATGGCTGATAGGAATCGGAAAAACCGCGCCGACCATATCATGAAAACGGCTCACGAAGCCAGCCGCGGGCCGGGGTAATTTGACACGCTCCCGCGATTCGGGACAATACAATAGTATAGTCCCAAACCAACATGGAGAACCGATGACGAAAAGAATCCTTCTGGTCCTGACGGTCGTTTTCCTCATGAGCGGGACGGCGCAGGCTGCAACCAAAGTTGTAGTGAGTATCGTTCCGCAGCAATACTTCGTGGAGCGCATCGGCGGCGACCTCGTTGACGTGTCAGTCATGGTTCAGCCCGGAGCGAGTCCGGCTTCCTACGAACCAAGGCCTCGGCAGATGACAGCGCTGTCCCGCGCACGGTTGTACTTCTCAATAGGCGTGCCGTTTGAATCCGCATGGCTGCCGAGGATGCAATCGGCAAGTCCGCAACTAGCTTTTTTCGCTATGGATAAAGAGATCGATAAGCGACCGATGGTAAGACATCGACATCATGGCCACGAGCACGGCCATGACGGCCACGGGCATGAAGATCATGCTGACGCAGGGAAGCAGCGCGGCATTGCCGACCCGCATGTATGGACCTCTCCGCCTCTCGTAAAAAAAATGGCCGGAGTGATACGCGACGCGCTGATCGAGGCGGATCCTGCAAACGGGGCCGTCTACAGGGAAAACCACAAGGCGTTTGTCGAAGATGTCGAAACGCTCGATGCAGACTTGAGACGCCTGTTCGACCAGACTGAGCGAAAGCGGTTCATGGTCTACCACCCGTCGTGGGGCTATTTTGCGCAAGCCTACGGGCTGAAGCAGATCCCCATAGAGCTGGAAGGCAAAGAGCCCGGCCCAAAGGAACTCGGCGAACTCATCTCCCATGCCGAGGAAGATGACATCCGGGTCATTTTCGTTCAGCCCCAGTTCTCGGATAGTAGCGCCGAGCTCATCGCAAAGGCCATAGAGGGAGAGGTGATCAAAGCCGACCCGCTCGCCTACGACTGGATTGACAACCTCCGAAAAGTGGCCGCGGCGTTCAGGACCGCACTGAGGTAAGGCGGCGCTCCGGCGGCCTGCGGAAGGGACGGGTTGCCGGGAGGCGCGCTTTGTGTTTGAGTGCCCGGCGCGACGCATCCTCAACCATGATCACAGGAAAAAGCATGACCAAAACGGCCGTTCTTTCTGATATTCACGGAAATTCGTATGCTCTCAGGGCGGTGTTGGCGGACGCTGCACGGCGTGGCGTCAGCTTCTTTGCCAACCTTGGGGACATCTTTTACGGGCCGTTGGATCCCGCCGGGACATGGGACATCCTTTCTGCCATGGACATGCCCACGATCCGGGGCAATCAGGACCGGCTCATCCTTGACGAGGGAGAGGATTCTCCCACCATGCGATTCGTGCGGGAGCAGCTTTCGCCCGAGGCGCGGGACTGGGTGTATTATCTGCCTGCCATGCTTCAGGTGCGAGGCCTTTTCATGCTGCATGGCGCGCCGGGCGACGACGCGGCGTGTCTCATGGAAGATGTGAGTTCCGGGGCGCCGGAGATGAAGTCCTGCGCCGATATGTTGCGGGGGCTGCCGATCCCCCCGCCGCCGATGGTGCTCTGCGGACATTCGCACATCCCCCGCGTCACGCACTGCGAGGGAGCCGTGCTGGTCAATCCCGGCAGCGTGGGGCTGCAGGCCTATCGTGAGGAGATCCCCTCACATGCCGTGCAGACCGGCGATCCCAGAGCCAGATACGCCGTCATAGAGGACGGACCGAACGGATGGGAAGCCGAGATCGTCTGCGTGGAGTACGATCATGACGCCGCGGCATCGCTAGCGCGCAGGAACGGGCGCGAGGACTGGGCGCTGTGGCTGGAGACCGGCCGGGCATAAAGTTGTCCACACCTCCCTTGTCCGCTCTGGACTTTTTGTAGATAATCCTTAAATATGGCCCGAAGCCGTTGAATGCCGGTCGGGACGGCTTTGCCGTGCGCTTCGCACCGGACGAAACCGCAGGATGGGAAATGCTTCCGAGAAGACAGCTCGCCGCGGCGTTTGCCGCCATGATAATGATCGTTCTCGTCTCGGGTGCGGCCTCCGCCGCTCCTGCGAGTTCATATTTCAACACGACGTACAAGAAATTCCATTCCTTGCGGAAGGACTCAGACCGTGCCCGCTACCGCTCCAACTGGCGCAAGGTGGAAAACGGCTTCAAGAAGGCCTACCGCAAGGACAGGAGCGGGCCTTTTGCCCCCAAGTCACTGTACTACCTCGGAAGAACCAACGAGGAGCTCGGTCGCTGGAGCGGGCTGAAGAGCGACTACCGTCAGGCGGTCAAATATTTCAGTCAGGCAGTCAAGCAGTTCCCGCACCATTCATGGATCGACGACTGCATTTACCGGCGGGCCGTCATACGCTACACCAAGCTCAACGAGCGGACCAACGCCAGACGCGATCTCGCCTATCTCATTGACAATTATTCGGGCGAAGACATGGCGCCCAAGGCCAAGCGGCAGCTCCGCGCATGGGGCGGCCGGATCAAGGCTGCCAAAAAGAAGAAGGCCAAGCCGTCCCCGAAACGCAGCGGCGCGGTGCACGCAACGCCGACCAAGGGCGCGCACCTTCAGATGGTGCGCTTTCGCAGCAGCGACGACTACACCCGCGTGGTGCTCGAGATGGCCGGCAAGGTTCCCTTCCGGTACAAGCTGCTTGATCCCGCACCGAAGCACGGGCGTCCTCACAGGCTCTATTTCGATCTGGTCGGCGCCCAGCTCGACCGCGATGTGAAGCGCAAGACCAACGTGGCGGACGGCATCCTCAAGCAGATCCGCGTGGGCCAGAAGGACAAGGAAACCGCTCGCGTGGTGCTCGATTTCAATTCCCTTCAGGACTACAAGGTCTTTCCGCTGGACAATCCCTTCCGCATCGTGGTGGACGTCTATTCCCCCCAGAGCGACGGCACATCGGCGCCTCCGCCCTCCGAAGGGCACAAGACCGTGGACAACAGCGAGTACCGCCCTCCCAAGGAGAGCAAGAAAATGGCCGGCGATCTGCTCGAACAGCTCGGGCTGACCGTCAACACCGTCATGCTCGACGCCGGACACGGCGGGAAGGACCCCGGCGCGGTGGCCAACGGGCTGTACGAAAAGAACGTGAACCTGCGGTTCGTCAAGATTCTCGGGCGCCGCCTGAGTCAGGCCGGATTCAAGGTCATGTACACCCGCGACGACGACACCTTCATCCCGCTTGAGCAGCGCACGGCCATGGCCAACGTCAAGAAGGTGGACCTGTTCCTCTCGGTGCATTGCAACGCCCACCGCAGCAGCCGCATCAGCGGACTCGAGACATACAGCCTCAACCTCGCCAAGACGCAGGACGCAGTCCGCGTGGCAGCGCGCGAGAACTCCGTGGATCCGCGGAGCATCAGCGATCTTCAGTTCATCCTCACCGACCTCATGATCAACTCCAAGATGAAGGAGAGCAAGGATCTGGCCGGAGACGTGCAGCGGCGTACCCTCGCGTCGGTGCGCAAAACGTGGAAGGTCAGCGACAAGGGCGTGCGCGAGGCCCCCTTCTATGTGCTCATGGGGGCGAAGATGCCCTCGATTCTGGTGGAGCTCGGCTACATCACCAACCCCACCGAGGCCAAGCGGCTGAAGCGCAAGGCGTACCTCGAGAGGCTTGCGCAGGGCATTGTTCAGGGCATCATCACCTACAAGCAGAAAATCGAGCGGTTCGCCCTCAAGTAGTCTCCGGGGACTGCGTCTCGAACTTCTCCGGCAGGGCCTGACACACGGGACACCGCTGCGGTACGTCGCCTTCGGCGATGAAGCCGCAGACCGTGCAGACGTGGAACGGCTCTGTCGCGTCCTCGTCCAGCCGGTCCATGCGGGCCTTGTGATTCATGGACGTCTTCAGGAACTGCGTCAGCAGGGACTGGGCCGCCCCTTCCGCGTCGCTGACCAGCTCGGACAGGCGATCCGGCAGCGCGTCGAGCGTCTTCCCGGCCTCACCGATGTTCTCGGACGTGGTCCCGATGCGGCCGCGAAGCTGCATCAGGGCTTTTTTCGCATGAACGTCCTTGGCGCGCGCCACGGCCCGCAGGAAAGCCGCGGCCCTCGGCCTGCCGTCCTTCTGTGCCCGCATGGCGAAGAGTTCGAATCGCGCGGCCTGCACCGCTTCCTCAAGATACGCCGCTTCAAGGGATGTGTATTCCATGCCTTAATCATACCCGCGGACACAGGTTCCCACAAGTCGGGACCGTTGTCCTCGTCCGCAAATTGTGCAATCTTGTATACTTCATTATCAATTCCAAAACCAAGGAACACCCATGAAGACGCTTCTCGCTGTCCTGCTGATACTGATCGCCGCCACTCCCGTCCTTGCCGACAACGACCAGCGCAAGGAGCAACTGCGTGAAATGGGAATCATCCGAACAGAGCAGTGCGATGTGGATTGTGACGGTGTGCTCGACCTGAAGGAGCTTGAAGCCATCGGGCTGGAAGACAAGCTGCCCGAAGGCGTCGCTGTGGACTCGTTGGACAAGGACAAGGACGGCTTCATTTCCGACGCGGAGCTTGAAATGTACTACGACAGCGAAATCGAGCGAAAGGACCGTAAGCGCAAGAATCTTCAGGAGAAGGCGCGGGAGTCCCACCGGCCCAAGATTCACTTCTAGGCCATCCCGCCGCCAGAACCGAAAGCGACGCATGGAAAAAAGCCCCCGTCCAAGGACGGGGGCTTTTGCATTTCGCGAGTGTCTGCGACTAGCAGATGCGAGGCAGCTGTTCGCCTTCCAGCATGTTCAGAAGGCGCTTCCCGCCGAGTTTTGTGATCATCACAACCTTCCCGGGGTTGGCGTCCGTGACGGTGCCTATGCGACGCGCGTCAGCACCAAGCTCGTCTCCGTGCATGATCGCCAGCGCCTTTTCCGCGTGCTCTTCGGGCAGAACGCACAGGAACTTGCCCTCGTTGGCGAGATAGAGCGGGTCAAGGCCGAGGAACGAGCAGCCGCCCGCCACTTCGGGACGCACCGGAATGCTCGGCTCGTCAAGCTCGCAGCAGGCATCGGAACTGATGGCGATCTCGTTCATGGTGGTGGCAAGGCCGCCGCGGGTGGGGTCGCGCAGCACGTGAATTTCGGGAATCTCGCGGATGAGGCGCACCAGCAGATGGTTCAGGGCGGCGGAGTCGCTCTGCACGCCGGTTTCGAACTCGAGGCCCTCGCGGGTGCCGAGCACGGTCAGGCCGTGGTCGCCCACGGTCCCGCTGATCAGGATCGCGTCGCCGGGGCGGGCGAGGTCGCCGGCAGGGGGCGTGTCCACCACGATTTCACCGATACCCGTGGTGTTGATGAATATCTTGTCCACGGCCCCGCGCGGGACCACCTTGGTGTCGCCCGTGACCACGCTGACGCCCGCCTTGCGCGCGGCTTCGCCCATGGCCTCGACGATCTTCTCCAGATCGGCAAAGGGCAGCCCTTCCTCGATGATGTAGCCGCAGGTAATGTACCTGGGGACCGCGCCGAGCATGGCCACGTCGTTGACGGTGCCGTGCACGGCAAGCGAGCCGATGTTGCCGCCCGGAAAAAAGATCGGGTCGACGGTGAAGGAGTCGGTGCTCACCGCGATGCGGCCGGAGACCTGCAGTTCCGCAGCGTCGTTCAGGCGGTTGAGCTCGTCGTTTCCGAGGTGCTTCAGGAAGAGGTCGGACACCAGCCGCTGGGAGGCCTTGCCCCCGGAGCCGTAGTCCAGAAGAATCTTGTCGCTCATGCTCAGTCAACCTTGTATTTGTAGTAGGCGGCGCAGCTTCCCTCGGTGGAGACCATGCAGGGCCCCACGGGTTTGGCCGGTGTACATGCCTTCTTGAAAAGCGGACACTGTTCCGGGGAGATGATGCCTTTGAGCACCTCGCCGCATTTGCAGCCCGGAAGCGGTGGGACTTCCTCGATGGCGATGCCGAACTCGCGCTTGGCGTCCATGTCGGCCCACTCGTCACGAATGTCCAGCCCGGAGCCGGGGATCATGCCGATGCCGCGCCACAGGGCGTCGCCGGGCTGAAAGACCTGATGCATCACGCTCATGGCCTTCTTGTTGCCCTCGTCGGCGACGATGCGCGTGTAGTTGTTCGTCACCTTCGGCGTACACTCGTTGCGCCAGCGGACCATGTCCAGCAGCGACTGCAGGATGTCCACCGGCTCGAATCCGGTGACGATGGCACTGCGCTGGTACTTGTCCGCGATGTAGCGGTACGGCTCCAGGCCGATCACAGCCGAGACGTGTCCCGGCAGGATGAATCCGTCGATGCGTGTCTGGACGTCGTCCATGAGGGCGGCAAGCGCCTCGGGAACCGTCTTGTGGAAGGGCAGGACCCGGAAATTCGTCAACCCCTGCTGCCGCGCCATGATCATGGTGCCGGCGATGGTCGGGGCCGTGGTCTCGAACCCCACACCCAAAAAGACCACTGTCGAGTCCGGGTTCTCGGCGGCCAGTTTCAGGGCGTCGAACGGCGAGTAGATCACATTCACCCGCGCCCCGTCGGCCTGTGCGGCCTTGAGGTTGCGCCCGCCATGGCCGGGGACGCGCATCAGGTCGCCGAAGGTGGCTATGATCACGTCGTCGCGCTCGGCAAGGTCCAGAAACGCGTTGACTTCCGACTCGTGCGTCACGCAGACGGGGCAGCCCGGACCGGAGAGGTGCACGATGCCCTCGGGCAGCAGTGAACGCAGCCCGCTCTGGAAAATGGCCACGGTGTGCGTGCCGCACACCTCCATGAATCTGAGTTCCCCCTCAAGCTCACCGGAGAGCTGGTCCAGCAACCTCCGGCACAAATCGGGGTTATGAAATTCTTCAAGAATGTCGAGGCTCAAAACGAACTCCCCGTTAACGGTTCCAATTCCGCAACCCTTACCTGACGGACCGGCCGGAAGCATAGCCGGAATGCCCGGAACGAGCAAACAAAATTGCTACGGGAACGCCTAACCGCCGGATTCGATGGGAAAAGCGTCATCGGGCCGCGACACGGAGTCTTTCGCATCACTCCCCCGGAAAATCATGCACGTCGGGGACTTTCGTGTTACAAGGGTGATTCAAAGTGCCCCAAAGTGGTTGCCATAATTGAAAAAACAAGGCATTACGCAAGGATGCAATCGTCTTGAGGCAGTAAAGACAAGGAGAGAAGCATGACCGACATACTTGACTGGACCGGGGCGGATCTGGAGCGGCTGGACATCGAGTCCGGCACAGCCAAGGCCGAGACCGTGGCCCGCAGGCTCATTCAGGAAACGGGAAGCGGCGATCTGCCGTTTCTGACCATGCCCTATCTCGACGAACTCAAGGCCCAGCTGGCCGAACTCCGCGGCCGCCTGCGGTCCTTCGACCACATGCTGCTGCTGGGCATCGGCGGCTCGGCCCTCGGGGCGCGGGCGCTGCAAAAGGCCTTCTTCCCGCAGCAGGACATGCCCGGGCACGAGGGGCCGTGGCTTTGGATCGCCGACAACGTGGACCCGTCCACGCTGGAAGGCTACCTCGACCGTCTGCCACCGGAAAAGACCGTGGTCGTCACCGTGTCCAAGTCCGGCGGCACCATCGAAACCGTGGGCCAGTATTTCATCGTGCGCGACTGGCTGCGCACGGTCCGCGGCGACCGCTGGAAGGAGAACATGCTCTTCGTCACCGGGGAGTCGGGCTTCCTGCGCGACGAGTCCGAAGCGCACGGCATCACCGCGCTGCCGGTCCCCGAGAATCTTGGTGGTCGTTACTCCGTGCTCTCAGCCGTGGGCATGATCCCCGCCATGTTCCTCGGCCTCGATGTGGACGCGCTGCTGGAAGGCGCTCGCGAGGTCGCCGCGCCGCTGACCGACCCGGAGCTGGACGCCGTCAGCCTCGGCAAACACGAATCCTTCCGGCTGGCCTGCTGGGGCAAGTCGCTCATGGACGCAGGGTTTGCGGAGCTGATCTTTTTCGCCTACATTCCGCTCTGGGCCGACTTCGGGGACTGGTTCTCGCAGCTCTGGGCCGAGAGCCTCGGCAAGAACGGCAAGGGCAGCCAGCCCATCCCCGCCGTGGGCGTCACCGACCAGCACTCGGTGAACCAGATGTTTCTGGACGGCCCGCGCAACAAGGCCTGCCTGTTCCTGACCTGTCCGGAGCTTCCGGACGGCCCCCGGTTCCCGGACGAGCTGCCCGCCAAGTTCGATTATGTGCAGGGCAAGCCCTTCGGGGAACTCATCAGGGCCGAGGGACTCGGCACCATGATGGCCCTGCAGAAAAGCGGCGTCCCCCTTGTGGAACTTCGCATGGAGCAGGACGGCCCCAGACAGGCCGGAAAGATGATCGCACTGCTCGGAGCCGCCACCATCCTGACCGGCTGGCTCATGGACATAAACCCCCTCGACCAGCCCGCCGTGGAACTCGGCAAGCGGCTGGCCAAGGCCCGCCTCGGCGCGGACGGCCTCGAACCCGAAAAAAAGGACCTCGACGCCTTCCTCTCCGCCGGACGGGAAATCCGGGAGTTCTGAGGAATTGCATAAGCAGACCGGAGGCGGCGGCAGGCCGCTGCAGAGCGTTAAAGTCCTGTCGTGGAGCATCTTCACGCTGATCCTCGGATTCAGCCTGCTCCTGTCCATATTCCTTTCCGAGAGGACCGAACGTTCCATGCTCAAGAAGCAGGAACAGTTCGGTCTTCTTCTTGCCGAGAACGTCAGCCATCAGGTCTGGACGCGCTTCGCCCTGCCCGTGCTCATCCGCTACGGCTCCATCAAGATATCAGACCCCGAGCAGTTCAAACGCCTCGATCAGGTGGTCCGCTCCACCATCCACAGCTTCAAGGTTCTCAAGCTGAGAATCCTCGACGCGGACGGCACGGTCACCTATTCCCTCGATTCCGACGAGTTGAACAAGCAGGGCCCCAACCCCGAACAGGTCGAACAGACATGGGTCAGCGAGGAGTTCACCGCCAATATCGACAGCCGGGTCTCCAAACTCGGAGCCCTCTTCAGCCTCAAACTGAAGCCCGGCTCCATCGTCATGACCTCCCACTACCCCCTGCGCGCAGAGTCCAACCTTGCCTCCATCACCGACAACCCGGTCATGGGCATCCTCGAGATATCGCAGGACATCACCGACGAATACATGGAGGTCATCAACTTCGAGCGACTGATCATCTCTTCATCGCTCCTGACCTCCATGGTCCTGTTCTTCATTATTATTTTTCTGCTCGGCCGCGCCGAACGCATCAACAGCCAGCGACTCGAAGAAAAACAGCGACTCGAACGCGAACTGCTCCAGCAGGAAAAGCTCGCAGGCATGGGGCGCATGGTCTCCGGCGTGGCGCACGAAATCCGCAACCCGCTGGGCATCATAAGCTCCACCGCAGAACTGCTGATCAAAAAAGCCGAAAAGGACGGTCGCAACACCCGCCTGCTCGACGCCCTGCACGAAGAGGCCAAGCGCCTCTCCCGGACCGTCTCCGAGTTCCTCGACTACGCACGCCCCAAACAGCCCGTCATGAACGACGTGGACCTGTGTCGGATGCTCGAGCAGATCGCCGTTTTCCTTGAACCGGAATTTGAAAAACTCGGCATCACCGTCCATCGTGACTGCCCCGAGAACCTCGTCACCAAGGGCGACAAGGACCTGCTCTACCGAGCCCTTTACAACCTCGTTTCCAACGCCATGCAGGCCATGGAAGGCCCCGGTGAAATCTTCATCAACGCCGAGCAGGACGCCGAGGATGACAGCATCACCATCACCATCCGAGACACCGGACCCGGCTTCGATACCGAGAAACTCGACAAGTACCGGGACCCGTTCTTCACCACCAAGGACTCCGGCACCGGCCTCGGACTCGCCATCGTCAGCAATATTCTCGAAAGCCACGAGGCAATCCTGACCCTCGACAACGCGCCCGACGGCGGCGCACAAGTCACCGCACAGTTCAAAGGGAGCCACGACTAAGCGTTGCCATCGCCTCCGGCGGGGCCATGACGGCGCACCGGGGCTCTCCGAGGGCTTAAGAACCCTTTTGCAAAAGGGTTCTTAAGAATCTCCCAAAATCATTTGGCTTGCCAAGCCGCGTTGAGGCGTTTCCAAGGCTACGGCGTGTAGGCGGCTTGGCGAGGGGCGGACGGCGGGCTCTGGTCACCAGGGTGTGCCGAACTGGTCAGACAGGAATCATGGACCGTAACGCCCCGTCAGCGGGGTGTTCAATGGAGACCCGCCTCTTTGGTCCGCCTGAGGGTCGGCCGGAGACAAAGGTGCCTGTTTTTCATCCAAATAATGGATGAAGCGTGAAAAACGGTATATGGTATGCCGACACGGAACTATCAGGGGTACCCGGTTCATGAGCCTGCTCGTCGTCAACATTTCGGACATGAAGATCTCCACGAATCCGGAAGACGTTATCGTCACCTATTCGCTCGGGTCCTGTCTTGGGGTTACCGCTTATGATCCCAAGAAGCGGATAGGCGGGCTGATTCATTGCCTTTTGGCGCGTGCTTCGACTTCTCCCAAGCGCGCGCAGCAGAATCCATACATGTTCGTTAACACCGGTGTCGCGATGATGGTGCGCAAGATGGCCATGAAGGGTGCGGACATCAAGCGGCTTGAGTTCAAGGCTGCCGGCGGCGCGAACATGCGCAACGAGGACACGTTTCTGACGGGGCAGAAGAATTACGAGGCGCTGTTGCGCTTGATGGAGCGCAACGAGATCAAGCTGAAGGCTTCCGACGTTGGCGGCTCGATTCCGCGGACCATCTTTTTGCATCTGGATACCGGGAAGGTCGTGATGAAGTCGCTCGGGCGGATCAAGGAACTGTGATTGCGTCAGAAAATAACGTGGACGGGGCTTTTTCATCGCTCGGAGCTTTGCTAGGGTGGACGCATGATCGGCAGAGTGAGCAGTTGGTTCAAGCGAAAGTGCGGTTCGAACAAGCGAAACCGTAGCCGCGTGCATGTGGGGTTCCCCGCCTTCATTGAGGTCGGGGACGTGATTACGCCTGTGACCACGCAGAACCTGAGTATGAACGGCGCGCTGTGCACGGGGGCCGACTCCTTCATCGAAGGGGAGGCCTGTCAGCTGATCATTCCGGTGGCGGGTGGCATCCGCATTGCCGTGGAGGGTGTCGTGGTTCGCTCGGACGGGGAGTCCACGGCCATCCGTTTTACCGGCATGGACCCTGACAGTTTCACGCATCTGCGGCGGATGGTGGAGCTCAACGCGAATGACCCGGACCGCATTGAGCGGGAGCTGCGCGGGGAGGATCCTACTCCGCCTGAATGTCGTAAGTCTTGAGCTTGCGGTAGAGTGAGCTTCGCTCCATTCCAACCGCCTTGGCGAGCTGCGCCACGTTGCCGCCGAATTCCCTGAGCTTCGATTCCAGAAAACGCGCCTCGAAGTCGGCCCGGGCCTGCTTGAAATCCACGGGGCCCTGCTCGAATTCCTGCATGTGCGGCGCGTCGGGCTGTTCCACTTCGGGGGCCGTGCTGCGAACGGGGCATATCTCCGGCGGCAGGCGGTCGGGGGTGACGGTGTCTCCGGCGTACATGATGAACATGCGCTCCACGAAATTCTTGAGCTCGCGAACGTTTCCGGGCCAGCGGTAGGCCGAGAGGCACTGCATGGCCTCGTCTGCGAAGGCCAGCTGCTTGAATCCGTGCTGCTTGACGATCTTTTCCATGAACGCCCGGATGAGCAGGGGGATGTCTTCCGTCCGTTCGCGCAGGGGCGGCACCTCCAGCGGAAAGACTTTGAGGCGGTAGTAGAGGTCCTCGCGGAAGTTGCCCGCCTTGATCTCTTCGGCAAGGTCCTTGTTGGTGGCGGCGATGACGCGGGCGTCGACCTTGATCGTCTTGCGGCCGCCGACGCGCTCGAAGCTCTGCTCCTGAAGGATGCGCAGAATCTTTGCCTGCGTCTTGAGGCTCATGTCCCCGATTTCGTCGAGAAAGAGGGTGCCTCTGTGGGCCAGCTCGAATTTGCCGACCTGAGCGGTCTCGGCTCCGGTGAAGGCGCCTTTCTCGTGGCCGAAGAGTTCGGACTCGATGAGCTCCTCGGGGATGGCGGCGCAGTTCACCGCCACCATGGGCTTGTCGGCGCGCATGGACTGCGAGTGCACGGAGCGGGCGACGATTTCCTTGCCGGTGCCGTTCTCGCCGGTGATGAGCACCCACGCGTCGGTGGGGGCCACGCGTTCGATGACCTGACGCAGGTGGTCGATGGCCGGGGAGTCTCCGGTGAGGCGGGTGGTGCGGTCGCCGTCGATGCGGGAGCGCAGTTCACGGTTTTCCTGCTTGAGTCGCGCCACTTCGAGGGCGTTGCGGCTCGCGGCCTCGACCTTCTCCAGCGAGAGGGGTTTTTCGATGAAGTCGAAGGCGCCGTTCTTGAGCGCCTTGACCGCCGTCTCGATGTTGCCGTGGCCGGAGATCATGACCACCGGGATGTGGGCGTAGTCGCGGCCGACGACTTCGAGCGCTTCGAGGCCGTCCATGCCCGGAAGCCAGATATCCAGAAACAGGATGTCCGGATTTTCCGTCTTCAGCAGCTCCAGACCGTCCTCGGCGTTCTCCGAGTCCACCACATCGAGGCCTTCGTCTTCCAGAATGCCCCTGAGCGAGAAGCGGATGCTCTCCTCATCATCTATGATCAGTACTTTGCCCGCCATGAATCCCTCCGTGATAAGCTGACGCCGACCGACAGTGTAAGGCAAGCCGGGCCCGGCTTCAAGAACGGTTCAGAATATCCGGCAGCGCGTCCTTGAGCATGGGGAAGCGGAACTCGTATCCTGCCTTCTGGAGACGTTCGGGAAGGGCGAACTGGCCGTTGAGCAGCACCTCGTCCGCCATCTGACCGAAGATGAGCCGCAGCATGAAGGCTGGCGGGTTCAGTTTGTGCGGCCTGTTCAGGGTTTCGCCGAGGACGCGGGCGAACCGGCGGAAGGTGACTGGGGTGGGGGCCGTCAGGTTGTAGGGGCCGCAGGTCTCGGAGTGCTCCATCAGAAACTTGATGGCCCCGACCTCGTCCTTGAGATGTATCCACGAGACGCCCTGATCGCCCGAGCCGGGAGCGCCGCCGACGAAAAAGCGGAATGCCGGGAGCATCTTTTCCAGCGCGCCGCCGTGGCCGAGCACCATCCCGGTGCGGATGATGACGCGGCGGATGCCCATCTCGTCGATTTCCCGAGTGGAATTTTCCCACTTTCGGGCCACGTCGGCAAGGAAGCCCGTCCCCGACGGGGTATCCTCGGTGACGGGGGTGCTTTTATGGTGGCCGTAATAGCCCACGGCCGATCCCTGCACGAAGGCGCGCGGGGCGTCGCTGGCCTGTCGGATGCCTTCGATGAGGCGCTGTCCGGCCTTGAGGCGGCTCTGGAGGATTCGTTCCTTGACCTTGGGTGTCCAGCGTCCACCCGCGATGCTGGAGCCGGCAAGATTCACGATGGCCGTGGACGGATCGATGAGCGACGGCCACTCTCCCCCTTGCCAGGTGAATCCCGAGACGCTTTGCCCGAAAACTCGCGATACCGAGGACACGGAGCGCGACAAAACAATGATTTCATGCCCGGCCGCCATGAGGGTGGCGGCGAGCGACCTGCCTATGAAGCCGGTGCCACCGGCGATGATGACTCGCATGGTATACCTCCGTGTTGTGCAAACGTAGCACATCCGGGGCATCCACGCCACATTGCAAGGAAAAAATAAGGTGCGTCAGGCGAGGGGCAGTTCGACGCGGACCACGGTGCCGCGCGGTTTGTTGGCGTGGGCCGTGACCTTGCCGTGATGGTCCGCGATGATGGAGCGCACGATGGTCAGGCCGAGACCGGTGCCGCCCTTCTTGCGGGAGAAGTAGGGTTCGAACATGCGGGAGGCGCCGTCCTTCGGCAGTCCGGAGCCGTTGTCGGCAACGCTGACGACCACGCGGTTCTTTCTGGGCTCGTGGACCGCCCTGACGACCACGCTGCCGTCTTCCTGATTCTTGAGGGCTTCCTCGGAGTTGGTGAGCAGGTTGATGAAGACCTTGCCGAGAGCCTCGCGGTCGAAGGACATTTCGGGCAGGTCGTCCGGCAGGTCCATGCGCCAGTCTATGTTGCGGTGGGTGTTCTCGAACATGCCCACGGTCTCCTCCAGCAGCGGGCCGAGGTTGCCGGGCCGGGGCTGGACCTCGGGCAGCTTGGCGTAGGCGGAGAACTCGGAAACCATCTGCTGAAGCCGCTCCACCTGACTCACGATGAGGCCGGTACAGTCGTCGAAGACCTTGTCGTCCACGTTCTCGCCGAATTTTCGCTGCAGCCGCTGGGCCGAGAGCTTGATGGGCGTGAGCGGGTTCTTGATCTCGTGGGCGATGCGTCGGGCAACCTCGCGCCACGCTGCCAGTCGCTGGATTTTCTCCAGCTCGGTGATGTCCTCGAACACGGCAACCGTGCCGACCTCCGCGCCGGGGATGCCGGGCAGGGCCACCACGTTGACCAGCAGCTTGCGCACCCGCTCCGGGGTCTGGATGTCGAGCTGCTTCTGCCACTGCTCGCCGGGGTTGCTGCCCACCGCCTCGAGCGCCTCGCGCATGATGTCCGCGAACTCGCCGGAGAGCAGGGTGTGCGGCTTCTTGCCGATGAGAAATTCGCCGGGGGTGCCGAGGATCTGTTCCGCAGAGCGGTTGACGGTTCCGATGCGGCCGGAGGCGTCCATGGAGATGACGCCGGAAGTGATGTTGTCCAGAACCGCCTCGATGTAGCGGCCGCGGCGTTCCAGCTCCTGATTCTGCCTTGCCAGCCGTTCGCCGGCCTTGAGCTCGTTGTGGCGCGCCAGTTCAAGGTCTTCGGTCATGCGGTTGAACGAGCGCACGAGGAAGCCCAGCTCGTCGTCCGAGCGGTCTTCCAGGCGCACAGACAGGTCGCCGCGCGCGATGCGTTCGGTGCCTGCGGCCAGCGCCTGCACCGGGGCTGAGAGTTCCTTCGCCAACCGGAAACCGAACCAGATGGAACCGAGGATGATGAGCATGGTCATGACCCCGAGGGTCAGGTAGAGTGTCATCTTCCACGGGTATTTCAATGTTTTGAGTTTCTTGTATTCGTCCAGGCCGCGCACGATACGGTCCAGCTTGTGCAGCAGGCCGCGGCCCACGGTTTCGCCCAGAACGAGGAACCCGGTGGTGCCGTCGTCCACGGGCGTCACCCCGACGATGAGGTCGCTCTGCGGGGTCGGGATGATGGTGGACCACTGGCGGGGATCGGAGCGCAGGCCCTCCCAGTCGATTTTTTCCTGAATCTCGGGCCATGCCTTTTCCCACTGGGCCGAGTAGTGGGTGTTCTGCACCGACCCCTTGGGCGTGATGACCCCTACGAGGCTCAGGTCGTACTCCTCGAACTTGTCGCCCAGAAAATCGTTCATGCCCTTGCCGCCCCACGCGAAGCGACGGTCCACGATCTCGTCGATCATGTTCTTGCCGCGCCGCTGGAGCCTGTCCTGCGAGGAACCGTAAAAGGCCCGGCCCAGTTCAAGGGCCTGCTCCATGGATTCCTCCACCTGCCCTTTGAACCAGTAGTCCACGGAGGTCTGCACGAACTTCACGCTCACGAGGAACATGAGCACGGTAGGTATGAGCGACAGGGAGATGAAGGCCAGCACAAGCCGCGTTCGCAGCTTGGAGCCGAGGACCCTGCGGCGGCGCTCCAGCAGCAGCTTCACGCCGTTTCTAGTGACGATGAACAGCACCACCAGAAGCAGGATGAAGTTCAGGTTCAGCAGTCCGAGGAAGAGGTAGGAGTTGCCTCCGAGATATTTGAGCTCGACCCACGTCAGGACGGCGATGAGGGCGAAGCAGAGCCCGGCCGCGATCAGTTCGCGCTTGCGGCGGCGGCGCTCCTTCTGGCCCACCTCGTCTATCTTGATGTAGCGCGAAGTCATGGCGTCAGTACCTGAATTCCAGCGTGGAGGTCACGGTGGGGCCGCCCTGCCAGGACCAGAACAGGAAGGTCCGGGTGAACCAGTCCGGCACGTCCATGGGCATGAGCGCCACTTCCACTTCCAGCTGGTAGCTCTTGCCGCGTTCCAGACTGCCCCACGGGCAGAGGGGAATGGAGAACGATTTCCAGCCTTCGGCGAGCAGTGCGCCGAGGTCCTCGTTGCGCATGGCCTGCTCCTGCCCGGGCAGCATGAGCGCGAACTCCTTGGTCAGCGCGTCGTACTGCACGGCGCCCTCGATGGCGCTTTCGCCGAGGGTGGAGTTGAAAAAGAACCGGCGATTCAGGGAGATGGAGGCGCGACAGGCCAGCTTGATGCCAACGCCGTTTCGCAGGGTCTCGGCGATCTCGTCCGCGCCCTGAAGGGCCACGCCGAACTGCGCGGAGAGGGTGTCCCCCACGCGGGTGGCCGAGACCGATTCCAGACTGATGACCTGCGCCCGGGCCGGGAGCGCGGTCGCCAGCAGGATCAGCGGAACGAGCAGGCTGAAAAAGCGTTTCATCATGGTTCCCGAAGTGGTATCAGCAGCCGGGGGAAAGAACAAGCGGCAGGCATTGCCCGAACCGGCGGCGCCGGGTATCATGGCGCTCTCGGCAGGGGATTCTTGAATGCCGGAGCCGTTCCGGCTACCCTCCGGGGACAAGGTCCCGCCGAAACCCCCCGGTGCGCCCCCGCGGCGACCATAGTGGAACGGGACACGAACACACTGACACGAGGACGCATGAGCAATACACGTATGCCGCGCCCGCTGGCCGTTTCCCGGCTGCGCGCCGCGCTGGACCCCGCGAAGGTTCCTTTCGAGAACAGCGACGCCATACCGGACAGCGATCCGACCCCGTCGTTTCAGCCCCGCGCCATCAAGGCCCTTGAGCTGTCGCTGGCAGTGAGCGGGAACGAATACAACGTCTATGTGGCGGGCGAGCCCAACATGGGCCGCAGCCACTTCATCGGCAGTTTTCTCGGCAAACGCGCCCGCAAGGCGCCCACGCCGCCGGACTGGGTCTATCTCTACAACTTCGAGGACGAGGACCGCCCCGTGGCCGTGTCCCTGCCCGCGGGAGTGGGGCGCAAGTTCAAGAACGCCCAGCAGAAGGCGGTTTCTCGCCTGCGCTCGCGCATCCCGGCCCGGTTCGAGGAGGAGTCCTTTCAGAAAACCCACGACCGGCTGCTCAAGAAGTTCACCCAGCGTCGGGACGAGCTCTTCGCGCGCATGGAGGAGGAGGCCGAGAAGACCGGCTTTCGGCTGTCCATCGACGAGGACTCCGTCATAACGCTGGCGCCTATCGTGGACGGCAAGCCCCTGACCGACAGCGACTACGACACCCTTGACCCCAAGCTGCGCAAGGAGCTCAAGAGCAAGGGTGAGAAGCTGCTGGAAGAACTCTCGGACGACCTGCGCAGCATCAACCGCAACGAGCAGGGCCTGAAGAAGAGCGAGGACGACCTGCACCGTGATACGGCGCGCGACGAGGCCAAGGCCGAGATGCAGCCCCTGCGCGACGAGTTCGGCCACATCGAGGGGCTCAAGGAATACTTCGACGCGTTCGAGGAGTGCGTGGTGGACAATGTGGACCAGTTCACCGGCAAGGAGAGCGCCATGCCGTCGCTGTTCATGGACACCCAGAGCTCCGGCGAGGACTTTTTCACCCGCTTCGAGGTCAACCTGTTCGTGGACAACGGCAAGACACAGGGCGCCCCGGTGGTGAACGAAGACCACCCCACGGCGTTCAACCTGCTCGGGTCCATCGAGCGCGAGTCGGAAATGGGCGCGCTCTACACGGATTTCACGCTGGTCAAGGCCGGGGCGCTGCACCGTGCCAACCACGGATTCCTGATCCTCAACGTGGAGGACCTGCTGAGCAACCCGCACTCGTGGGAGGGCCTGCTCCGCGCTCTGCGTGCCGGACACGCCAAGATCGAGGATCCGGTAGAGCCGGACCAGGTCCGCGCGCGGACCATCGAGCCGCAGCCGATCCCCATCGAGCTGCGCGTCATCCTCATCGGCACGGACATCAACTATGAGCTGCTGCTGTATAATGACGACCGGTTTTCCAAATATTTCAAGCTCAAGGCGCATCTGCAACCCACCTGTGACCGCGACGCCCCCAACGTTAAGCGCTACCTGCGCGCGCTGGGGCGCATCGCGAGGCAGGAGAAGATGCCGCCGTTCAATCGCGAGGCGCTGGCCGGGCTGGTGGACCTCGGTTCCCGGCTGTCCGAGGACCAGAAGCGGCTGTCGCTGTATTTCCCGCTGATTCGCGAGCGTATGGTGGAGGCCGCGGCGCTGGCCCGGATTCGCGGTGGCGACGCGGTGGAGTATGCCGATCTGGCGCAGGCCATCGAGGACCGGGACTACCGTTCTGACCTGTATCAGACCGAATTCATGTCCGATTATGATCGAGAGGTCATCAAGGTGGCGACCGGCGGCTCGGCCGTGGGCGAGGCCAACGGTCTTTCGGTGACCCAGTTCGGCGACCACGAGTTCGGCCTGCCGCACCGTATCGCCTGCAAGGTGGGCGTCGGGCACGGGGGCATCATCGACCTCGAGCGCGAAGCGCAGCTGGGCGGTCCCATCCACACCAAGGGGATGATGATCCTCAAGAGCTATCTGGTGGGGCTGTTCGCACAGGACAAACCCTTGGTCATGACCGGCAGCCTGTGTTTCGAGCAGTCCTATGCGGGCATCGAGGGCGACTCCGCCTCCGGAGCCGAGCTCGCCGCGCTGCTTTCCGCGCTCTCGGGCGCGCCCATCAACCTGTCCTACGCCTTTACCGGGGCGGTAAGCCAGAGTGGCTGCATCATGGCCGTGGGCGGCGTGAACGAGAAGGTCGAAGGGTTCCACAGGGTCTGCTCGCGCCGTGGCCTGACCGGGGAGCAGGGCGTGCTTATCCCGGCGGACAACGCGGTCAACCTCATGGTCAACGACGATGTGGTGCGCGATGTGCGTGAGGGCCGTTTCCGCATCTACCCGGTTTCCACCATCGAGCAGGCCATGTATGTACTCACGGGGATGAAGACCGGCGTCCGCAACGCACAGGGGCGATTCCCCAAGGGCACGCTCTACCGCATGGTGGACGACAGGCTGGCCGAGCTGGCGGATCTCGCCAAGAAGAAAAGCAAGTAGGGAGGGGGCATGTCCCGCAGCTGGATTCGAGCAAAACTACCGGAGTTCGTGCGCGACCTGTTTCGCATGTTCTGCCACTCCTCCGTGGCGCTGAACCGGGAATTCGAGAGCTTTGACGAGGAAGGCGTGGTCTGCTTCGAGTGTCTGCGGGACCTCGTGGGCACGGAGATGGACAAGGGGCTGCTGTGGCGCATGAAGGACACGGCGCACCACGTGTTTCGCAACGATCCGGAAAAACCCGCGGAAGGACAGTTTCTCGACTGGGCGCTTGGCTATATCTTTCACGAAACCGTGAAGCTGCGCGAGGACGCGTATCAGCTCCAGAACTACGGCCCCTGGCTCCAGGAGATAATGGAGGAGGACGCGCACGGGCCGCAGCAGGAAGTCTCCGGGCGGCTCGTGGAGGTGCTGACCCAGACGCGAGAGAGTATGCGCAGGGAGATCGACAGGATACGCTTTTTCATGGATAACTGCCGCACCCTGCTGCCGGTGTATCTTGTGCGGCACCGTGACAATGCGCTGCTAGCGCGGTTCATCTTCTCGCACGAGGAGCTTGTCAGGAACGCTTTCGGCAGTGATTACGGCATGCTGATGGAGGGCGTATACAGAGACGAGCCGGAGCGCATGTACGTGCTGGCCTGCCGGAGCCTCCGCATGGGCGGCTGGTTCGCGGAAGCCAACCGCGCCATAGAGGCCGCGCTTCAAGAACGTCCTGAAGGGAAAATGGTGTTGCAAGAAAAAAAAATAATTGATAATTGGGCCAGTAGGATCAAGTCCTGAGCTTACATTGAAGAGTGAATTCTAAAGACGTCAGAACAATACTTGAGAGGAGGCCGTCGATGAAGAAACTGCTGCTGCTTGCAGTCGCCTGCATGATGATTTTTGCATGGGGCTGCTCCAAAAAGGTCAACCCCGAGCCGGAAGTGGTCGTGGTTGAAGAAGAAACCACCGTTGTCGAAGAAGAAGTGGTCGTGGACCCGATGGCCGTGTACAAATCCCAGTACGACAGCCTGCCGACCACCCACACCGTGACCAAGGGTGAGTGCCTGTGGTGGATCGCCGAGTACAAGCAGGTGTACAACGATCCCTTCATGTGGCCCCTCATCTTCAAGGCCAACCGCGGTCAGATCGACAACCCGGACCTGATCTACCCCGGCCAGCAGTTCGAGATTCCGCGCTACGGCTTCACCCTCGACGAAGTGAAGCAGGCCCGCAAGGAAGCCGGCGCTCCGTGGAAGGACCTTGAGCCCGGCCCGGACGCCTGGGTGCCCGCTGAAATGCGCGCCGCCCTCGGCTACAGCTTCTAAGTCGGCCGACGATGAAGATTCGAAGCCCCCGCATCTGCGGGGGCTTTTTTTGTGTCTAATCGGTTTGTGTGTTCTTGGAATATCAAACCCATCAGGGTCGCGTGGAGCAGTCCGTGGTGGGTCGAAATCAGCTTGCGAGAAGTGCAAGGATTCAGGATTCGTAGATGTCAGGGTGTCCTTCTCGTTCCGGGATGGCGCGGTGGTATTGAAGGAGATGCTGTTTGTGCGGACCCGGATTCTTCTGAATTATATTTCAGTAAGGACGCCTCTTTTGGAGAGTTCTTCTCTGGCGTTGTTAACTTTGGTTGCAATGATTACATGCCGGCCGAAGAAGGATTTTTCATTAAGGGTGATTAACACCTCAGAAGACTTATGAAATAAAAGTAAAAGTTGTGTAGATGATGGGCGCTCTTTATTTCGCTGTAGGGGACGAATTTGCGCCAGAAAATCCTGTTCAAGAGGACTCCGTTTTCAGTGAATCTGTAAAGTCCCCGTATAGTAGGTCCATTGCCAAGTAGAGACTTCTGGCCCAAACTGCCGGAAGTGTCTACTGTTAGCTGGCCCTAAGATGGGGGACGTTATAATGGTTTAAGATGAAATCCTCTTTTGATGAATTCTTCTTTTGCGTTGTTCAAATTGTCTGAAAGAATGTAGTATAGGTCGAATGGAGATTCTCCTTTGATCAGTATCGCCGGTTTTCTGTAAGGACCGAAATCCCAACTATATTTATAATACACATGCCGAATGTTGGAGTAAGGGATAAATTTATGCCTCCAGATCGTTTTTATACGTATACCTTCATCTGTGCATTCTATAGGGAGGGCCATATGTGCAAAAAGAAAATTTACAATTGAAATTACTACGATAAAATGAGCTTTAAAAAGGAGCGATGCTGATATTAATGGTACGAACATGTATGCAAAGGCAGAAAGGATATATGATGCAATTCTTGTAAAATTAAAGCATAAAAGGGTGATCCAGGAATAAGTCATGGGGTCTCCTTTACAAAAGGCCGCCAAGGCGGCCTGTGAATGTTGAGTGAATTCATTTCAAAAAAAATCATCAAGAAAATCTAATGAAAATGTTGTTGTATCCTCACGTGTGACTGAGGTAGAAACTGGGGTAAGGTCTACTCCATAGGAAATGTTGTAGTTCTCTCCATCGTAGCCATCTCCGGATACTTTTTCCATGCCAACATTAAATGGGATAGTCGGGGGACCCACAGAAGCGCCAGCTTTTCCAGAGGTTCCAGAAATCTGGTCCACGGATTCAGCATTGGTTCTTTGATAGGTACCGGTAAAATCCGCACCGAATCCAGAGGATGCACCATATTCGCTGCTTAGCTCCAACACTCTGTGCCCGTTGTCGTCTTGCGAAATCATCACACTGCCACCTGCTTTAGCGCCAAAGCCGGAGAGACTTCCCCCGATTCCTATCCCTTGACTGTCCAGCCCTGTCAGGTCCACCGCATTGATGGGGTCGTCGAGACAGTATCCGTACCAGTCGGGGTCGCCGCCTGCGTTGCCGATGGGGTCTTTGGCGGTCCAGCGCCCTGTGTCCGGGTCATAGTCTCGCCAGCCGAAGCGGACCAGTCCGGTGTCGGAATCGGCAAGTCCGCCGGCAAAGCCGAACGGAATGCGAAAGCGTGGGTTGGTGTCCCTTATGATGTTGCCGAAGCTGTCATAACGGATTTCCTTTACCATGTTGCCTGAGTGCTCTGCAACAGCCACAACACTGCCGATTTGATCGATGCAGAAGTTGAAATGCAGGTCACTGCTTCGCATGGCAACCGGAAGTCCCAACCGGTCGTAGTCTATGCACCAGAGTCTCTCTCCATCGTGCCATCCGGTAAGGTGAAAGCGATCCTTCCACGCGTATCCGGCGACCAGTTTGCCTTTGACATACTTGACGGCACGAAGTCCGTCTTCATTATGCCCATAACTGATGTGGCGGCCGTCGGGGAGTCTTACCGCTTCCAGTCGATAGTCCGGAGCGTAAGCGTATCTTGTTGTGCCCGAGGGGGTGATCCGGGAGCATCGAAAGCCGTCGAAATCGTGTTCGAAGCGGGCATCACCTGCGCTCAGAAGCCGGTTGTCCCGATCGTACGTGAATCGACGGCACCCCTTTCCGCGCAAGGGATTGCACTCCTCGCTGCGACGGCCCTGTCGGTCGTATATGTATTCCTCCGCACCACAACCGTCCCGTCGAGATCGGACCAGTCTGCCGTCTTGGTCGTAGTCGTACTCCCACACGACCGGTTTCCCGTTTGTTTTTTCTTCCTTGCGGACAATGCGGCCCTTCGCATCGTGCTGTAATGAAATCTCGTACAACCTGCTCATGATGATATCTCTTCCAGACTGCTTCGTTCCCGGCTTCATGCGGGGAATCGGAACCATCATACATCGACATCGGAATACAAAGCGTTTCCGGCTTCCGCACGGGCGTTTTTGGGAAGTCATTCCCTCTTGACGGCATAAAAAAGGCCGCCCGAATGCTTCGGGCGGCCTGTGGCTGTTTCGTGGCAGTATTGTGGACGGTTATTTCTTGTACCAGCCGCTGGCCTGGGTCAGCAGGGACTGGATGCGGCCCACGAGAGCGTGCGGGTCCTGCAGGTAGCCTTCGAGCAGCAGGGCGGATTCGTAGAGCTGGCGGGCGGCCTGTTCCACGAAGGGGTCCTGCGCGTCGGCCTCGTAGATGCGGATCAGGTTGCGGGTCAGCGGGTGGTCCGGGTTGACTTCCATGACCTTGGCCGGAATGGAGGTGTCCTTCTGGATGTGCCGCATGACCTTGTCCATGCTGCTGGTCATGGCCCCGTCCGGGTTCGCGAGGCAGGCCGGGCTGTCGGAGAGGCGGTCCGTGGTGCGCACGTCGGTAACGGCGTCGCCAAGCAGCTCGTTGATGTGCTTGAGCAGGTCGTCGAGAGTGGTCTGTTCCGGTTCGGAGAGTTCCTCGGGCTTTTCCTCGGTCTCCTGCTCTCCGTCGATACCGGAGAGGTCCGCGTGCTCTGCGGGAACCAGCTGGTACTCGCCGTACTGCTGCAGCGCGTCCATCACGAATTCGTCGATGGGCTCGTACAGGTACAGGACCTCAACGCCCTTCTTGCGGAAGATTTCGAGGTGCGGGCTGAGGGAGAGGGCCTCGCGGCTCGGGCCGTAGGCGTAGTAGATCTCCTTCTGGCCTTCCTTGAGGCGTCCGGCGTAGTCGGCCAGCGAGATGAGCTCGTCGGCGTTTTCACAGGCGGAGGAGTTGAACCGCAACAACTCCACAAAGCGGTCCTTGTGGATGAAGTCCATGTAGCCGGCGCGGAACAGTTTGCCGTGCACGCGCCAGAAGGTGTCGTACTTCTCCTTGTCGTTCTCGGCCATCTTCTCAAGCGCGCTGTAGACCTGTTTGGTGAGGTTGGAGCTGATCTTGCGGATCAGCACGTTGTCCTGAAGCGTCTCGCGGGAGATGTTCAGGGGCAGGTCCTCGGTGTCGACCACGCCTTTGCAGAAGCCGAGGTATTCGGGCAGCAGGTCCTTGTTCTTGTGCTGAATGAGCACGCGGCGCACGTACAGGTCGAGGCCGCGGTTGTCCTGCGTGCCGAGGCCGAACATGTCGTCGTCGATGGCCGGGATGAAAACGAGGGCGTTGTACTGGACCGGAGCGTCTACCGAGACGTGGACCTTTTCGAGCGGGTCCGTGTCATCGTTGGTCAGGAAGGTGTAGAATTCCTTGTACTGTTCCGGTTTGACCTGGAACTTGGGCTCGCGCCACAGGGCGGGAACCGTGTTCACGCGCTCGTCTTCCACGAAAATGGGGAAGTTGACGAAGTTGGAGTGCTTCTTGACGATGTGCTTGAGGTGCTCGGTGTTGGCGAACTGGGAAACCAGGTCTTCCTTGAGCTTCAGGGTGATGCTGGTGCCTCGCGCAACGTCCTTGTCCAGCTCCCGGATCTTGTAGTCGTTGCGGCCGTCGGAGGTCCATTCCACCGGGGCGGCCTCGGGGTCGGCGGACCGGGTCACGAGGGTGACTTCGTCGGCCACCATGTAGACGGAGTAAAACCCGACGCCGAAGCGGCCGATGAGGGTGTCGAGGGATTCCTTGCCCTCGGCGGCGAGCTTGGTGAGCTCGGCGGTGCCGGAGTGGGCGATGGTGCCGATGTTCTCCCGCACTTCCTCGCGTGTCATGCCCACGCCGGTGTCGGTGACGGTGAGCGTGCCTGCGTCCTTGTCGTGGGTGATGCGGATTTCAAGCGGCGTGTCATCCGCATCCATGTCGCCCGTCTGGGTCTTGAAGCGGTATTTGTCCAGCGCGTCCGAGGCGTTGGAAACGAGCTCTCTCAGGAAGATCTCTTTGTTGGTGTAGAGGGAATGAACCAGTATTTCCAGGAGCTGGTTTATTTCAGCCTTGAATTTGTGCGTACTCTTTTTGCCCATTGTCGGCGAACCTCCTTGATGAATGGAAAAATGCCCCGCCGAAACGAGGGGGCGTGTTCCGGCGGGGAGCCACGGATGATCGGGAATGGCCGAAATGCTCCGTGATGGCGGCGGGTTGGGGGACCCGTTGCCATGGGGTTGGTTTTAACTAGTCACGCTTTTGATCTTGTCAAGAAGGTACTTTTCCATTTCACGGCGATCCTTGCGCAGGCGGACCATTTCCGCTTCCATAATGGAGAGCTTTTCCTTGAGCTGGGTATTCTCGTCGCGAAGCAGCTGAACCTCCGCGGCGTTGGCGGCGATCTGTTCGGTGGCCTTGGCGAAGTCCTCTGGCAGGGCCGCCTGTTCAGGGGTACCCAGCGCCCCGCGGATGCCCTCGCTGATGGACCGGGCCATCTCGGCGCCCATGGCGGCCGCCATCTTCACGGCGGTCTCCATGCCATACTGCTGAACGGGCGAGTCGCTCTCCGACGCCTCGGCCAGCGCGTCGGCCTGCATGGGGTAGGACTGGCTGAGGCTGTCCATGACGTCGCGGGCGGTGTGCCCTTCCTTGAGCATGCGGGAGATGGTGGAGAAGACCTCCACGGCTTCCGGCTTGAAGCGCTTCTGCCGTCCCTTGCCCACGCTCGGGAGGTGCTGGGCGAAACGGTTTTTCCAATAGTGGACCGTGGACTCGGGAATATCGAGTTCGCGGGCGATTTCCGCAACGGAGAGTAGCTTCTTGCCTGTCATGCAGCCCCCGGAAGGTTGTTGGTTTTCATTGGAGTACTACGCTTGAAGATTGTGATCAAGTGTGAATCGGTTATAACATGCCGAATTGTCGCACATTATTTTGTGTTACAAGTGCGGGGCGGTTGCGGTTGAACCAGCGGAATTTTCTAGAGAAAATCTCAAACTCCACGATGGATGTCGGAACGGGAATAGGATAGAGCAACGCAATGGTTTTTGTTGTTGCGTATTGCATGTAACGATTGGATTCGTTTCATCGGCTCGGGTAATCGTGGTTTCAATTATATGTTGATGTTGAAAAGGAGTGTCCGGTGAAGAGGATTGTTCTCAGCAGACCTGTTCAAATGGCGCTGCGACTTGCGGTCGGCGGTGCGTTCATTGTTGCCGGAGTCATCAAGCTGCAAGACCCGTGGGCTTTCGCCATGGTCATAGACGGGTACGGGCTGACCCCCGGCTGGGCCGATCTGCCGCTTGCGTACGGGCTGCCGATTCTCGAGATCGCCAGTGGAGCGGGCCTCGTCTTCAACATCAGATGGTCATTGGAGTTGGTGGCAGCACAGCTGTTGCTGTTCGTCGCGGTTCTGGCCTACGGAATGCACCTCGGCCTGAACGTCGATTGCGGCTGTTTCGGCCCCGGCGATCCGGAAGGGCAGGCATACTCGGGCATGAGCGAGTCGATGGTTCGCGACCTGATCATGCTTGCAGCGCTGGCCGCGGTGTACTGGCGCAGAAAGGCGCTGCAGGAACCGCCCCGCTCCATGGCCGTTATCCTGAAACCATTCGGAGGAGTGAGGCGATGAAGTTGAAAGGAATTTTTGCGGCCCTCGCGGCCGTTCTCGTGATGGGTATGCTCACCGGCTGTCTCGGCGAGGACAAGTTCAAGCAGGAAGTGGAGAAGGAAGCCGGAGCCGTCAAGCTGGTGCGCGAGGTGCAGCGCGGCGATTACGACGTGATCACCACGGCCGAGCTCAAGAAGCTCATCGACGCCCAGAAGGACATGGTCATCGTGGACACCATGCCGCTGGAAGCCAGCTACGAAAAGAACCACATCCCCGGCGCGGCCCAGTTCCTGTTCCCGATCCCCGACATGAAGAGCTGGAACACCGAGGAAACCGCAGGCAAGACCAAGGCCGACTACGAAAAGCTCCTCGGCCCGGACAAGGACAGGCTCATTGTGGTCTACTGCGGATTCGTGAAGTGCACCCGCTCCCACAACGGCGCGGCCTGGGCCCGCAAGCTGGGATACACCAACGTCAAGCGCCACCCCGGCGGCATCTTCGCCTGGAAGGGCGCCGAGTACCCCGTGGAGACGGGCAAATAGCAGCCCGCAGCACGAACCGATAGGGATGAGGCCCCGTCCACTGGACGGGGCCTCTTCGTTTTCGCGGCTCGTCTTGACCTGCAACGAAGCGGCGGGTAATTGAAGCCCTGCGTCGTGCGCCTGTGGAGGATAAGCCCCTTCGGCCCCGGCCCATGCTTCGGCAGACGCAGATCCCGCAGCGGTCCGCAACACGGCCCGCCCGCCTAACCCGTACCACAAGCACATGAAAGACATATCCTCACTGAACCCCGAGCGGATCCTGGTCTGCCAGCTGCGCCAGATCGGCGACGTGCTGCTCTCCACCCCTTCCATCCGCCTGCTGAAGGAGCGCTTTCCGAGCGCGGAGATAGAAGTCTTCACGGAAAAGAAGTGCGCACCCGTGCTGGAGAACAATCCGCACATCGCCAAGGTGTGGGCGCTGGACAAAAACGAGCTTGCCTCCCCTCTCAAGGCGCTGGGATATTATGCCCGCGTCGGGCGCGGCAAGGACCTGATCATCGATTTCCAGCAGCTGCCGAGAACCCGCTGGGTTGCCATGCTCTCCGGTGCGCCCGTTCGTCTGACCTTCACGCCGCCGTGGTACAACAGATTTGTCTACACGAACTATCGGCCCAATGAGGACGGGTACGCCGCCAAATGCAAGGCGAGCATTCTCAAGCTGCTCGGTATCGAGTGGGACAGGCACCCGCCGGAGATTTTTCTTTCCGACGCAGAACGCGCCTTCGCTGACCGATTTCTGAAAGACCTCGGGGCCACCGAAGGTGTCGTGACCGTGGACCCGAGCCACCGCCGCAAGACGCGCAAATGGCCCGAAGAGCATTTCGCGGGCCTGATCCGGGGCATCCGGGAGCACTACCCCGGCCTGAAGTTCGTCCTGCTCTATGGTCCGGGGGAAATCGACGTCTGCCGCAAGGTTGCCGATCTGGCGGGCGAAGGGGCCGTGATCTCCGAGGACATGCTCACGCTGCGGCAGATGGCCGCGGTCCAGCAGCGCGCCCTCTTGCATCTTGGCAACTGCTCGGCCCCGCGCCACATGGCGGTGGCGGTGGGCACCCCGTCGCTGGTGATCCACGGGGCCACCGGGTTCGGCTGGCGCTTCCCGTCGGACGAGCATGTTACCGTTTCCAGAAAGCTGCCCTGCCAGCCCTGCAATGAAAACGAGTGCAGCCACATCGACTGCCTGAAGGGGCTGGACTCCTCGGAGTGCCTCCCGCAGGCGCTGGAGCTGTTGCGCACGTCGCTTGGCCGCAAGGGGGAGACCCATGGCTGAACCGGCCGGGAATCGGAAGCTCAGGGTCGCACTGGTCGTCGGCGGACTGCCATTCGGCGGCGTGGAGACCTCGTTCCTGCTCGTGGCCAGAAGACTGCGGGAACTCGGGCACGAACCGGTGATCATCAATGTCTCCGGCACGGGCGAGTATGAATCGGTGTACAGAGAACACGGCTTCGACCCCATCCATGCAGGGGAGAGCAAGAAGGTGCTCAAGACGAGCCGCCTCGACACGGCGCTGCGGCTTCGAAAGCTATTGCGTTCGCTGAAGCCGGACATCGTCCACACCGCACATTTCTCCGCCAACTATCACGTGCGCATCGGCGCGGTGGGACTGGGCATCCCGGTCATCATGCACTGCCGGAACATCAAGCGCATGAGGTCCTTCCGCCGTTTTGCGGACAAGGTCCTGTCCCATGCCACGACCAAGTACCTTGCCGTCTCGAAGGCTGTGGCCGAGGTGGTCCAGCAGGACCACAACGTCGCGGGCAGGCCGGTGGAGGTTCTCTATAACGCCATCTCTCAGGAAAAAATGAGCGTGGAAGCTGCCGATCTCACAGAGTTTCCGGAGCTCAAGGGGCGCGGCCCGCTGGTCGTCACCTGCTCACGTCTGGTGCGGCAGAAGAACCTCGACCTGATTCTCCGGGCCTTTGCCGACGTTCGCTCGACTCTGCCGCAGTTGCGGATGCTGATCCTCGGTGACGGTCCCGAACGCTCGGAACTGGAAAAGCTGGCAGGCAAGCTGGGTGTCGCCGAGAGCATTTGTTTTGCGGGGTTTCGCAAAGACGTGCCCGAGATCCTGCACGCAGCCGCCGATCGCGGGGCCGTGTTCGCCATGGTCTCGGATTACGAAGGGTTCTCCAACGCTCTGACGGAAGCGATGTACTGCGGAATGCCGGCGGTTATCAGCGAGCACGTGCCGAACCTCGAGGTGACCGGAGAGTCGGCTCTGGTGGTGCCGGTGGACCGCGAGACGATAGCCTCGGCCCTGCTGAAAGTGCTGTCGGATCAGCAGGCGTATCAGCGCATGAGCGCCGCGGCCAGAACGGTTGCCGCCGGTCTCACCATCAACGCCTATGTGGACAGGCTGGTCGGGGTGTACGAAGAAACCCTCGGAGCGGATGCAGGTTAGCCCTGCTGCGATCTCCGGGTCCAGTTCCAGCTGTCCCTGACCATGTCTTCAAGTGTCCGTTCGGCGCACCATCCGAGTTCCTCCTCCGCCTTGTCGGTGGCCGCCCAGCAGGCAGGAGCGTCACCCTCACGTCTCGGCGCCATGATCCTCGGCACCTCGACGCCGTTGACCTTTTCGAAGCAGTCCACCATTTCCAGAACGCTGATTCCCTTTCCCGTTCCGAGGTTGTGCACATGCAGTCCTTCGGAGGCGGCGAGGTGTTCCAGAGCGGCCACATGCCCGCTGGCGAGATCCATGACGTGGATGAAGTCCCTCACGGCGGAGCCGTCGGTGGTGTCGTAGTCCTGCCCGAATATCCTGAGCGGCGCGTCCTTGCGTGACGCGGCACGGCAGATGAGGGGCATGAGGTTGGTCGGCGTTCCCGCAGGGCTTTCTCCGATCAGGCCGGAGGGATGCGCTCCAACAGGGTTGAAATAGCGCAGGATGGAGATGCGGAACTCGGGGGAGGCGAAGTGGAGGTCCCTGAGCATGTCTTCCATCATGATCTTCGTCCGCCCGTATGGGTTCAGCGCCGAGACCGGGTGATGCTCCCTGAGGGGAAGCTCTCCGGGGTTGCCGTACACGGCGGCGGACGAGCTGAAAACGAAGCTGTGAATGGCGTACTTCTGACACGCCTGAAGCAGGTTGATGCTGGAGACGAGGTTGTTTTCGTAGTATTCGAGGGGGATAGTCAGCGACTCGCCCACCGCCTTGTACCCCGCGAAATGAATCACGGCATCCACGGGCGTGTCCTGCAGGACGGAGAAGAGATGCTCCCTGTCCCTCAGGTCCACGTTGAAATGGCGAAAGCGGCGGCCCGTGATCTGTTCAACGCGGTCGTAGGTGTCGGCCTGTCCTCCGCAGAAGCAGTCGAGGCTGACGACATCGAAACCGTGCCGGAGCAGTTCCACGATTGTATGGCTGCCGATGTATCCGGCGCCGCCTGTCACGAGTATAGTTTTCATAAATGTCTTTGCTGGGAATCTGGTTCCGGTATTTGGGGGTCAGCTCTTGATCCCGGGCAGGCCGGAACTGTTCGCGTCGTCGTAGAAGTCCCTGTAGAAGCGTTCGCTGTTTTCCGCCTTGGTGAAGTCGCGGGCATGGCGCGACCAGTCAGTCGTGTGAATGTCCTCGAAGCGGATGAAATGCGCTCTGTCCATGCAGGCCTCAAGCCCCTTGGCCGTGAACTTCCTCGCGCCGAGTTCGATAAAAATTATGTTCTTGTTTGCCAGCGCGACGCTGTTGAAGGCGGAGGCCGGGTAGTCGAACACGAACGTGTCGTACTTCCTGCACGCCTCGTCAAGGCCGCACCGTTCGATCGTGAGCCGCTCTCCCCAGAGTTTGATGAACGTATCCAGATCCCACTGCTTCGGGTGGACCTTGTAGACCACTTCGAGGCCGGCGCGCTGCATGGCTTCGATCATCTCGAGCTGGGCCTTGAGGTAGAAGGGATCCAGAACGCTGTTGTTCGGTCCGAAAGAGCGCATGCCGGGGAAGGAGGTCGGGACGAAGCAGACCGTGCCGCTGCCGGTGCGCGGCATCACGCGAAAGGTGTCGGTGCTGCGGCCCGGCAGCGGATGGCAGTTCGGGGCGCACGAGACAGGGCACTCCGGTCGGATGTACTCCAGCCCCTTGCGCGAGTCCGTGATCAGATTGCTCGCGAGCAACACCTCGCCGGTGAGGTAGTCGATGGGCGCGGTGAACCCGAAGGCGCCCCCATGGGTGGAGGCGAAGAAGTTCGGATTGGAACCGAAGCGCACGGCAAGGGCGCGGTTGAAGGTCTTGGTGGTATTGTTGATGTAAACGTAGTCATTCTCTCTGACGGTCACATTTGTTGAGCCGGCGAGAAGGTATGCATGTTCGTCAGTCAGCTTTCGGATTTCGTCGGCGAGCTGGTTGGTGCTTTCGGGAAACAGTCCGGAACAGATGTCGAGGGTCTCCGCCTCGGCCTGCGTGTCCCGCTCGTCGGGGTGGTACTGCGCGTCTCTGCGAACGGCAATGCGCAGCATGTGATGCTTCTTGCGGGCGCTGTTCGACAGGTACCAGGGCGAGCCCGAATAAAACCGGCGGACCGGAGCCAGCGTGTTGGCAATGCGATAGTAGGCTTCCCGGAATCGCCAGCGCAGCCGCTTCAGGACCGGTGCGGGGCGATCCATGGCCCTGAGTCTCTTCCCCGAGCCGGTCTCTGCGAAGATTGTTTCCAGCCCGAGCTGTCTGCACTCGTTCAGCAGCAGGGCGTTTGTGCCGAGGCTTTCGTCCATCAGGATGCGCTCGCCGCCGTGTCGTTCCATGGCGAATTCCAGAGAGCGGCGCATGATGTACGGAATCGAGATGACCTGCAGGAGCGGGCGCAGGAGCAGCTTGAAAAGGGAGCTGTCCGTCCTGGCGAAAGCCGTTTGGGTAAGGGCCTCGGCGACCTGTTCCAGCCGAAGATTTATCTCACGGTTGAGGGCGAGATATTCCGCCGTGTTGAAGTCGAAGGCTTCCTGATGGTGGGCCAGCGAGAAGATGTCCAGAGGAATGACGCTGTCGTCGATCCCGTACCGGTCAAGCATAGCCGGATTGTAATCCGGACCTGTGAGAAGAAATGTCGTCATTGTGCAGGCGGTTAGCGCGCTAGCTCGAACTCGTGGCGCAGAAGCCCCATGGTGATCACGTCGAAGCGCGTCCCGTCGCGTTCGAAGGCTTCGCGCTTCAGTCCCTCCCGCCGGAAGCCGAGCTTTTCGTAGAGCTTGACCGCCGCCGTGTTCGCGGCGTTGACCCCGAGCTCAATGCGGTGGAGGTTGAGCTTGCGGAAGCAGTGGGCCAGCAGCAGGCGGGAGGCGGCAAAGCCGATGCCCTTGCCCTGAGCCTCCGGCGCGATCATGATCGCATAGGTGGCGGTGCGGTGCACCCAGTCTATGGAGCCGACTTCAATGTTGCCGACATGGCGCGATGACGCGCGGTCCTCTATGGCAAGAACCATCTTCGAGGAGGAGACGCTGCCTGAGGCAAAGTCCCTGAGATCCTGAAGCGAGTGCGGAAAGATGGCGTGCTCGGTGAACTCGTCCGCGCTCTGATCATTGATCCAGGTCCGGTATGGCCCGTCTGCGTCGGAAGGCTCCAGAGGCCTCAGAGAGATGAAGTCGTCTTGTAAAAACATGATGGCGCGGCTTATCCAAGCACTTTGTTGAAGACGTTGACGATGTCGCGAATGTCGTCCCACGTTTGCGGCAACCGTACATGTTCATTAATCAACATTTCCTTGTAGTGCAATCGCTCGGCCGCCGGGCACGCTCCCTCGGAGTAGTCCGGGGTGCTTCCGGCGTTTTCCGGGGCGCTGAAGGGGTACCCGTTCTTGAAGGCGTTTTTCTGCTGATAAAGCGGCTGGGTATAGAGAGGCTTGACGTACCCCTGAAAGAACAGCAGCCCTTCGGCGTTGATCGCCTCGACAAATTCTTCGCGCCGCACTCCGGCCTTTTCCGGCAGGAACCGGCAGGGATACACGTAGTAAGTCGCCCGGGTGCCGTCCTCCACGCTGCCGGTGGGGCTTTCCGCCAGAGGCTCGATGCAGTCGTGCCGTGAAAGCTCGTCGTTCAGGTATTTGACGTAGTCCACGCGCGTCTTGTTGATCCTTTCCAGCTTCTTGAGCTGTTCCGAACCGATGGCCGCCTCGAGCTCGCACATGCGGTAATTGAAGCCGACCATGTTCGTGATGTTCTCGTAACCGGCAGGACCGACGACGGCTTCGCCGTGGTTGCGGATCAGGGCCAGCCTGTAGTGCAGGTCGGGGTCGTCGGTGACGCAGAGCCCGCCCTCTCCTGTCTGGATGGTCTTGTTCACGTTGAGGCTGAAGACGCCGATGTCGCCGATGGTACCGACGTGCCTGCCCTGATAGGTGGCTCCGTGCGCCTGCGCGCAGTCTTCGATGACCTTGAGGTCGTGGCGCTTCGCGATATCCATGATCTCGTTCATCTTGGCGGGTATCCCGAACTGGTGCACGACCTGTATGGCCTTGGTGCGTTCGGTTATGCGGGCCTCGATGGAGCGCGGGTCGAGACTGCCCGAGTCCGGGCAGACGTCGGCGAAAACCGGAACGGCTCCGTAGATCATCGGGCTGACGGCGCAGGCGCTCATGGTGTACGGCGAGACGATCACTTCATCGCCGAACCCGATCCCGAGGGCGCCGATGGCGGCGTACAGACCCGAGGTGGCGCTGTTCACGCTCAGGGCGTGTCCGCTTCCCACGGCCGCGGCCCACTCGCGCTCCAGCTTCTGCACATAGGGGCCTCCCCAGAAACTGAACGGGGGGTCTGGCGTGTGGGAGCCCTCGAACAGGGAGAGATAGCCGCCGTCCAGAACTTCAGCCGCAGCCTTCTTTTCTTCTTCGCCCATGGTGAAGTTGTCTTTCCAGGGGGCGGTGCGCACCGGGGTGCCGCCGTTGATGGCCAGATCCTTATTCTTGAGCATGGCTGAGGTCCTTGTCGTTCGTTGCAAGTTCATGAGCGTCCCAGAGTGTCCGCATGGTGTCGGCCGCGTGCCGAAGATCGCTGTCGGTGGTTACATCGGAACCGCGCAGGTGGTCGCCGATGGTGTTCACGGCCTGCGGAAGCGGTGAGACGAGCCCGCGCATGGGGGAGCCCGGCAGAGGCTTCAGCTCCCTCTCGCCGATGGCGTTCACCTCGACGCCTTCCAGATGGATTTCGCTGCCGAAGTCATGAATGCGGACGCGGCCGGCTTCGAAAAGAAGCTCCATTTCAAAGAGCTGGTAAAAGGACTCGTCGAAAGCGTCCAGCAGGACGGGAGCGGCACCGTAGCGAAGCTCCACTTGAAGGTCCGGATCGCCGGGTTTGCCGTGAGGCAGGGCTGCGGCCCCAACGACTTCGGGCGGCTCTCCGAGCAGAAGATTAAGCGTGTCCACAAGGTGAACGCCGTTGTGAAGCCAGCCGCCGTAGCATACCGCACTGCCCCGCACGAGCGGACCGAACCGGCCGTCGCCGATGAGCTCCGCGGCGCGTCGGTGTGCCGCGTCGAAGCGTCTGGTGTGATTGACGAGCACCAGCGAGTGAGCTTCGCCCTGCAGCCGGAGGAGTGTCTCCAACTCGGGGCGGCGCAGGCAGACCGGCTTCTCCACGAGGATGGCGCGTGGCGGCGAGGCCGACTGAAGCGCGGCGGAAAGCTGCGGGAAGTGCTGCTCGTTGGGGCTGGCGATGACCAGCAGGTCGGGCCGGTGGGCCTGAAGCATTTCCCCGGTGTCGCCGTAGGCGTGGTCGGCCCCCCACGTTTCCCGAAAGCGCTCCCTGCGCTGGACGTCGGGGTCGGAGACGGCCGTCAGGCGGAAGCCGCCGTGACGATGCAGGGCCTGCGCGTGGGTTCGCGCCGGGCCGTCGGCGCTCGGGGAGTCCTTGCCTCCCGCAATGATGCCGCACCCGGAAATGGCGGCAGTCCAACGTTCGTCACGAGGCATTACGAGTCCTTCCTGAAGGCTTTCCAACGCCGCTCCTCCGCCTGATTGCGGCTGGCGAGCTCGGGGTTGGCGAGCATGAACTCGATGACCTGAGAGAGGGTGAAGCCGGGGTTGTGCGGGTAGAAATGTTCGAAAATCGCGGTCATTACCTCGAAATCGGCAGCGGTGTCCACTTCGAGATACAGCTCGGGATAATGATACCATGGGCTGGCCTCGATGCAGTGGAGCCGGTACCGGTCGGGATTCTGGTAGATGTGGATGCCGACGTGCTCCCTGAGGGACTCGTCCTCGACATGCCTTTCCGCGTCGAGAAGGGAGCGTGAGGGGTAGACGTACACCTCCGCGCCCGGAGGGTAGGTCGTCTTGAGGGCGTTGCTCACGTAGTCGTACCTGTCGGCATTCTTGAGATAGAAGCCGATGACTGAGTCCACCAGCATGGGGTCGACGAGAGGGCTGTCGCCCATGAACTCCACGTTGACGTCCACCGCGAAATTCCGCAGGGCACCGGTGATGCGTCCGAGAACGTCGTCCTCGCTGCCCCGGTGGCAGCTGACTCCGAGCTGCTGGGCGAGCTCGGCGATGGGGTCGTCCTGCTCTTCCACCGTGGTGCAGATGATGATCTCGTCGATGAGCATGGACTGGGCGATGCGTTCGACCTGCAGGGCGAGCATGGGCTTGCCGCAGATGTGACGGAGGACCTTGCCCGGAAGCCGGGAAGAGCCGGTTCTGGCCTGAATTGTAGCTGCTATCTTCATTTTCGTACCTTGTTGCTCAATACTGCTTGGAGTACCTGTTCCGCCGCGTCCTTGCGAGCAAAGTCCGGGCGTGAGAGGTCCGCGGCGGCTCTGCCGCGATTCTTCAGCGTGCGGGCAAGCCACTGCTCCAGATGCCCGGCGTCCGACAGCTCGGGTATTAGCCCGAGGCGGACGGCAGTGCAACACTGGGCGCCGACTCTTCCGGGCTGAAAGGACGCGGCGGGCCGCCCGAGCATCCGGGCTTCCAGAAGACCCATGGAGCGCATGCTGACCACGGCGTCGCTGTGCAGGAGCAGGGGCCACAGGTCGGTCTTGTCCACGGTCGTCAGCCGGACCCCGGGGGGAACCTCGCGGCTGCCCTGCGGCCTGTCATACGCCGCCGGGTGTCTTTTCTCAACAATCTGCAGGGGGCTGCCCAGTTTTCCGGCGACCCGCAGCAGCGCTTCGAGAACGGATTCCTCCGTGTATCCGAGAAACGGTCCGAGCGGGCCGCAGGCTCCCGCAGCGTCGCCGAAGTCCTCGGCGTGGGTTTCGGAAAGAAACGTGACCACGGGCGTCTGCGGCGCCAGAAACCCGGGGACGGCGGGCGGCGTCCGGCGCAGCCGCTCGGCCTGATCCATGAGCGCGGCCAGCGCGGGGCTCCCGGTGGCGCGGCAAAGGCTCTCTGGCAGGCCCTCGGCAACAGCCTCCCCGACAGCGGTGTCGTCAGCGAGGGCGACCGTGTCCGGCAGAAAGGCGAGCCTCCCCGCCTCATCCTCGAACCGCAGCCGGTAATTGTACCATTCGTCCACGACCGCGACGCTCGGTACGTTCATTCGTCGCGCCTCGAGCGTCAGGCGACGCTCAAGCCCGGCGGGAGAACGGCAGGTGCCGGCGATGAAGGCGTCCGAGCCGCGCAACAGCTCCAGCGCCTCGTCAGCCTCAAGCCCGTCCGAGTCAGTCGGCTCCAGCCCCGGGGCCAGATGGAAAAGGCTTCTCGGTATCAGGAGCGTACCCTTGCAGCGGACAGGGGTCGCCCTGAGCACCGCCGCAAGATTTCTCGCGCCTCCCGGGTCGGAAGCGCAAAGGAGAATGCGTGCCATCGCTCGCCTAGTCCTTCAGCTTGCCCCATGTGATCTGGTCGTCCTCTTCGATGTCGCAGCTCGCGCTCATGCCCACCACGTCGTCGAAGAATCTGGGGCTGACGCCGGAGGCGGGGCGCTTCCACGTGAGGTCCTCGGGCTGGATGACCTTGCCCGCTGGGATGGCGCGCGCGCTCACGAGACTGCGCCTCGCGTTCGTCCTGGCCGGAGCTTCGGACTCCTGAGCAGAGATCGCGAACTCGCCAACGGCCGAACGGATGATCGCAAGCTGCTCGAAGAAGCGCTTGAGGTCTTCCTTGTCCATGGCGTGGTAGTGGTCGTTCCCGGGAAGGGTCTTGTCGAAGGTAAAATGCTTTTCGATGATCCGGGCGCCGAGGAGCGTGGCGATCTCCATGATCTTCATGTCTCCGGGGAGGGTGTGGTCGGAATAGCCTATGACCCTGTCGGGGAATGCCTGCGCCAGCGCCGCAATGCCGCCGAGCTGTGCGTTTTCGTTCATGGTCGGGTAGTTGAGTACGCAGTGAAGCAGGGCCAGATCCGTGCCGAACTCGTCGATCCAGGAGACGGCCTCGTGTATTTCCCACAGGTGCGCGGCTCCCGTGGAAAGGATGATGGGTTTGTCGAATCCGCACAGAAACCGGATGAACGGCTTGTTGGAGATGTCCGACGAGGAAATCTTGAAGACATCCATGAGGTCGTTGAGGAACTCCGCAGACTGCGTGTCGAAGGGGGTGCTCAGGAATTCTATCCCGGCGGCGTCGCAGTGTTTCTTGAGCTCCTCGTACTCGCCTTTCCAGAACTTGTCGTATTTCTTGAAGAGTTCGTACTGGCTGGTGGTTGGTTCCTGATTGAGGTCCCAGTAGGCCGGTGACTTCTTCGAGGCTATCGTGCCCGCCTTGTACGTCTGGAATTTGATGGCGTGGGCCCCGCCCTCGCAGGCTTCGTCAATGAGCCGCTTGGCCAGATCCATGTCGCCCTCGTGGTTGACGCCGGCCTCCGCGATGACGAGAGGCGTCCGGAGGCTGGTCTGCCGGGAACGGGGTTCCGAAAAGATATCTTTGAGGCGCATGCGCAATACTCCTTGAGGGTTCGATTGTGATCGGGTGGGACGAGACTAGTCAAGCCGGGGTCAGGCTTCAAGCAATTCGTGCATCAGCGAGACGACTTTGGCCTTGTTTCCCGAAAAATCGTGTTCGGTCATCCGTTCGTGCAGCCGTTTTCGTTCCTGACGGTTCTCCACGAGCGTTTGGACGGCGGTGAGCGTCTTTGCCGGCGTGTCTTCGTCGACCACCCCGAGATTGATGAAGCCGTTATCGGGGCAGGCGAACGTGTGCGTGTTTTCGCGCGCGTGCTGGGATACGACCACTGCGGGCAGGTTCATGTGGCACAGCTCGTAGGTGGTGCGCCCGTTGGAGCACACGGCAACGTCGCTGTCCTCCATAATTCTGGACATGACGCCGGTGGCGAAGGTGAACGTGACATGGTCCATCTCCGGCCGGTCGAGCATCCTGGCGGTCTCTTCCTTGTGGGCGTAGCCGGGCCCGGTGACCACGTTGATGCGGATGCCGTTCTCGCGGCAATAGGGGGCGATGGCCTGCAGCGTCTGTCGGGTCAGGTCGTGCTGGTCCGTACCGCCGAAGGTGACGAGCACGCTTTGAACCGTTTCCGGGAAGACGTGCACCGCGGCTCCGTCGAATTCGTCTCTCAGGAAGAACCAGCGGTTTCCCCACCGGATGTGCCTGCCGTCCATCTTCGGGGTCTCGTACAGGTCGTTCAGGGTCATGTCCGCCAGCGGCGCGCCGTCGCCGAGGTCCTCGAAGTTCACGGTAAGGATGCCGTGATCGGCGAGGGTGCGCATGTAGTCCGCGTCGGTGTCGAGGATGTCGTTGACGACCATGTCCGGACGAAGGTCGAGGATGCCCTCCAGCGTCTTGTCGGGAGGGAAAGCCTGCACCGGATAGTCGCTGCCCGCGATCCGGTCCACCGCGAGGCTGCTGCGCTCGTCGCAGACAAAGAGGATCTCGTGATCCGAGATTTCGTGCGCGAGGGCCAGCGCCCTGTAGATGTGTCCCATGCCGACTTCGGAGTAGCCGATGACGCGGAAGACGAGCCGCTTGCGCTTCATGAGCTTCTCGCACACCCACCAGTCCCGGTAGTTGCGGATCTCTATGATGGCGTCGCTTATGGGGTAGGTCCCCACATCGACGCGCGCGTCCTGTCCAGACACGATGGAGGAGTGGAAAACCGCCAGCTTGTCCACAAGGAGCTGGACGGGCTGGAGGCGATGACGCGTGAGCAGCTCCGCGGCTCCGGCCCGCTCGGAGAAAATGGGGGCGTCAACCTCGCGCACGGCAACGAGACAGTCCGACGTCGAATGCAGGAACTCCTCGTACATGGAACGCAGCTCAGCGCTCGTCATGAGCGGAAGGTACGGGGAAAACAGTATGATGTCCCGATAGTCACGCTTTAGCCCGAGCAGGAACCGCTTCAGGCTGTGCAACATGCTGTCGCCCTCGAGGGTCAGGTCCGGGTCGTAATGGTGGCGTACGTTTTCCCTTTCGCAAATGAGCGATATTTCTTCCGAATCGGTTGCGACGTGGATGTCGTTGAGCGGCGCGAGTCCCTTGGCGGTGTGAATGGCGCGCTGGATCAGGGTCACGCCGCACATTTTCTTGATCAGATCATCGGGAAACGCGACGTTCTTTTTGATTGCCGGGATTACTACGCTGAATTGGTTGGGAATTTGTTTTTTCATATATGGTGGTATCGCGAGAAAGTTTTTTGACAGGCCGGTTCTTTTGGTGTTCTTTTGGCTGGCAAAAGCAACGTGCTCGGTTGCCATTTGGAAGAAGCCATTCAAAAAACGTCGCAACGTGAGGTGGCTCCGAGATGCGGACGTTGAAAGATGTCTCGACGGAGACTCCTCGGCAGTCGCCTGCAGGGACTGCGGAACCCGTGAACGGGTCGCGATCGTGGAGCCTTGTTTTGAGCCAGTCCGAAAACCGGGCAACAGCTTGCGATGTTGACGGCAAATGAGTGAGTAACGATTACCTGACTTGCCTTGAAAGGACAAGATATCCGGCGAGAGCAGGCATTTCACGCGCTCTTTACCCAGTGCGGTGGAATCTGTTGACTGAGGGCGGTTCGGCACTCGCCGGAAGCAGAGCCGTCTGAGAAGGCAAGCCCGCCATGAGTCGTTCAGACGGCTTACCGGCTTTTGAGGTCGGACAATCCGAGAGTTATTGTATGAAGAGCTATCTTTTCTTTCTGAAGACGTTCAACACACCGATCATTTGTCGCCCGTCATCTGGTATCTGCTTGAGAAAGGTGCCTTTGTGCACCTTTTTTGTGTGGGGGACGTCAAGCCTTCCGAAGACAGGGTCGCGTTCCTGAAGTCTTACCCCAATGCGAGGGTTTATGACGCCACCTCGCGCCCGGACTCCAGATGGGCGAAGCGCCGCAAGTCCCTGTACAATACGTTGCCGTTTCTGTTCTATTTCATGCTGAGGCATCGGATCGGCTGCGTGGCAGGCGAGTGGGCCAGACCCGAATACGGCGTGCTGAGGGGAAAGGCCTTCTGGCTGGCGAAGCGGCTTGGGATCAAGACCCTCGTCCTTCCGCACGGATACAACGTCTTCACCAACGATGACATCAATGACCTGCTCAAGGAGAACATGCAAAACATGCCGTGGCAGGATCGAAACGTGTTTGACTATTACTGCAACTGTACGGACAGGCATGTCGAGCACATGGTGCGCATGGGGATCGATCCGGCCATAAGCAGAACCATCGGCTCCTGCCGGTTTGCGAAAGAGTGGTCGCGGATTTTGCTGGAAAGAGTCGAGTCAGAGGAATGGAAGCGGGCCGCAAGCCACTTCGAGAAGGACTGCGTCAATGTCCTTTTCATGACCCCTCACTGGGATTACAACTCCCACCGCGACGAAACGATCCGGCTGATCAATGAAATCGCCGCGATTGACGGGGTCAACGTCGTCATCAAGCAACACACCCGAGGAACCGGCTCGTTGGCGCAGGACGAGGTATACCCTTCGGTGAAGCTGGCGGATGAAAGCTCCTGCTCCCTCATCTCTCACTGCGACGTAAGCATCATCTGCGGATCGAGCATCATGTTCGAGGCGCTCCTGCAAGGGAAGATCGCAGTCAACCCGACCTACTTGCACTCCAACCAGACCATCTTTGATTCATACGAAGGGGTTCTGACGCTCGACTCCCCGGAGCGTATATTTGAAATGCTCAGGAACATGCACGCTGAGGGGTCGGAATATGAACGGTATCGCAGCATGGACCATACCGCCTTTCTGGACGAGCATATCTCGAACGGGACGGGCAGGTCTCCCTTTGCTCTGCTCGATGACCTCGTAAAGGAAATCGAAGCGGCCTGAGGCTGAACATGCGTGAGGCGATCCCCGGTCGCTGCCCTGACGACGCAGCCGCTCCCTGATCGCCGTGTTCTTCAGGCGCCATGCTTTTCCGGGCTGTTTGCCCTAAATAAAACGGGACCACCGGTAAGCGCCGGGGTCCCGTTCTTTCTAGGGCAAACCGTTAGTGACGGCTAGATAGCCGTCAGTGTCTCGCGCGTCTTGTCCAGCATGTACTGAAGGTCGTCGTCGCTCAGCCAGTGGTGGAACGGGAACGAGACCATGTTGTCGAAAAACAGTTCGCTGTTGGGGCAGTCGGCTTTGCCCGCGCCGAACTTTCTGTAGAAGTCGTAGCGGTGGAGCAGCTGATACTGCACCACGCACTGCACGCCGTGCTCATAGGCCATTTTCCGCATGAATTCGTCCCGCAGGCCGTTGGTCATGCGCGCCGCCAGCAGGTGGTAGTTGTGGCGGGTGGACGGAACGCGGTGGAACTCAAGCTCCGGGTGAGCGGCGAGGGCGTCGATGAAGTCGAGCGCGCGCCGCCGCTTCGCGGCGTTGATTTCGTCACTGCGGTCGAGGAGCTTTTCGCCGAGGGCGCACTCCACTTCGCCGAGGCAGAAGTTGTTCGGCCAGAGCCTTTCGCCGTTCAACTCGGGAAAGTCGACGTTGCCCATGGCGGGGATCCAGTAGTCCTCGCGCTCGAAGTCGAACGCACAGTGCCCGTTGTGGCGGAGCATGGGGACCACCTCGGCCGTTTGCGGGTCTTTGACCACCAGCATGCCTCCCTCGCCGAGGGTGGTGATGTTCTTGTGGGAGTGGAACGAGAATATGGAGAAGTCGCCGAAGCTCCCCGCCTTTTTGCCGTTAATCTCGGTGCCGAGGGCCTGCGCCACGTCCTCGATGACGATGAGCCCGCGCTTACGGGCGAGCTCCATGACGGACTCCATGTCGACCATGTACCCGTATAGATGCGGCACGATGAGGGCCTTTGTGGCGGGAGTGACGGCTGCGGCCAGTGTCTCGGCCGTCACGACGCGGGTCGCGGGGTCGATGTCCGCCCAGACGGGGCGGGCTCCTTTCTTGAGGAAGGGGTAGACCGAGGCGGTGAAGGTGTGCGTCGGAGCCACGACCTCGTCCCCCGCACGGAACTGGCAGAGCTGGGCCGCCATCTCAAGGGCGGCGGTGGCGTTGCAGACGGCAAAGGCGTGCTCCACGCCGACGTGTTCGGCGAAGCGGGCTTCGAAGGCGCCTCGGTACTTTCCCTGCGTGAGAGGTTCGGCCTGCTGCATGACCTCGGCCACCAGGGCGACCTCCTCGTCCGTGTACCGGTGGCCGGTGCCGCTGAATCGAATCTTGAACTCCATGGTGATTCCTCGAATGGTTTCGTGGGGCTACATCGCCTCGAAAATGGAGCGGACCTTTTCCGGCGTCAGAATGTCCCGGAAGCCTTCTCCGAGGGCGTTGGACAGGGGCTTCTCGTGAATGACGGTGGAGTCGTGCAGCGCCTGGAAGGTCGCTTCGTCAAGCCCGGAGCAGACACCTTCGGGAATGTCGATCCGCTGCTTTTCCGCCAGACGCAGGAACTCGGCGTGCTCTTCCGGGTAGAACTCGCTCAGGGCCTTCATGGCGATGCAGTTGGCGATGCCGTGGTGCATGCCCAGCACCACGCTGAGTCCGGCGGAAAACGGGTGAACCAGCCCCACGAAGCTGTGAGCGATGGCGCAGCCGCCGAGGTAGGAGGCGACCATCATCTTTTCGCGGCTTTCCTCGCTCTGCATGTCCTCGCTTTCAAAGACCTCCCTGCACAGGTTGATGGATTCGCGGGAGAAGGCGTCGCCCACGGCGTTGCGGAAGCCTCCGCGCAGGGATTCCACGCAATGCAGGTAGGTGTCCATTCCGGTGTAGAAATACTGGTTTCGGGGCACGGTGCGGGTCAGCTCGGGGTCGAGCACCAGCTGGTCGTAGATGGTGTGGTCGCTGTTCATGCCGAGCTTGAGCCCGGTCTCGGCGTTGGTCATGACGCACGTGCGGCTGGCCTCGGCGCCGGTCCCGGAGAGCGTCGGGACCGCGATCTTGTATATGCCGGGGTTGGGGACCAGGTCCCAGCCCTGATAGTCCTCGGCGTTGCCGTCGTTGGTCATCAGGTTGGCTATGGCCTTGCCGGTGTCGAGGGTGATGCCGCCGCCTGCGGCCACGATGACGCAGGGCTCTGTCACGCCCTGCTGCACAAGCTCGTCGCGAAGCGCGTTGATTCCGGTGGTCTTGGGCTCCTCTTCGGTGGGAACGAACCGCAGGATGTCGCCTTCCCTGTACCCGAGAGTCTCGTGCAGCTTCTTGTCCGAGAAGTATTCATCAATGTAGAACACGGCCCGGCCGTCTACGCCCCGGGCCTCGTCAACCAGCGTCGCGGTGTCCGCGGCGGTGTTGTTGCCGAAGATGAATTTGTTAACGTTCTTATTGTTTTTCATGATCTCTCTCCGGGATAAGGAAAACGTGATCCTGTTTTCCTGATTCTGTGTCGCGAGGACCTTCTGTATGGTCTGTGAAAAAAGCCGGTCCGCCATGCAGACCGATGCGGGACGGTAGCCTAAGGAAACCTGCGCTGGCAAGCGCTAACCCCGGTTTCCTGCTTGACCCCCCAAGTCCGTATGGTAGAGACTGCTTTATGCATTTGCCAACACGCATTTTCAGAGGATGAATGATGAATCTCAAGCAGAAACTGGCGACCAGCACATTGACGCTCGGGTCCTGGGTGACCATAGGGCACCCCTCGGTTGTGGAAATACTTTCGCAGGCAGGGTTCGAGTGGCTGACCATAGATATGGAGCACAGCCCCATCGGATTCGAGACCGCGCAGACGCTCATCACCGTGACCCAGGGTTGCGGCATGCAGTCGCTGGTGCGCGTGGGCCGCAATGACGAGCTGATCATCAAGCGCGTCATGGATTCCGGGGCCGACGGCGTCATCGTCCCGATGGTGAACTCCGCCGATGACGCGCGCAGGGCCGTCGCATCCGCGAAGTACCCGCCTCAGGGCAGGCGCGGCGTCGGACTGGCCCGGGCCCAGAAGTACGGGACCGGCTTTGACGAATATCGGGCCCGGCTCGAGGATGAGGCCGTGGTCATCGTGCAGATCGAGCATGTGGACGCGGTGCGGGACATCGACTCCATCCTTGCCGTGGACGGCGTGGACGGCGTCATCATAGGGCCGTATGACCTCTCGGGGTCCATGGGGCGCCCCGGCGACTTTGACTGTGACGAGATGAAGCAGGCCATCGCCGACGTGGAAGACGCCTGCCGGCGCGCAGGCAAGCCCGCAGGCTATCATGTCATCGAATCCGACCCGGCCTCGCTACAGAAGAGAATCGACGCGGGCTTCACCTTTCTCGCCTACAGTCTGGACTTCTTCTTCCTCGGAGATGCGGCTCGCAAAGGCATGGACTGCATAAGAACGAATCAGGAGCAGAAATGAGCAAGAATATAGTTGCTGTCATTCCGGCGAGGATGGGGTCGTCGCGATTCCCGGGAAAGCCGCTCGCCGAGATTTGCGGAATTCCCATGGTCGGCCACGTCTACTATCGCACCCGCATGAGCGAGATGCTCAGCGAAACCTATGTGGCCACCTGCGATCAGGAAATATTCGACTATGTGGAGAGCATCGGCGGCAAGGCGGTCATGACCGGCGACACGCACGAGCACTGCTCCGACCGTTGCGCGGAGGCCATGCTCAAGATCGAGCAGGATACCGGGCGCAAGGTGGACGTGCTGGTCATGGTGCAGGGTGACGAGCCGCTGGTGACGCCGGAGATGATCAGCTCGGCGGTGCGGCCCATGCTGGAGGACTCTTCGATCAAGGTGGTCAATCTCATGGCCGAGATGGGTTCGGTCAGGGAGTTTGAAGACCCCAATGAAGTGAAGGTCGTGGTCGGGCAGGACGACTTCGCGCTGTATTTTTCCCGCGAGCCGGTCCCGTCCAGGAAGAAGGGGCACGCGGATGTGCCGATGAAAAAGCAGGTCTGCATCATCCCGTTTACCCGTGACTATCTTCTGGAGTTCAACGCCATCCCCGAGACCCCGCTGGAACGCATCGAGTCGGTGGACATGCTCAGGGTTCTGGAGACCGGTGACCGGGTCAAGATGGTCCCCTGTCAGGCCGACACGATCGGCGTGGACACCCTCGAGGACCTCGCTCATGCGGAGAAGCTGATGCGCGCTGACGCGCTCTTCGGGTCTTACGGGGCTGAATAGGTATTTATGAAGAAATTCGTCGAGCGTCGATCCATACCAAGATTCATGAGGACGGCACCGAGGACGAGTTCGCTTCCGGTAGGCGGGCGTAAGCGCAATCCGGTAGCGCAGATGCATGCCGGCTTTGTCCTGAAACAGAAGCGACATGCTGAGCGATATGACGAGGGGCGCTTTCGGAATGTCTACAACCATTTTTTTGAACGGGCCTGAGTCTTGCCGCCGCATTGCCCGAATGCGGCGACACCTGTTCCCCGTCCGTGGTGAGGGTATTGAATGAAGCGTCTGAAGATAGCCGCCATAATCGGCGAGTCCCTGCTCAAGGCCGGCGGCTACGAGGTCTTCACCTACAACCTGCTGAGCCGCCTCGCAGGGCGGGGGCATCGCGTGGTCCTCTATGTCACGGACCGGGAGGCGAGGCGAAACGGTCGCTTCTACGACCGGGCGGCTTTCGAGTACCGTTCCATGCCGTGGAACTGCATGTCCCTTTTCAAGCGCTTCCCGGCGCTGCTGAATCTCTGGTTTGGGTGGCAGCAGCGAAGGGAGTCCTTCGATGTCTGGCAGGTCATGGGGGCCTACCCTGAAGCGGCGATGGTCTCCTGTCTCTCCGGCCGGGTGCCGATGGTGCTTCGCACGCATGGCGACGATGTGCAGGTCGTGCCGGAGATCGGCTACGGGCTGCGGCTTGATCCCTTTTACGACCGCGCCGTCAGGGCGGCGCTGAAGGACATGGACCGCGTGGTCTCCCTGACCGAAGGGGTCGCGCCAGAGCTGGAGGAGCTTGGTGTGGAGCGAGAGCGGATCGAGGTGATTCCCAACGGAATCAGTTGCGATGTCTGTTCTCGTAACCGTGACACCGCGGCCGACAGGAAGCGTTACGGTGTCGGGACGGACGAGTTTCTGCTGGTTACCGTCGGGAGAAACCATCCGAAGAAAGGGTTCGACCTCATCCCCGCCGTGGCCCGCGGATTGAAGGAGATGGGCCTTGCCTTCCGGTGGCTCGTGGTGGGCAAGGACTGCTCCGCCCTTGAGCCGGAGCTTGAGCGTCAGGGAGTCTCCGGGATGGTGACGACTCTGCCCGGGATCGTGCCCGACGATTTTGCCGAAGCCATGGAGAGCGGGCATCTTCCCCCGGAAGAGCTCGTGAGGATTTACGCGATGGCCGATCTTTTCTTTTTCCCGTCGCGTATCGAGACCTTTGGCCGGGTGCTGATTGAGTCCATGGCCAGCGGAACTCCCGTTGTCGCCACGGACTGCCTCGGCTGCAGGGACGTAATTGAAATGGGCCGCTACGGAGCGGTGGTGGAGACTGACAATGTTGACATGATGATCGAGACCGTCGCAGACCTCATGCGCGACCGGCGCAAACTTGCTGAGTACCGTGAGCTGGGGCTTGAACGTGCGGCGCATTTCGATTGGAGCAACGTGGTGGATCGTTATCTGGCGGTCTACCGTGAGCTGATCAACGACTGAATCGGTTCAGAAACAAATTGTGCAGGCTACTATGAGTGAAAAGATACTTTGTACGACATCCTCGTTCGGCACGAGTGCCCCGCAGGCGCTGCAGCGGCTTGAAGCCGCCGGGTACGAGCCCGTTGTGAATCCCCATGGCCGGAAACTGACCGAGGCGGAGCTTCTGGCGCTGTTGCAGGAGCACGCTCCGGCGGGCCTTCTGGCCGGCACCGAGCCGGTCACGGCCGCCTGCATGGAGGCCGCAGCCCCGGCTCTGAAGGCCATCTCCCGCGTGGGAGTCGGCTGGGATGCCGTGGATCACGACGCGGCGAAGCGGCTGGGCATTCCCGTGGCGCGCACCGAGGGCGTGCTGGACCAGTGCGTGGCGGAGCTGTCGCTGGGCATGATGCTCGATGCGCTTCGCAACATTTCCCGGCAGGACCGGGAGATGCGCGCCGGCGTCTGGAAAAAGCGCATGGGCGCGCTGCTTTCCGGCAAGACAGTGGGCATCCTCGGGTACGGGGCCATCGGCCAGCGGCTCGGGAAGCTGTTGGACGCTTTCGGTGCCAGGGTCCTTTTCCATGACCCATGCGCCGTGGAGGGGGAAGTCGGCACCTCGGCCAGCATGGAGGAGCTCCTTCGGGGCGCGGATATTCTTTCGCTTCACGCCAGCTGCGCCAAGTGCCTGATCGGGCCTGACGAGCTGGCAATGACCCGGCCGGGTGTTATCATCGTCAACACCGCACGAGGGGAACTCATCGCCGAAGCGGCGCTCGTGGAAGCCCTCGCGAACGGGCATGTGGGATACGCCTGTCTGGATGTCTTCGAGAAGGAACCCTATCAGGGCAGGCTGCTGGAGTTTGATAACGTCGTCTGCACCCCGCATGTCGGCTCCTACGCGCTGGAAGCTCGCGTGCAGATGGAAGAGCTGGCAGTGGAGAATCTTCTGGCCCTGCTGGACAAGGAGGCTGACGATGGGCGCTAAGGGCAAGGCCGTCGTCACCGGCGGAAGCGGTTTTCTCGGCAGTCATATCGCGGACGTGCTTCAGGACAATGGGTACGAGGTGCATGTCTTCGACCTCGTGGAGTCCCGGTGGCTGCGAGACGGGCAGACCATGTGGACGGGGAACCTGCTGGACTCCGACCGCATTGCCGAGGTGGTAGAAGGGGCTACGTGCGTCTACCATCTTGGAGGCATCGCGGATATCGGTCAGGCGGCCTCCGATCCGGTGACCACGGTGCAGTGCAACGTCCTCGGAACGACCAATGTGCTTCAGGCCTGCGTGGACGCCGGGGTGAAAAGGATCATGTTCGGCTCTTCGGCGTACGTTTATTCCGATCAGGGGTCCTTCTACCGCGTGACCAAGCAGGCATGCGAGGCGCTCGTGGAGGCCTACTACGAGAAGTACGGTCTTGAATACACGATTCTTCGCTACGGCTCCCTCTACGGTCCGAGGGCTCAGGAGTGGAACGGCCTCAAGAGCATCATCCGGCAGGCGGTGGAAAGCGGCAGCGTGGTGTACAAGGGCACCGGCCGCGAGCGGCGCGAATACATTCACGTGGTCGACGCCGCCAAGCTCAGCGTCAGGGCGCTCGAGGATTCGTTCGCCAACGCCTGCCTCATGCTGACCGGAACGCAGGTGCTGTACTCCACGGAGCTGCTCGAGACGATCAACGAGGTCATGGGCAGCACGCTCGAGATCACCATCGACGACACCAACGTCAACAAGCACCACTACAAGCAGACCCCCTACCGCTACACGCCGAAGCAGGGACACAAGATCATCCCTGAGGTCTTCGTGGACATCGGGCAGGGCATACTGGACGTGGTCGAAGAGGTGCATCAGGAGATGTCGGGAGAGAACGGCGATGGATAGTCACCGCCCCTGCGACATACTCTTTTTCGATTTCGACGGCGTGCTGGCCGACTCCGTCACGGTGAAGACCGTGGCCTTCGGCAAGCTGTTCGAGGAACACGGCGAGGCAGTTCGAGAGAAGGTCGTGGCGCATCACCTCGCCAATGGGGGCATGAGCCGCTTCGACAAGTTCCGGCACTACTACGAGGCGTTTCTGGGGAAGGAGCTCGGGGAAGAGGGGATGCGTCAACTCTGTGACCGCTTTTCCGCGCTCGTGGTTGACGAGGTCGTGGCCTCCGCGGAGATCCCCGGCGCCGGAGACTTTCTTGAGACATGGGCCCACCGGATACCCTGTTACGTTGTCTCGGCGACGCCGCACGAGGAAATCCGGAGCATTGTCGAACGTCGAGGCATGGCGCAGTATTTTCAGGACGTACTCGGCGCCCCGGTGAAAAAGGCGGACCATGTGCATGCCGTGCTTGACGCGACCGGCGCTGATCCAGCGCGATGTCTGTTCATCGGAGACGCCATGAGCGACCTCAGGGCCGCCGAGACGTGCGGGGTGCCCTTTCTGGGCGTCGTCCCCGAAGAGGGATCGGCGCTGATCGAGGCGCGACCGGACATCCGCAGCGTGCGAGACCTTCGGCAGATGGCGGTACTTCCGGAGTTTCAGGGATAGCCCGTGTCGTCCTGTCTGTGTGTCATCGAAGGCAGCCGCCCCGACGAACGGCTCGTCGACTCCGCAGCCGCACTGGGCCGTGCCGCGGCCGGGTATTCCGACGTGGAGCTGATAGTCTTTGCCGATGACCCGGGCCGGACCCTCTCAAAGGCCTTCCGCGCCTCCTGCCCGCAGGTCCGGCTGCTGCCGGCAGCGGAGCTGCTCACCCGCTCCTTCCAACCGACACTCCGAGGCATCGAGGCGTTCACCGAATCGCTGCGGCGAAAGCTGACTGCCGTCGTGCGCGACTATTGCGGCGAACGGAAGGCCGGAGCCTTCGCCGAGCTCTGGTGGTACGGCAAACTGTCCGAACGAAACGTGCTGGGCGAGGACGAGTGGTGGCATCTCTTCCGATATGCAGGCGTGCGGCAGGCCATGGCGTCCTCCGGAGCAACGCGGCTCATGATGGTCGGCAGCAGGGCTCTCGACACGCTCTTCCGCTGTTCCGATATCGACCCCGGTCGATATGACGGCAGGACGCTGCGCGAAACAAAACCCAAGACGCTTACGAAACTTCTGCGAAAGCGGTTCAAGCGCGGCTGGCGTCAACTTGGCGCGGCCCGTCTCGCTCGCGCTCAGGCGGGATCGGCCACACGGGCGGATACGATTCTGGTGTCGGGGTATCCCCGCATGTGGACCGAGCGGTTCTCCGTGCGCACCGACATGTATTACGGCCGCCTGGCCGACGAACTCCAGCGCCTCGGCTGCCGTTGCGGATGGTGGCTGAACCTGCATGACAACACCGACGCCGGCGTGGCTCCCAAGACGTACCGCGAGTATCTGGAGCGGCTCGACGGGGAGTCCATTCCCGAGCCGGAAGTCACAGAGGGCAGCATCCCCGTGTGGGATGGCGCGCGAACCTATCTTGACGTTTCCATGGTCCGGGCGTTGCTGAAGATACGGCGGCGGCCCGAGACCCGGGCCTGTTTCGACTGGCAGGGGACGAACCTTCACGCATTGCTGATGCCCATGCTGGAGGAGTCGATGATTTCCCAGTGGCCCTACTACCAGTGTCTGGAGGGTGGGTATGCACGGCTGGCGGCGCAGACGCGTCCGAAGCGCGTGGTGCTCTACACCTTCGAATACCGCTGGGGGCGTGCGTGGGTTCGTGGAATTCGGCGAGGCAGTCCCGAAACGGGCATTGCGGGCATTCAGCACGGCCCCGGAGCCGCGATCACGCAGTTCGGCGGCTGCCCGGAAGAGCTGGCGGGGGAGCACCCGGTGCCGCTGCCCGACCTCGTTTGCGCAGACGGACCGGCGAACGCCATGCAGCTGCGTCGACGGGGACTGTCCGAGGGCAGGACGCCTGTCTGCGGCGCTGCGCGGTTCGACAGTCTTTGGGAAGCGGCTTCGGAGCGTGCCGGGAGCGACCGCGCCGAGGCCGACGAGCCGTGCCGGGTGCTGGTGGCCCCGGGGCTGCATGACACCCGGTTCGTCATCAGCTTCGTTACGGAGGCTCTGGCGGACACGCCGGGCGTGGAAGTCCTCGTTCGTCCGCATCCGAAAGTCTCTGACGAGGCCGTAAGGTCGATCATGAAGGAGGCCGGTGCGCGGAAGGCGGGCAACATCCGCATGGAGCGCAGCGGGACTATTTACGACAGCATGCGCTCCGCGGAGCTGTTTTTGGCAACCTACTCCTCCACGGGAGTGGAGAGTCTGGCGTTCGGAGTGCCGACGATAATCCTGCGCTCGGGGCGCGTGGCGGATGTCAGCCTGTTTGCGTTCACCGAGACTCCGGCAGAGGCGGTGGAAACTGTCGAAGCGCTGCGAGAAGCCGTTTCGGCGATGGCTGCCGATCCGCAGGCGCGGGCGGCGTACCTGCAGAGCCAGCTCCCGGCGCTCGAACGGAGCTTTCATTTGCAGGACGGGCTTGCGGCCCGGCGGCAGGCCAAAGCCGTGGTCAAGACGCCCGGGCGCTAGCTCCGCGCCCTTTCACGACATCCTTTCCTAGCCTTCGTGCTCCATGCCGCGGGCTTCCTCTTCGGTAAACTCCGTCTGGAACTGCAGCCGGTGCAGGGTCTGGTAAAGGGAGCAGGTCTCCACAAGCTCTTCGTGGCGCCCGGTGGCCACCACTTCTCCCTTGCTCATGACCACGATCTTGTCGGCGTTCAGCACGGTGGAAAGCCGGTGCGCGATGACGATGCTCGTACGGCTCTCCATGAGGTTGTCCAGTGCCTTCTGGACGATGCGCTCCGCCTGCGTGTCCAGCGCGCTGGTAGCCTCGTCGAGGATGAGCAGCGCCGGGTTCTTGAGAAGGGCGCGGGCAATGGTCAGCCGCTGCTTCTGTCCGCCGGAGAGTTTGACCCCCCGCACGCCGCAGACCGTGTCGTATCCGGACGGAAGCCCCTCGATGAATTCGTGCGCGTAGGCCGCCTTTGCCGCATCCTGCACCTGTTCGTCGGTGATGTCGTCCTGACCGTAGGCGATGTTGGCGCGGATGGTGGTGTTGAAGAGCATGGCGTCCTGCGAGACCATGCCGATGTTGCGCCTGAGCGAGCCGAGGTCGAACTCCTCCACGTTCACGCCGTTGATGCGGATGGTGCCCTCGTCCGCGTCGTAGAAGCGGGGCAGCAGGTTGACGAGGGTGGTCTTGCCCGATCCGCTGGGGCCGACGATGGCCACGCGCTCGCCGCCGCGAACATTCAGGGTGAGGTCCTTGATGGCGGGCTCCGACCCGGTGGGGTAGGAGAAGCTGATGTTTTCGATATCAAGGCTCTTCAGGGGCGTCTCGAACTGCGTGTCGCCGCCGCTCTCGGGCAGGATGTTCTCGGAGTCGAGCAGGCCGAAGACGCGCTCGCCGCTGGCGAGGGAGCGCTGGATGGTCTTGTTGGCGTCGTTGATCTTCTTGATGGGCTCGTACAGCATGATGAGCGCGGCCACGAAGGAGAAGAACGTACCCGGCGTTGATTCTCCGCTCAAAACGCGCGACCCGCCGTACCAGAGTACGAAGCTCACCGCGACGCCGCCCACCATCTCCATGATGCGTGAAGACAGCTCGCTGGCCAGCACCTGTTTCTTTGAGAGCTTCAGTATGCCGCTGCTTTCCTTTGAGAATGATTTGATTTCGTCCTTTTCAGCGTGGAACGCCTTGATGAGCCGGATGTTGCTCAGGCACTCCTCGGCCACGGAGTTGATGTCCGCGGCCTGAACCTGCAGCTTGCGCCCGAGCTTGCGCAGGCGCTTGCCGAAGAGGATGACCGGATAGCAGAGCAGGGGCAGCACCAGCAGGGCGATGATGGCCATCTTCCAGTCCTGATAGATGACCACGCCGATCAGGCCGATGCAGGTGAAGAACTCACGGACGACCATGATCATGGCCGGGACGCTCTGGCGGATGCCGTTGACGTCGCCCAGCACGCGGGACATGAGCATGCCCACCCGGCTTTCCTCGAAAAAGCGGATGGAGAGCATCATCAGCTTGGAGAACAGTTCGCTGCGGAGCTGGTGCAGCACTTTGAAGCCCGTGACGTTCATGATGTACGTCTGGGTGAAGCGCGCGATGTTCTTGATGGTGATGACGCAGAAGTAGGCCAGCGGTATGAGGATCAGCGCGTCCCGGTCTCCCTTGACGAAGATGTCGTCCATGGCGGGCTTGACGAGGTACGCGGTGGCGCCGGTGGTTCCGGAAACCACGATGGCCGCGAGAAAGGCGATGAGTACCCGCCAGCGGTACGGCCAGAAATAGGAGGCGCACCGCTTCAGCAGGTGGCGGTTTCCGAGGTTTTCTATATTCTTGAGATCGTATTGCGACAAGAGGATGCTCCTCATTCTGTGATATGATTGGCGGCCGTCGCCGACCAGGGCCGGGCGCGCGGGACCGGGTGCAGATTTATCGTATCACCCCCGGTGGAGCAACCTTCTTTTTGGTTGCGGGAAAGTGTCGTGATTCAGGGCGCGAGCACGTTCAGGCGAAGCGTGTCCGTCATGCCCAGCGGGGCGTCGGCGTGCTTGGTGTCGAGAAAATCGCGCATGGCGCTTCGCTGGACCTCGTTGTCGTCCGCTCCGTAGTAGCCGAAGGCATAGTCGGCCACGTCCTCGAAATCCTTGAACCACCATTCGGTTTGAAAGTGTTCGGTGGCGATGCACCGGTCCCTCCAGCCTGCGAGCGTCTTCAGCGCGCGGTCCAGCCGGTGGTTTTCGTTCTCGAAGATGTTGCAGAGCCGCTGCACCTCGCTTTCGGCGCAGGGTTCCAGCACCAGAATCCGGCCTCCCGGACGGAGCATTCTGCTGGCCTCGCCGAGCGCGCGGTCCGCGTCCGGGTGGTGGTGCAGGGAAAGCGTGAAAAGGACGATGTCGAAAGCCTCGTCAGCAAAGGGCGCGTCCATGCCGGACGCGCAGAGGACGTGTGTCCGGCTCAGGGTGCGTGAGGCCACCTTGGCCGCCGACTCTTCGGGCTCGATGCCCACCGTGATGGCAGGTGTTGCCTCGTACATGGCGGTGACGCGACCACCGCCGCAGCCGATCTCCAGCGCGCGGGCTCCCTCGAACGTTGCGTGGCGCAAGAGCATGGCCAGCGTTTTGTGTTCCTGATCCTGAATCATGGTGGAACCTTACAGGGGCCGGGGCATCTTGGCAAATCGGCGCCGCTACCACTGCACCGGCAGCTTGACCTTCTGGCCCGCCTTGTTGGTGAAGAAGACGTGCCCGTGCTCACGGCCGAAGAGGTACAGGTCGCGCGTCACTGCCACGTCCTGCCGACAGTACTCGGTGATCAGGTCGAGCCTGCCTTCCTGCCACCATTTGAGGGCCTGCAGCCCGTCCGCTGACTTGGCGGCGTCGAGAGTGGCCTGCGCCGCGTTGTCGAGCTTGATGGCGTAGCCCAGCCGGTTCCTGATGTCCGAGCAGAGGTCCAGCGAAGGCAGTTGCCGGAAGCGGAACGGATGCAGCCCGCCCAGCACGGCATAATCGAACTTGATGTGGTTGTAGCCGATGACCAGATCGAACTTGCGCAGATGCTCCACCAGTTCGCCCATCTGGTGCTGCTCGTAGTCGAAAATCCTGTCGTGCTTCTGGTCGTACAGGCAGGCGATGGAGACGCCCATGCGGTCGGCGCGGTTCCAGCCACCCACTTCCTGCGCGGAAAAGCGGGTCTCAATGTCCAGCACGCCGTAGCGCGTGGGCGCAGGCGTTTCGGAAATCGTCTCGCCGACTTCAATCTCCCGCAGCTGCACCGAGTTCGGGTCGCCGCTGCGGATGGCTTCAAGGGTGAAGATTGCCGCGCTCTTGTCGATGGGCCGGTTACCCGAGCCGCACTTGGGCGAATGCACGCAGGAGGGGCAGCCCAGATCGCAGGGGCAGTCGCGCACGGCTTTGAGCGTGGTCTCCACCAGCTCGTCGGCCTTGTGGAAGGCCTGTCGGGTCAGCCCGGCGCCGCCGGGAACGCCGTCGTAGACGAAGACCGCCGCGCCGCCGGCCTGCTCGTGGTACGGTGTGGAGATGCCGCCAAGGTCGTTGCGGTCGGTCATGACCAGAAGCGGCATGATGCCGATGGCCGCGTGCTCGAAAGCGTGGATGCCGCCCATGAAGTGGCGGTAGTCTTCCTCGCAGCGGCGGCGGATTTCCTCGGGGATGTCGAACCAGATGCCTTCGGTGGTGAACACGCTCGGCGGCGCATCCAGCGGGATGACGCCCATGAGTTTGCTGCCGCGAACGCTGCGCTTTTCGTAGCCCGTGACCTGTTCGGTGACGCGCAGTTTGCCCAGAAAAACTCTCGTGCCGAAGCAGACGCGCTGGTCGAGCACCTCCAGAATTTCGGTGGACTTCTCGCGGCGCACGCGGGTGTAGTAGCCCACTTTGCGCTTGAGGGCGCGCACCGTGCCGTGGGCGTCGTCCACTTCCTGAATGACGTAGGTGTTGCCGCGATGCAGATAGACCGCGCCCGGATGCGTTTCCAGCCATGCGCGGTGGTTGTCGGTGGTGCCGATGACCGGCGCCTTTTCCGCGCCGCGCGTGATGTCCTCGATGTGTAGCGTCTTGCCGGAGCTGCGCAGGTCCACCTCGCGGTGCGGACGTTTGCGGCTGGTAACGATACCGGCCGGGAGCCCGGGCGCGTCCGGTTCTGCCTCGAAGAGCGCGCCCTGTTCGATCATGGTCTCCACGCGCTCCAGTACCTGTGGCTCTGCGAGGAATTCGTCGCTGCGGTACAGGCTGAGTTCTGCGGCGGCGCAGACCAGATGCCGGTCCATCACCGCCGGGTTGAACGGGTTGAGCATGACGGATTCCGGTGGGCGGGAGAAAAAATCATCGGGGTGACGCATGAAATACTGGTCCAGCGCGTCCTCCTGCGCCACAAGGCAGACGGCCGAATCCTGCCGGGCGCGCCCCACGCGGCCGCCGCGCTGCTGGGTGGCCATGACCGTGCCGGGGTAGCCCACAAGGATGCACAGGTCGAGCCCGCCGATGTCGATGCCGAGCTCCAGCGCGCTGGTGGAGATCACTGCCAGCAGGTCGCCCTCGGCCATACGGTGTTCGATGTCGCGCCGTTCCTCGGGCAGGAATCCGGCGCGATACGCGGAGATTCGGTCACGGTACTTGCCGGAGCGTTCCGCGCACCACAGGGAGATCAACTCCGTGAGCTTGCGCGACTGGCAGTAGACGATGGTTCGCATCTCGCGGGCCAGCGCGGCCTGCAACAACTGAATGGCGGACTGGGCCGGACCCGCTTCGGGATTGAGAAAGACCATGTGCCGCTGTCCGGTGGGCGCGCCGGATTCGCGGATTTCCCTGACGTCCAGCCCGGTGAGCATGGTGCACAGCTCGGCCGGGTTGCCCACGGTGGCGGAGCAGAAAATGAACGTCGGGTTGGAGCCGTAGTGGCGGCACAGCCGGATGAGCCGCCGGAAGACCATGGCCATGTGCGAGCCGAGCACGCCCCGGTAGGTGTGGACCTCGTCCACCACGATGTGGGTCAGGTTGCCCAGCAGCTCGGCCCAGGAGTCGTGATGCGGCAGCACGGAGAGGTGCAGCATCTCCGGGTTGGTCAGCAGGGCGTTGGGCGGGCTGGTGCGGATCTTCTTGCGGAAGTGCGGGGTGGTGTCGCCGTCGTAGGTGGCGGCGGTGGGCCGTCGATGCTCGGGCATGTACGCGGCCAGTTCATTGAAATTCTTGAGCTGGTCCTGCGCCAGCGCCTTGAGCGGGAACAGGAAGATGGAACGCGAATCCGGGTCGCGCAGCACCTGTTCCAGAATGGGCAGGGTGTAGGTCAGGGTCTTGCCGCTGGCCGTGGGGGTCGCCACCACCACGTTCCTGCCCGCCCGGATGTGGTCGTGCGCCTGCACCTGATGCGAGTACAGGTCGTCGATGCCCATGCGGGCAAGCGCGTCGAGGATGGGGCGGGGCCACGGTTCGCGGGGCTTCTCGAAGTGCGCATCGCCGCCGGGAAGCACGCGATGGTGCGCCACCTGATGGCCAAGCCGCTCGGAGTCGAGCAGGGCGCTTACATATTCCTGAACCGGCGACTGCATGGCTGCGCAGTCTACAGCAACAGCTTGCGGAAGTCTTCCCTGAGGATGTTGAACAGCTCGGGCACGTTGGCGTTGGCGGTCTGGGAGAAGGCCAGTGCGAATACCGGGTACTTCTTCCAGTCGATGTCCCGCAGTTCCAGCACCTTGTCGAACAGCGCGGCAAAGGCGTCATGGTCGTAGCCGGTCATGGCCTTGCGGTCCACGTCCTCGGGCACGTCGCCGATGGTCATGGCCGTGGTCACGCCCGCGCGGGTCTCCAGCAGGCGCGGCCAGTCCGGACGCTGGTTGGTGAAGTAGAACTCGTACGGGTCGAAGCCCCACGCGTGGCGGGTTATGTCTGCCACGCACCAGCCCGCGAAGCGCAGCGGGTTGGCCTCGATGGGCAGCATGGAGTTCTTCTTGCGCCGGAACTCGACGTGCGCCGGGAAGTTTCGGAAGCCGCAGGTCTTGCCGAGCTGGGCCGTGAACTCCGTCACCGGGCCGAGCATGCGGTGCATCACCTCGTCGGAAGTGTAATAGAGCCGGTCGCTCACGTCGTCGGCCGAGCCGAAAGGGTGGTGCAGGATGTTGATGATCACGGGCCAGCCGCCGTCGTCCCAGTAGACGTCCACGGCGTATTCCTCGCCGCCGGCGGCCTCCTCCACGATGTAGGTGCCCGCGTTGACCACCTCGGAGGGGTACTGGTCGTTCAGGCGGTCCTGTTCGCGCAGGATGGCTTCCTTCACCTCGGGCCACTCGTCATCGTCCTCCACCCGGTGCACGCCGAGGCTGAAGAAGCCGCGCGCGGGCTTGATGATGAACGGCAGCGGCATGCTGGACGGATCGAAGTCCTCCAGCTCGTCCACTTCGAGGCGGGTGTAATGATAGTCGGGGTACATGTCCGCGATGGTGTCGCGAAACAGGGCCTTGTCCTTGCAGGTCTCGATCATCTCCGCCACCGGGCTGTCGCCCAGCTCGCGCATGATGAGGTCGAGGCTGTTCTCGGAGTTGGCGTAGATGCGCGATGTCCGCGCCTCCGGGAAGAAGGCGGACTTGGGGGTGAAACGCAGGTCGGCGTCGCCCGCCATGGCGCGGGCCTGCGCGGTGTCGAGCACCGGCAGGTTCTGGCGCGACGCGCTGCACTTCAGGAAATTCGAGACGTATGGCTTGTCCAGTATGATCATTTACTCTTGCCTGCCAGGCCGTATTTTTTCAGTTTGTACTGCAGGTTGGATTTTGACAGGCCGAGCATCTCGGCTGCCTTGACCTGCACGAAGTCGGCCCGGACGAGGGCGCGCCTTACCAGAGCACCCTCTATCTTGTCCATGGTTTCGGCAAGGTTCAAACGCGCGGGGAGCAGGTCCACTGCGCTCTTGAACTGGGACTCCTCGTCCTTGATCTCCGGGGGCAGGTCTTCAGCCTCGATGACATCGCCGCGGGCCAGAACCGTGCACCGTTCCACCACGTTTTCGAGCTGGCGGACGTTGCCGGGCCACTCGTAAGCGGTGAGGTAGTCCATGGCCGAGCCGGAGAATCCGGAAAACTCGATCTGGTTTTCCTTGGAATATTTGTCGAGAAAATGCTGGGCCAGAAACGGGATGTCCTCGCGGCGTTCCCGAAGCGGCGGCAGGAAGAGGGAGACCACGTTCAGGCGGTAGAACAGGTCCTCGCGGAACTCGCCCTTGGTCACGGCCTCCTGAAGATTCTTGTTGGTGGCGGCCACCACGCGCACATCCACGTCGATGGTCTCGCCGCCGCCAACGCGCTCGATCTGGTGCTCCTGCAACACGCGCAGCAGCTTGACCTGCACCTCCTGACTGAGTTCGCCGATCTCGTCGAGGAACAGAGTGCCGCCGGACGCCTGTTCGAAGCGGCCCTTGCGCATGGAGGTGGCGCCGGTGAAGGAGCCCTTCTCGTGCCCGAACAGCTCGGATTCAAGCACGCCGGCGTTGAGGGCCATGCAGTTTACGGAGACGAACGGCTTGTCCGCGCGCGGGCTGGACTCGTGGATGGCGCGGGCGATGAGCTCCTTGCCGGTGCCGGACTCGCCCTGAATGAGCACGGTGCTTTTGCTCGGCGCGGCGCGGTGCACCATCTCCAGCACCTGCTGCATGCCACGGCCGCGGGCAATGATGTTGCCCGAGCCGAAGCGCTCCTTGATCTGCTGGCGAAGGCGCACGTTCTCCTGCTGCGTGCGGGCATAGGACGCGGCCTTGGACAGGGTGAGCAGCAGCTCTTCGTTGGCAAACGGTTTGGTGATGTAGTCGAAGGCGCCGATGCGCATGGCCTCCACCGCCGACTCGATGGAGCCGAACGCGGTCATGATGATCACCGGAATGTGCGGATAGCGTTTCTTGACGTGTTCCAGCACGTCCTGTCCCGTGAGCTTGGGCATCTTCATGTCCGTGAGCACCACGTCCACCTCGGAGTCTTCGAGGTAGGCCAGGCCCGTTTCCGGGTCCGAGAGCGCGGTCACGGAGTAGCCCTCGTCTTCGAGCAGGCTTTCGAGGATCAGAAGGTAGTTCTTCTCGTCGTCGAGGATGAGAATGTTGTCGGCCATGCTTGCCTCCGCGGCTCTCCCGGGACCGGAGCGCTCCGGTCCCGGGTGACGCCGCTACTGATATTTCTTCAGATCCGCCTCGCGGATCTCCTTGCGTTTGATCTTGCCCGATATGGTCTTGGGCAGGTCCTTAACATATTCCACGATGCGTGGATACTTGTACGGCGCGGTCACGGACTTCACGTGCGCCTGGATGCTCCTGGTCAGCTCGTCCGAGCCCTCATAGCCCCTGGCGAGCACCACGGTGGCCTTCACCGCCATGCCCCGGACCGGATCGGGCACGCCGGTGACGGCGGCCTCCACCACGGCCTCGTGGGTGATGAGCGCGGATTCCACCTCGAAGGGACCTATGCGGTAGCCGGAGCTCTTGATGAGGTCGTCGGTGCGGCCCATGAACCACATGTAGCCGTCCTCGTCCTCCCACGCCTTGTCGCCGGTGTGATACCAGCCGTCGAATTTCACCGAGGCGGTTTTTTCGGGCTCGTCCATGTAGCTGTCGAACAGGCCGAGTACCGGCTTGTCGATACGGATGCAGATTTCGCCTTCCTCGCCGCGCGGCACGGGGGCGCCGGTCTCGTCGAGCAGGGCGATCTCCCAGCCGGGAACCGGACGGCCGATGGAGCCGGGCTTGGGTTCCATGAACTTGAAGGTGGCGATCTGCAAAGTGGTTTCGGTCTGGCCGTATCCTTCATAGATGGGCAGGCCGGTGGCCTCCTTCCAGTTGTGGAAGACGGACTCGTTGAGCAGCTCGCCCGCGGTGGTGCAGTGGCGCAGCTCGGAGAGGTCCCAGCCGCTCAGGTCCTCGCGCACGAGGAAGCGGTAGACCGTGGGCGGCGCGCAGAAGGTGGTGACCTTGTTTTCGCTCAGGATGTCCAGCAGGTCCGAGGGCTCGAACTTGCCGCGGAAGTCCCAGACGAAGACGGCGGCCCCGGCCATCCACTGGCCGTAGAACTTGCCCCAGACCGACTTGGCCCAGCCGGTGTCGGACAGGGTCAGGTGCAGGTCGCCGGGTTCAAGGTCGTGCCAGTGCGCCCCGGTGGTGAAGTGGCTCACCGGATAGTCGAAGCGGTGCAGGACCATCTTGGGCAGCCCGGTGGTGCCGGAACTGAAGAAGATGACCATGGGGTCGTCCCCGCCGGGCGCGTTCTCGGCGCGCGGAAAGTCCGGGGTGCCCTCGGTGACGACCTTGCCGAAGGACTCCCACCCGTCGGCGGGCTGGCCGTCGAGCTGCAGCAGCAGGTTCAGGCCCGGACACTCGTCGCGGGCGGCCTCCACGCGGTCCGCCACGGTGTCCTCGCAGATGACGCAGGAGATCTTCGCGTAGTTGACGCGGGTGACGATGTCCTTGGTGGTCAGCAGCGAGGGCGAGGGGATGGGCAGCGCGCCGATGCGGTGCAGGGCGAGCATGGTGGTCCAGTACTCCACGCGGCGGTACAGGATGATCATGACCCGGTCGCCCTTCTTCACGCCGCGCTTGACCAGCGCATCCGCCAGCCGCATGGACTGGTCGCGGAAGAAGGCGAAATCGTATTCGGTGCGGTTGCCCGCGTCGTCCACGTGCACCAGCGCGGTGCGCGTCGGGTCGGCCTCGGCGGTCTTGTCGAGGAAGTCGTAGGAAAAGTTGAAGTTCTCGGGCGCTTCGAGCGTATAGTTCTCGCAGAAGTCCCTGTAGTCGGCGTATTCGTTCTTATTCATCGTATCACTCCGTGATTCCGTAGGGTTGACTCATTGTCGGGTCGCAGTCGTACCAATGGTTGCGGGGCTTGGTGCGGGCGGACCTAGCGGCCAGCCCTATAGAATCACGTCGATGAAAACGGCGTCGGCGTCGTTGAGTCCGCGCAGGGCGTGCGGGGATTCGGAGTTGAAGTACAAGCTGTCGCCCGGTTCCAGCGCGATGGACTCGCCGTTGATGCGGATTTCGAGACGCCCTTCGAGCATGTAGATGAACTCCTGCCCCTTGTGGCTGACTTCGCTCATTTCGGCTTCGGACTTGGGCGGCACGCGGATGTGGAAGGGCTCCATTTCGCGGCCCACGAATTTGTAGCCGAGGCTCTTGTAGTCGTAGTCCTCGCGTCGGTCCACTGCGAAGCCCTCGCCCTTGCGGACCACCGCATAGGACTTGAGGTGCGGCTCGCGTCCGGAGATCAGGGTGGTCAGATCCACCTTGCACAGCCGGGACACGTCGAGCATGTAGCCCACCGGGATTTCCTCGGTGCCGGATTCGAAGCGGTTTACGTCGCCTTCGCTTCTGCCGAGCATTTCCGCCATCTCGCCGACGGTCCAGCCCATGTCGTCGCGCAGGCCCGAGAGTCTCGCCGCGATCTCCTTGTATTGCTGTTCGGCCATGGTCGCTCCTTTTGAGCGGTTCGGGTTCCTGTGCCGGGCCGTGTGGCCCGGATGCCGTTGCCGTGAAACGCCGCCCCGGAGGCTCCGGGGCGGCGGTATCGTCTATTGTCAAATGCGGGTCAGGCGCCGAGGGGCGCCTTCCGGCCACTGCGCCGGGCGGTCCCGCGGGTTATGCGTCGGGAAACAGATCCCCGGCGATTTCCCTGAGTTTGTATTTCTGGATCTTGCCGCTGGCGGTCATGGGGTATTCGTCCACGAAGGCCACGTATCTGGGCGTCTTGTACCGCGCGATCTTGCCGCGGCAGTAGTCCTTGACGTCCTCGGGCTGCATGTCGGCGTTCTCCTGCAGGATGATGAACGCGCCGACCTCTTCGCCGAAGCGATCGCTCGGGACGCCCGCCACCTGCACGTCCTGCACGCCGGGCATGGTGTAGAGGAATTCCTCGATCTCGCGAGGGTAGATATTCTCTCCGCCGCGGATGATCATGTCCTTGAGGCGGCCGGTGATGGACAGGAAGCCGTCCTCGTCCATGACGCCGAGGTCCCCGGAGTGCAGCCATCCGTTCTGGTCGATGGTTTCTTCCGTGGCCTTCTCGTTATTGTAGTAGCCGCGCATGACGTTGTAGCCCCGGCAGCAGACCTCGCCCTGCACCCCGGCCGGACATTCCTCCCCGGTTTCGGGGTCCACGATGCTGACCTCGATCTCGGGCATGGAGCGGCCCACGGTCTCGGTCATCTGGCGCATGGTGTCGCCGATGCGGGTCTGGGTCATGACGGGGCTGGTCTCGGTCAGGCCGTAGCAGATGGTGATCTCGCTCATGTTCATGCGGTCGATCACCTGCTTCATGACCTCCACCGGGCAGGGGGAGCCCGCCATGATGCCGGTGCGCAGCGAGGAGTAGTCGAACTTGTCGAAGATCTTGTGCTGCAGGATGGCGATGAACATGGTGGGCACGCCGTAGAGGCTGGTGCACTTTTCCTGCTCCACGGCCACCATGACCTGCATGGGGTCGAAGTCCTCGAGGATGACCATGGTCACCCCGTGGTTCACGCAGGCCAGCACGCCCAGCACGCAGCCGAAGCAGTGGAACAGCGGCACGGTCAGGCACAGCCTGTCCTCGGCGGAATAGTTCATGTTCGCGCCGATCCAGTAGCCGTTGTTGCCGATGTTGTAGTGCGTGAGCTGCACGCCCTTGGGGAAGCCCGTGGTGCCGGAGGTGTACTGCATGTTGACCACGTCGTGCGGGTCGAGCGACTCCTGCCGCCGGGCGTACTCCTCCTCGGAGACCACGGCGGACATGCCGATGATCTCGGGGATGTTGTACATGCCCCGGTGCTTCTCCAGACCGAGGTAGAAGACGCGCTTGAGGTGCGGAAAGCGGTTGGTGTTGAGCCTGCCGCGCTCCTGCGAGCGAAGTTCCGGTATGAGCTCGTAGGTGGTGGAGAGGTAGTCGTGGTCGCGGTACTGGCCGATGATGAACAGGTTCTCGCACTCCGAGTTCTGGAGCAGGTACTCCAGCTCGTGGGTGCGGTAGTGCGTGTTCACGGTCAGCAGCACGGCGCCGATCTTGGCCGTGGCAAACTGCAGGGCCACCCAGTAGGGGACGTTGTTGGCCCAGACTGCGACCTTCTCGCCCTTTTTCACGCCCAGCGCCATGAGGCCCTTGGCGAGGTCGTCCACCAGCTCGCCGAACTCCTTCCACGTCAGGCGGAACTCGCGGTCCACATAGACCACGGCCTCCTGATCGGGGTACTGCTCGACGGTCTCGTCCAGAATCTGGCCGAGCGTTATTTCGCGAAGCGGTTGTTCTCGATGCATTGCTGCTCCTTCGGCTATTCGGGGAAATAGAGCACGGCGTATATCTCGGCCTTTTCGTCGCCGTGGGCCGAGACGTTGTGCGGCACTATGGAATTGAAATAGATGCTGTCGCCGGGACCGAGCACGGACTCTTCCTTGCCGTAGGTCACGGAGAGCTGGCCGGAGTGGACGATGATGAACTCTTCGCCCTCGTGGGAGGACAGGGTCTTGTCCTCACCGGATTCCGGAAGTATTTCAATGAAGAACGGTTCCATGTGGCGGTCGCTCTTTCCCTTGCCGAGGGAGTAGTACTTGAATTCGGCCACGTCCTTGTGGCGGTGCATGGTGAGCTCTTCCTCGCGCTCGTCCAGACGGACCACCAGCGGGTCGCGGCTGACTTGGTCGTCGAGGAAGGTGCCCAGCCGCACGCCGAGGGCGCGGGCGATCTTGAGTAGCGGTCCTAGGGAGGGGTACATGTCGTCGCTTTCAACGGCCTTGAGGAACTCGGCTTCGAGCCCCGTGCGTTCGGCAAGTTCATCAACGGTGATGTCCTGCTTTTCCCGGAACGACTTGATGCGGTCGCCAATCTTGCTATCCATGTACGGATCCTCCTTTTCCACCGGGCCCGGCCCGGCGACCGGCTCCTGCCGGCGTTTGTCAGTGAAACCTCTACCGTAAGCAGGGCGTTTACCCGAATCCGTGGCAAAAGTCACGAGGGGCGGGCCCCTCTTGCCGGGGACGGATTGTTACTTTACCATGCTTGAACGGGTGGCCGGATTGCGTATAATCCGAATCTGCACGACCGTGTTTCATGGCATATTCAGGAGAAGATCAGTGGGCAGGGAAAACGTCGCCGGCGACGACACCGCGGGCATGGACTTGAACGCCGAAAACGGCGGCCAGCGAAGGATTTCCGGTCTTTTTTCCACGCAGAACGTGGAAAAAGTCGGCACGGGCACCACCTCGCGCAAGACCATCAGCAAGATGTACTGGTACGCCATCGAGCGGCCGGACGGCGACGTGGTTGAGGTGCAGCCGCTAAACAAGCACAACATTCCGTCCGGGCCAAAGACCGAGGTGCCCAAGGAAGACTTTCTCGAACGCTTCAGCCCCGAGCCGGAGTATTATCAGAAGGAAGTCTACCCCTGCATGCGCGAGCTGGACGCCACTCTGGAACGCGCCGAGCAGCAGCGCAAGGACGGCGCCCTCTACAGCGCGCAGTTCGAGTACGAGCAGGCGCTGGACATCGACGAGGACAACGTGCGCGCCAACTTCGGCCTCGGGCTGACCTACATGGAGCGCGGCGATACCAACAGGGCCAACGACATTTTCAAGCGCCTCGTCACCCTCGACGCGGCCTTCTCGCCGGAGCACAAGCACCTGTTCAACGAGTTCGGCATCAACCTCAGAAAATCCAAACTCTACGAACAGGCCGTGGACTACTACGCCCGCGCCGTGGAGATGACGGATTCCGACGAGAATCTTCACTACAACATGGCCCGCGCCTACTTTGAAAAGGGTCAGGCCGAGGAGTGCAAGGACCAGCTCCAGCAGGCGCTGCTCATCAATCCCGACCATGAAGAAGCCGCCAAGTTTCTCGATTTCATAGAGAAGCGCATGGAGACTTCGGAAGGTGCCTAGCGACATCAGGCTGGAGGGCGTCTCGTTCGCCTATCCCGGGGGCCGTCCCGTGCTGGATCACGCCGACCTGTCCGTCCCGAAGGGCGGATACGTCGTTGTCCGCGGCCCGTCCGGCGCCGGAAAGTCCACGCTGCTGCGGCTGCTTTGCCGCCTCGAAGAGCCCGGCTCAGGCCGTATCCTCTTTCGCGACACCCCGTACGCCGACATGAAGCCCGAAGCATTGCGGCGTTCCGTGGCCTACGTGCACCAGACCCCGAACATGGTTCCGGGGACCGTGCGCGAGAATCTGCTGCTGCCCTACGGGTTCCGGGTCAACGCCGACATCCCGGTGCCGGACGGCGAAAGCCTGCGCTCCATGCTGGACTCCCTGCTGCTCTACGACGTCTCGCTCGACGCGGACGCTTCCGGCCTGTCCGTGGGGCAGGCGCAGCGCCTCTGCCTCGCCCGCACCCTCATGACCGTGCCGGACGTGCTCCTGCTGGACGAGCCCACGGCCTCGTTGGACGCGGACAGCGCGGAGGTGGTCCTCGAAGTGGTCGACAGGTTCTTCGGCGAGGACCGCACGGTGCTCATGATTTCCCATTCCGAGCGGGAGCCCGCGCAGGCCACCCACCGGCTGACCCTCGCCGAGGGCCGCACGGAGCTTTCCGCATGAGCGCTCAGGTCATCGACATCGGCCTCTGGCAGCTCTGCCTGTGCCTCGTGTTCGTGCTCACTGCCGGAGCCGCGTCCCTCTGGTATCGCCTCGGGCTGGGGCGGGACCTGCTGGTGGGGACCGTGCGCGCCGTGGCCCAGCTCTTCGCCATGGGCTACGTGCTCAAGTTCGTGTTCGCGCTGGAGATGGCCGGGCCGGTCATCGGCCTGTTCCTGATCATGACCGCCACCGCCGCGCATCTCGTGCGGGGGAGGGTGAAGGGATACGCCGTCCCCGTGGGCATCCCGACGTTTCTGTCCATGTTCATCTCCTACGGGCTGGTCTCGTTTCTGGTGGTAGGCGTCATCGTGGGCGCGAAGCCGTGGTGGACACCGCAGTACTTCATCCCGTTGGCGGGGATGATCGTGGGCAACTCCATGTCCGCCATCGCCCTGTCGCTGGAGCGCATGTTCTCCGAACTCAAGGCGCGCCGCGAGGTCATAGAGATGCAGCTGTGCCTCGGGGCCACTCCGTACGAGGCCGCGCGCGGCATCATGGCAGATGCCATCAGGGCGGGAATGATTCCGTCCATCAACTCGCTCATGGGCGTGGGGCTGGTCTTCCTTCCGGGCATGATGACCGGGCAGATTCTTGCGGGCGCGGACCCGCTGGTCTCCATCCGCTACCAGATAGTGGTCATGCTCATGCTGGTGGCTGCCACGGCCATCGGTTCCGTGCTGGTGACTCGGCTGGTCTTTCGGCGGTGCTTCTCCGAATCTGGCCGTCCGGTGCTGCGGGGATGACCGGAATGTCCGCACCGGTCACGGGCTGGGGCGGCAAGTTCGTTGCCTGAATCACCCTGTTCTGATACCTGTTTGTTCGTTCATGAATATTTATGCGAGGAAGACTGGCCGCTTCGGACGCCTCCCCGGCACAGGAGACCTCCCTTGCGGAGCGTGACCGCATTCAGCGTGGACCGTGTTCGAGGCTTTGCTGAAACAGGCGTCTGCCGCTGCATCGCCGACTGCACCGGTCTGGGCGTCCCCGTCAGGGCCCGGCGCCTTGGCGATGTGTCCGCTGAAATCATGGTCGCCGGAGGCCCGGCGCCGCCTCAGGAACAATAGAGAATGGAACGCAAGCGCATATATCTTTCGCCGCCGCACATGGGCGGCACGGAACTCGATCAGGTGCACCGCGCCTTTGATTCCAACTTCATCGCGCCGCTCGGCCCGCAGCTTGCGGAGTTCGAGCAGCGCTTCGCGGATCTGTCGGGGTTCGGCCACGCTGTCGGGTTGAGCAGCGGCACCGGGGCGCTGCATCTCGCGCTGCGTTGTCTCGGGGCCGGAGAGGGCGATGTGGTGATTTTTTCCACGCTGACCTTCATAGGCTCTGTCACGCCTGCGCTGTTCCTCGGTGCTGAGCCCGTATTCGTGGACTCGGACACCGAATCGTGGAACATGGACCCCGCGCTGCTTGAACAGGCGCTCGACCGCCTCGCCGCCGAGGGCCGCAGGGTGGCCGCGGTCATACCCACGGACATCTACGGCCAGAGCTGCGATCTGGACGCGATCCTTGAGATTTCGGGCCGTCACGGCATCCCGGTGGTCTGTGATTCGGCCGAGGCCGTGGGCGCGCTCTACAAGGGGCGCCACGCGGGAAAGGGCGCGCTGGCAGCGGCCTATTCCTTCAACGGAAACAAGATCATCACCACCTCGGGCGGCGGCATGCTGTGCACCGACGACGAGCCGCTGGCCGAGCGTGTCCGCTGGTTCTCCCAGCAGGCGCGCGAGCCCGAGCCGCACTATGAGCACAGCACCTTCGGCTACAACTACCGCCTCAGCAATGTGCTGGCAGGCATCGGCATCGGCCAGCTGGACGTTTTGCCGGAACGGGTGAGGCGCAAGCGCGAAATTTTCGACTTCTACCGGACCGAGCTCGGCGAGCTGCCCGGGGTCGACTTCATGCCCGAACCGGAGTGGAGCGCCGCCACGCGCTGGCTGACCGTCATGACCCTTGACGGCGCCTTCGGCGCACAGCCGGAAGCCGTGCGGCTGGCGCTGGAGGCGTTCAACATCGAGTCGCGCCCGGTCTGGAAGCCCATGCACCTTCAGCCGCTTTTCGCCTCCTCGCGGATTTACGGCGGGGGCGTGTCCGAGGACCTGTTCCGTCGGGGGCTCTGCCTGCCGTCCGGCACCGCCATGAGCGACGAGGACCTTGCCCTGATCGCGGACATCGTGAAGGGGTGCGCGGCATGAAACGGCTGGCGAACTTCGGGAACATGAACTTCTGGCTCATGCTGGTCGGGGACATGGTGGTGTTCACCTTGTCCGTGCTGCTGGCATTCTCTCTGCGGTTCGATTTCGACATCCCGTCGCAGTACGTCGAAAGAATGTTCCAGATGATCGCCTTCGGCGTGCCTCTCAAGTCACTGCTTTTCCTGTTCTTCGGCATGTACAGGGGCATGTGGCGCTACACCAGCCTCGACGACTTCTGGCGGCTGGTCAAGGTAACGGTCCTGCAAAGCGGGCTGGTGATCGCGGCCGCTGCGTTCGGTCAGAATTTCGAAGGCTACCCCCGTAGCGTCTTCCTGCTGGACTGGGGGCTGACCACGGTCATGGCGAGCAGCCTGAGGCTGGCCATCCGGGCCATGTACGCCCGGGGCGAGTCCATGCGTCTGCCCAAGGCCGCGCCGCGCCGGCTGCTGCTCATCGGAGCCGGTGATTCCGGTGAACGCATCCTGCGCGACATTCAGGCCGATCCGTCCGTGGGCGTGGTCATCGGCTTTCTCGACGACGACCGTTCCAAGCTCAGTCGGACCATTCACGGCGTTTCAGTGCTGGGAACCGTGGACGACCTGCCGGAGGTGGTGCGCTCGTACGACCCCGAAGAAATTTTCATTACTGTCTCCAACAACCTCTCGGCCGAGCGGATGCGCCGACTGGTGGATATGTGCAAGGCCACCGGGCTGCCGCACAAGGTGCTGCCGCCCATGAGCGAGATCGTGGACGGCAAGGTCAGCCTCGGCAGCCTACGCGAAGTGAATTACCGAGACCTGCTCGGGCGGACGGAGGTGCGCCTCGAGACCGGACGCATCCGCGGGTACATCGAGGACCGCGTGGTGCTGGTGACCGGCTGCGGCGGCAGCATCGGGTCGGAGCTTTGCCGCCAGATCGTGCGTTTCGGCCCCGCTCACATGGTGCTGGTGGACGCCTCAGAATACAACCTGCACTCCATCGAGATGGAGCTGCGCCACGAGTTCCGCTTCACCCGGTACTCAACGGTTTTGGGAAACATCGCCGACCAGTCGCTTCTGGACGCGGTCTTTGCCTCGCACCGGCCCGCGGTCGTTTTTCACGCCGCCGCGTACAAGCACGTTCCCATGCTGGAGCGCTGCCCGTGGCAGGCCGTGCACAACAACGTGCTGGGCTCGCGCTGCGCCATGGAGGCCGCGGTGAAGCACGGCGTTGACCGCTTCGTGGTGGTCTCCACGGACAAGGCGGTGCGACCCACCAATGTCATGGGCGCCACCAAGCGCGTCACCGAGCATCTCATGCGACACTATCAGGGGCAGGGCACCCGGTTCATGGCCGTTCGTTTCGGCAACGTGCTGGGCTCCAGCGGTTCGGTGGTGCCGCTGTTCCGCAAGCAGATAGAGCACGGCGGCCCCGTCACCGTCACCCACCCCGACGTGACGCGCTACTTCATGAGTATTTCGGAGGCGGCGCAGCTTATCCTTCAGGCCGGGAGCATGGTCGAGAACGGACGCGGCGGGGAAATCTTCGTGCTTGAGATGGGCAGGCCCGTGCGCATCGTGGACATGGCCCGCGACCTGATCCGTCTCTCGGGCATGGAGCCGGACAAAGACCTGCGCATAGAGTATACCGGCCTTCGGGAAGGGGAGAAACTTTACGAGGAGCTCATCACCGAGGGCGAGGACGTGGTCCGGACCGAGCATGAGAAAATAATGGTTCTGGACACGGACCGGCACATCGCGCCCGAAACCCTCCTCGACCACCTCGACTGTCTGGCGGAAGCCGCCAGAGACCATGACGCGCAGGCGATTCGCAGCGTCCTGCGGAAACTCGTCCCCGAATACCGCCCGCTTTCCTGAGCCCGGCGCACAAAGCGTCCTTCCGGAAGCCTAAATGGTTGACTCCGGAATAGTTCCAGTTTATCCAGTCTATTATCGAACGGACTCGCTCCGGAGTCCGCAACGTGTGAACATGTGTGGCGCGGATGCGAGTCTTTGTGATTATTCCGGAAAATATATCGCACGGGCTTGCTAAAAAAAGCCCGGTCGGTTAACACCTTGATTAACTGCCTATTTTCTCTCGTTATGAACGAGGGCGGAAACGAGGAGCGTCATGGTTCAAGATTGCATTTTCTGCCGCATAGCGGCCGGGGAGATTCCCTGCGCAAAGGTGTACGAATCGGAGACAGTGCTGGCCTTTCTGGACATTGCTCCAGTGAACGCGGGGCACGCCCTAGTTCTCCCCAAAGCGCACCACGAGACGCTGTGGGACCTTCCCTCGGAGCTCGGCGAGGATCTGCTCAGGGCCGTGAAAGCCGTGGCGGACGCCGTGAAGATCGAGACCGGGGCTCAGGGCCTCAATCTCATGCAGAACAACTACGAAGCAGCGGGGCAGCTGGTTCCCCATGTGCATTTTCATCTGATCCCGCGCTTCGAGGACGACGGACTCAAACTGTGGCCGCAGAAGCCCTACGGGGATGACGCGGAGATGCGGCAGCTCGCCGAGCGCATTGCCGCACGTGCCAAATAAACCAGAAGAAACGGAGGCCACCCCATGACCGGGCAGACGCTCACCAAAGCCGGCATCGTCGACTACATCTACGAGCGCACGGACAAGAACCGGGCCGAGATCAAGGATCTCGTGGAATCCATTCTGGACATCATGAAGCTGTCCATCAAAAAGGATCACGCGCTGCTGGTCAGCGGGTTCGGAAAGTTCGAAGCCTACGCCAAGAAGGCGCGCAAGGGCCGCAACCCGCAGACCAACGAGACCATCACCCTGCCGCCGCGCAAGGTCGTGGTCTTCAGGCTCTCCCGCAAGTTCCGCGCGGAACTCAACGGGTAAGGAAGCTCCCCGGATACTGATTCCGGAACCGGTCGAGATCGTCCCTGGCGCTCTGCTCGTCGGTAAAGCCTCCGGCCTGAACCTTGTAGAGGCCCGCGTCCTTGATCATGCGTGATCCCGTGTAGCCGTCCGACATAAGGGTGGCGAGCACTTTGCGGGCTTTTCCCGGGTCTTCGAACGCGCCCACCTGAATGAAATAGAGTCCTCCGCCGGCGACGGCTTCGTCGGTGTGGGACTCTTCTTTTGTGCGTGGCTCCGAAGCGGTCTCGGAGTCGTCCCTGACAGCGCTAACGGCGGCCACGGATTCCTCCGGCTTTAACGCTTCAGTTGTTTCGCGCTTTGCGGAAGCCTCCTGACCCACGGGTTCCTCCGTGATGCTCGACTCGGTAAAGGCGGGGGCCGTCGCCTCGGATGTCGTGTTCTCGGAAGTTCCCGTGTCGGCGGCCGTTTTGGGCGATGCCGTCCCTTCTGCGGTGCCTGCAGCAGGTTTTTCCGTACGAACGGGGGTTGCCTGTCCGTTGCCGCTGGAGTAAATGTGCTGTCGGGCGCAGCCGAAGGCCAGACAGAAGAAAAATGTCGCGATGAGAATTCGTAAAGCCATGAGAGGCCCCCTTGCAAAATCTAAATTTTCTTTAGAGTATGCTCGCGCGAGAGGATTATCAAGTGTTGCGCGCTGATCGTGAAAATATTCCCAATGTTTTCGAGCCTGAATCGGCGGGCCTCGCAGCTATTCGGATGCATTCAATAAATGCCTGTGTGAAACGAAAAAACGCATTGACGCGAATCGGTTGACTGTGGTAGTTCCAGTCAACTTGTGAAGGATTGCACGAACCGGTTTTTCTCCGGTCGGGTTCGCGCCGGTGAAAGGTGAAGGTCGGGCAAGACGACATGTTCTTTAAAAAAGACAGATTGCAGGACATGATGAAGGTCGGGGGCCCCGCAGGGGTGCTCGGGTTTCATATAGTGTCCTCGACATTTGTCGGGCTGGCCATGGGATACTTCCTCGGCGACTGGCTGGACGAGACGTTCGGCTGGGGGGTCAGGCCCTGGATGATCATACTTTTTCTGATCCTCGGCATTGTTGCTGGTTTCAGGATGGTCTTTCAGGACTTGAAGAAGATCGAGAGGGAGGAGGAACGTGGCCGTGAGAGCCTGCAAAAGCGGGAAACCGAAGACGGAGACGCGGATGATCCGGGCGCTTGATCGATTCTTGTTCAGGCACGGATTTCAGCATGCGGAAGTCCGCGGTCTCATGAGAAGTCAACTGATGGTGGCGACAACGTCATCACTGGCGCTGCTTGTTATGGGCGCGTTTTCGGAGTGGTCGCTGGCATTCATGGCGGGAGCCGTGATTGCCACGCTCAATTTCTGGGCCCTTGCCCGAGTGGGTCAGATTTTGGTGCATGTTCGCAGCGGAGCGGTCCTGACCCTGCTTTTGATATTCTACGGAAAGCTGATTCTGAGCGGCATCGCCCTGTATGTGCTGATCGGAGTCTGGCAGGTGCCCGTCTGGAGCCTGCTGCTGGGGCTTTCCACCGTGGTGGTGACCATCACCGCCTGGGGGCTGGTGTATTTCGGGCGAACTAAAGGCTAGTTTTTAAGGAGGCAAAGGATATGGCAATAGGTGGCGGACTTCCGCATCCCCTTTTGTACATGGAAATCCTGCGCAACGCGCTGCATTTGGAGTTCATTGAGTTGCACGTCTGGTACACCTGGCTTGCAATGCTCATCCTGTTCACCCTTGCGCTGCTCGTTCGCGGTCGTCTGCAGTTGGTCCCCGGTGGCCTGCAGAACGTTTTCGAAGTCATCATCGGCGGTCTCGAGGACTTTGTCGTCGCCAACATCGGCGAGGAAGGTCGTCGCGTTTTCCCCGTGCTGATCACCCTGTTCCTGTTCATTCTCACCATGAACTACATCGGGCTGGTCCCGGGCTGCGACGCGCCCACGGCGAACCTGCAGACCAACGCTGCCCTGGCTCTTTTCCTTTTCGCTTACTACAATTTCCACGGCATCCGTAAATGGGGCCCTGGTTACATCAAGCACTTCATGGGGCCTGTTCCTGTTATGGCACCCCTGATGCTGGTTCTGGAACTCATCTCCCACCTCGTTCGCCCGCTTTCGCTCACGCTGCGTCTGTTCGGCAACATCCGCGGTGAGGAAATCGTGCTGGTGCTGCTCTTCATGCTGGCGCCCATCTACAGCACGCTGCCGATCTACTTCCTGTTCCTGATCGCGAAGACCATTCAGGCCTTCATCTTCTTCATGCTCGGCATGATCTACCTGCAGGGCGCTCTGGACCACGCGCATTAGGAACAAGGACTTCATCCAAATTTGGGGAAACGGTCATTTGACCACAATCAATAATAATCTTTTGGAGGACTAAAATGAAAGCTCTCAAGACTCTCTTCGCCACCGTGGCCATGACCCTGGTTGCTACCGCCGCCTTCGCTGCCGACGGCGCCGCTCTCGGCTCTTCCGTCGCTTACGCAACCGCTCTGGGCATGGGCCTGGCTGCCGGTCTCTGCGGCATCGGTCAGGGCATGGGCCTCAAGGGCGCCGTTGAAGGCACCGCCCGCAACCCGGAAGCCGGTTCCAAGCTGACCACCACCCTGATCCTCGGTCTGGCGTTCATCGAGTCCCTGGCTATTTACGCCCTCGTTGTCTGCCTGATCCTCCTCTTCCTGAACCCGTTCGCCTAATGGGGATCCGGTAATTGGATTATCGAAGGGAGGCTTCGGCCTCCCTTTTTTCAGTATAGACTTGTTATATGTTTCACATGCTTGCGTAGGCAATACGAGATAATGAAAAGCGAACACATACCCAAAGCGACTATCGGCAGGCTTGCCGTTTATATTCAGGTACTGGAAAACCTCCTGCGCGACGGGGTCGAGGTCATCTCCTCCGAGAAACTGGCCCGGGCCTGTTCCGTCAACTCTTCCCAGATTCGCAAAGACCTCGCCTACTTCGGCGAATTTGGCGTTCGTGGGGTGGGGTATTATGTACAGGAACTCATCTCTTCCATCAAAGAGTCGCTAGGCATTGACCGCGCATGGAACTGCGCGCTGATCGGTGTGGGAAATCTCGGTACGGCCCTGCTCAAGCATCAGGATTTCGCTCGGCGCGGCTTCCATATCAAGGCCGCCTTCGATTGTGACCCTGACAAGATCGGTAAGGAAATTACCGGTATGGAGATCGTCTGTCCGACGCATCTCAAGGAGCGGGCCCCCGAACTGGGAATGGAGATAGGCATCATCACCACTCCGCCGGATCGCGCCCAGCGTGCGGCCAACCATCTGGTGGAGGCCAACATTCGGGGCATCATCAACTTTGCTCCGGCCCGGATTCAGGTGCCGCCGCACATCCCTGTCGAGTACGTCGATTTTTTCGACCACCTCTACTCCCTGGCCTTTCAGGTCTCGCTCGGCGACAACTAGATCGTGTAATTCCCCGCCCCACGGCGGGGTTTTCATTTCAGGGCCGACACGGATCACCGTGTCGGTCTTTTTGTGCATAATGAAACGAATGGAGCATCAGGGCCTACCGAAAATTGTGTTCTCTCTAAAGGGAATCCCATTTCTGACGATATGAATCTTGAAACGCCATGGAGGGAGCAATGAAAGTCGAAAGCGGCCTCAAAAACACCGTCATGCAGGAAGCTGAATCGGCGACGCAGCTGCACGTGGGCCCCACCGGCTACGGGAGCGAGGAGCGCGACAAATCCAATCCGCTGGGAATCGACCGCGTCAGCCTTTCCGAGGAGGGAAAGCGCCTTGCCAAGCAGGGCGAGCAGTACGATACCGGGGGAGATCCCATGGTAGAGCGCATCAAGGAGCGTATCGAACAGCTGCGAAAGGAGATTGAGGAGCTGGAGCAGAGCGACATGCCGGAAAAACAGAAACGCCAGCTGATTCAGGCCAAGCAGTCAGAAATAGCCGAACTGCAGCACCAACTCGAAGAGCTTCAGAGTAAGGCCGGAATGGCCGAGGGCGGCGGTACGCGCGCGCAGGGCATGGGCAACAGCCTTACCTAGCCTTAATCGGTAACGACATCTCGATCACGGCGGTCTTCATGGAAGGCCGCCGTTTTTTCATGTCGATTAATTGTGCCGCTCACGGCGACCTGACGTCATTCAACCGGTAGCGTACCGTTCACCCCATGGATTTGAACCGTTCACCTAATAACAGTCCCTGCTTTGAAAATCCTTCATATAGAAGTACAGTCAGCAATGATGCCTTTTGCATCATGACACTGGGGATTGCGGTCCGCCGTTCGGGCCGGTTTTGATAACGGCAAGATTTGAGGAGTTGCAATGAGTGAAGAACGCACCATTGAGAGCATGATGAAGGAAGGGAGAACCTTTCAGCCGTCGAAATCCGAAACCGCCCATGTGCAGGGGTATGACAAGCTGCTGGAACTGGAAAAACGCGCGGACGAGGATCCGGAAGGATTCTGGGCGGAACGCGCGGATGAGCTGGTCTCGTGGTTCAAGCCGTGGGACAAGGTTTTGGAGTACGACTTCCACAAGCCTGAAATCAGCTGGTTCAAAGGCGGCAAGCTGAATGTTTCCTACAACTGCCTCGACAAGCACATCGAAAACGGCAGGCGCAACAAGGCCGCTCTCATCTGGCAGGGGGAACCGGATGAGGACGTGAAGGTCTATACCTATCAGATGCTCTACACCGAGGTCTGCAAGTTTGCCAACGCGCTGAAGAAGATGGGCGTTCGCAAGGGCGACCGCGTAGCGCTGTACCTGCCCATGGTGCCGGAGCTTTCCATCGCCATGCTGGCTTGCGCGCGCATCGGGGCCATGCACTCTGTCGTCTTCGCCGGTTTCTCGGCAATATCGCTCCAGTCTCGCATTCAGGACTGTGAAGCGAAGGTGCTGGTCACCGCCGATGCTGTCATCCGTGCCGGGAAAACCATCCCGCTCAAGCCCAACGCGGACGAAGCCTGCAAGAACTGCCCGTCGGTGGAGCAGGTCGTGGTGGTCCAGCGCGGTGGAAACGACGTCGAAATGGTCGAAGGCCGAGATCGCTGGTGGCACGAAGTCATTGGCGAAGACGATGTGCGCGGCGACTGCCCGCCCGAGGAGATGGACGCGGAAGACATCCTGTTCATCCTGTACACCTCCGGCTCCACCGGCAAGCCCAAGGGCGTGGTGCACACCACGGGCGGCTACCTGACGTACGCGGCGCACACGCTGCAGTGGGTCTTCGACCTTCAGGAGGACGACGTCTACTGGTGCACCGCCGACATCGGCTGGATCACCGGCCATTCGTATATCCTTTACGGACCGCTCTGCCTTGGAGCCACCTCGCTGATGTTCGAGGGCGTGCCCAGCTACCCGAAGCCGGACCGCTTCTGGCAGATCGTCGAGAAGTTCAAGGTCAACCTGTTTTACACCGCGCCCACCGTCATTCGCGCGCTCATGCGTGAGGGCGAGTCGTGGACGCAGAATTACGACCTGTCCACCCTGCGCATCCTTGGTTCCGTGGGCGAGCCCATCAACCCGGAGGCGTGGATGTGGTACCATCAGCACATCGGCAGCGGGAAACTGCCCATTGTGGACACCTGGTGGCAGACCGAGACGGGCGGCTTCATGATCTCGCCGCTGCCTTATGCCACGCCGCTCAAGCCGGGCTCTGCAACGCGGCCCATGCCGGGGGTCTCCGCAAAAGTCGTCCGCGCGGACGGTTCGCCTGCCGATCCCGACGAAGGCGGACACCTCGTGGTGGATAAGCCGTGGCCCGGTATGCTTCGCGGGGTCTTCGGCGATCCCGAGCGGTTCAAGTCAACCTATTTCGAGCGGTTCCCGGGCATGTACGAATCCGGCGACGGCGCACGCTGCGACAAGGACGGCTACATGTGGATCATGGGCCGCCTCGACGACGTGATTAACGTCTCCGGCCACAGGCTCGGCACGGCGGAGATCGAGTCGGCGCTCGTGGCGCACTCGGCCGTCTCCGAGGCCGCGGTGGTCGGGATGCCGCATCAGGTCAAGGGCCAGTCCATCTACGCCTATGTGACGCTCAAGTCCGATGAAGAGGAATCCGATGAAATCCGCGCGGAACTCAAGAAATGGGTCCGCAGCGAGATCGGGCCCATCGCGACGCCGGAGGTCATCCAGTTCGCCGACGGGCTGCCCAAGACCCGCTCCGGAAAGATCATGCGTCGCGTGCTCCGCAAGATCGCCGCAGATCAGGACGACTTCGGCGACACCTCGACGCTGGCCGATCCCGGCGTCATCACCGACCTCGTGGAAGGAAAGAAGGACTTGCTCGGCTAACAACCGCCGACACTGTCTTGCCGCACAAGAAAGCCCCCCGCGACCAAGGTCGCGGGGGGCTTTGCGTATTGGCTCTATTCCTCCAGCCCCATGCCGGGGTGGTGGGCCGGGTAGTCCATTTCCATGGTGTGGCAGACCGAGCAGTTCCCGGCGCCGATGGGACGGCGATTGTCCTGATACTGCAGCGGCTGCATGTTGTCGCGGTCATACATGGCGGGATAGACGGCGTGCGGAGAACCGTGACAGGCGGCGCAGCGGACAGCGCCCACGTCGCCGTAGCGCTGGCTGTAGAGGCCGGCCTTCTCTTCCGTCCACTGGTTGGCCGCATCCACATTGTACGGGGCGGCGAACTCCTCGTGGCAGGAAAGGCAGTCGGGCTCCTGATGCCATGGCTTGCGCGGCTGCACGAACTCTTCGTCGGGCTCAAGCACCGCGAGGAGCTTGTCCGCGGCCTCGACGCCTGCCTCGCGTTCGGCGAGCAGCAGCGACCCTGCGTGCGTGGTCATGTCGCCGTGACAGGCAACGCATTCAAGGCCCATGTCGGCGTGAATGCCGCGATACATCGGGGTCTCATGACAGAAGTTGCAGGCGTCCTGTCCGCGGTCCTTGAGGTATACCGAATGGAAACCGTGCATGGCGGCGGACAGGTTGAGCATGTCGTCTCTGCCGTCTTCATCAATGTCAGGATCGGCGTGACAAGCGGCGCAGTCCACCACCTCACCGGACTCAGCCTGCTCCGTCAGGGAGGTGTCGTTGATGCGGTCATGCACCATGAGGATGTCCATGGCCGTGTCGGCGGACAGCCCGGCCTCTTCCTCGTCGTTCTGCCAGCCGCCGCCGTGGCAGTTGTTGCAGCCCATGCGCATGCCCACCGGAAGGACGGCCTTGGTCTGCGCGACCACCTCCCCGTTCTCGTCTCTGGCGGTGACAGTGGCGACGGGGTAGGGCGAGTAGCCTTCATCGGAGTACGGTTCGACCTTGATGCCTTCGGCCTTGAATCCGCCGTAGTCGCCGGGTGTCATGGTGCCCGAGGCTTCAGGGAACCCTTCTTCCAGTTCGTACTCCACGCTCATGCCCTCGGAGACGATCTCCGGCAGCATGCCGCGGTAAATGAGCGAGGCGTTGAGGGTCTCGCCTCCGGGGCGCAGGCGGATGACGCCGGATTCGGAAACGAAGCGCAGTCCCTTGTCGGCCCAAGCGAACAGGACAAACTCCGACTCTTCAGGGTCGTACTCGGGAACCTCGGCTTCGCCGGGCTCGGCAAAGGCCAGCTCGCCAGGCTCAAGATCGTGCAGGTCGCGCACTATGTACGCGGCAAGTGCGGCGCGTTCATCCGGCGTTCCGGCGAACGGCGGCATGTAGCGGCTGATCTTGCCCATGCCGGAGAGGAAGGCGTCGAAACCGGCCTCGGTGTATTTGTCGGTGTGCGGCAGGATATCGTTCATGGGGCCGCCGATGGAATGGCATGATGCGCACTGGTACTGAAAGAGCCATCGCCCGGCCTCGAGTTCGTTTTGGCCGGTGACCTCTCGGAGGTCGGTGGGAATCCATTTGGCGGTCTTGAGGAATCCCTTTTCGTTAATCTCGGGCATCTGCTCGGGCAGAATGCTGTTGGAATAGCGTTCGCCCCAGATGATGTAGGGCTTGCGTGCGGCCTCTCGGATGGATTCGAAGCTGCCGGTGAGCCCGAGGCCCAGAAGCAGCACCACGAGGGCGACTGGGAAGCCGAGGCTGCGGGGCATGCGGATGCCGAGCAGCAGCCCGCCAACGAGAACCGCGATGCCTATCCACCAGAAGCTGTTCATGAACCACTGTACCCGGGCGGATTGTTCCATGGCGAGCTGGTACTGCTCCGGCGGCAGGGCGTTGATGTACCACCATCCGGTGAGCGCCACCAGCGCCATGCCGACAACGGTCCACGCCGCACAGGTGCGCACCACGGTGCCGCGGGCCTTGTCCTCCTTGATAAGCGTGCCGGTGACGAAACCGAACAGGCCGGCGAAGGTCACGGAGAGCGCGGTGCGGAACACAAGCTGCGGCCAGAAGGTCGGGTTGAAGAAGCCATCCCAGAAGTTGCCGGTCTCAAGCCATTCGCCGGGGGTGAGCATGTAACCGATGATGCCGTTGATCATGAACAGCGACATCCATCCGAAGAAGAAGTACAGCCCGCCGATGATCTGGTGGTTACGCGCGCTGAGACGCTCCCAGCCGTAATAGTAGATCAGCAGAGATACGATCTCGGCCAGAAAGAACACCCACTCCGTGGCCCAGCCGAAGACGAACTGGTGAATCAGCGTCAACGCGGCGTCCGGAGCGAGCAGGGCAATGGTGAACCAGATCGCAACGCCGGTAACGGCGCCGAAGACCATGGTCAGCAAAAGAAAGAACTTCGAGTTGCGTTTGGCGTAGTCCATGAACTCCTGCGAGCCGGACTTGCGCGCCATGCGCTCGATGACCACGAGGAACAACCCACCGCCCACGGCGAACTGCGCCACGTAGACGTGAACCACGGAAATAAGCGCTATCCAGAACCCTCCGCCGAGGGTCGTCAGTTGCCATACGGGAAATTCCATGGCTTAGGCCTCCTTGCCGGATTTCAGGTACAGGCGAATCATCCAGGCTATGACGCACATGCCCAGGACGAGGGCCGCGAGGAACATGACGAGAGGCGAGGCCTGCCCCGTCACTTCGAGATCCGTCACGCTGTAATACGGCTCCAGCATGAGCTTGCGGACGGCATGGCGGGCCAGCGCCATGGTCAGCACCGTCAGGGCGCCCCACAGGATGCTGAGCCTGAGGTTGCGGCGACCACCCGCATGGATGATGAGCCCGGCACCGAAAAGCGCCGCCAGCAGGGAGCCGGTAGCAAGAGCATCGCCTCCCATGAAAGCCACCATGACGCGCTGCGGCAGAGCCACGAGAAACCAGAAGCCGAAGCCGATATTGATTACCGTAGCTCGGGCGAACCACATGAGCCCGACATGGACCTGATCTTCGCGTCCTGCCCGTCTGCCGACGATGGCGACGGCCACGCCGCCGATGGCGAGCGCTCCAGTCATGAAATGCAGATAGCGCGGCAGCAGGGTGGAGTCGCCGAAGTTCAGCATGGTCTCGCCGCCGTTCTTCAGGTAGGCCGTCCACTCGCCTGGCACCAGCATCAGGGTCATGTTGTTCACGAACATGAACCCGATGAACAGCATGCACCCAAGGGCAAGCGCGAGAAAAACATTACGGGACGAGCCAAGGGACTTGTAGCGAAAGTCCCAAATGTAGAAGCCGTAATACGCCACCAACAGAAACGGTATCACCGCCAGCCACCAGCCGCCCATGAGCACCGTCCCGGCATAGTCGAACTGACCGTAGTTGACCTGCAGAAACAGCAGCGGCGCCACACCGAAGTTGATGGTGAGCGCCAGCATGGTCGGAATCTTTTTCGACATGCCCCGAGCCAGCGGCTCGGTTTTTCCGCCGGAATTCAACAGAGAAATGACGCCGCCGCCAAAGACCGCGTTCATCATAAGGATATGGGCCCAGAAGCCCAGAACGAGCAGCACATCGAACCAGACCCAGCTCACGGGAATGGTCTGCGCCGCGGGGATCAGGGAGCTCGGATTCATAAGTCACCTCCAGTGCCGGGTACGATAACCCGATTTTTCGTAAAAAGTCACCCGGCTCCGATTATTTTACGTTCAGGCACCGCTTGCCTTTCCCCCCAGAAGGCGTACACACTTGCCCCATTCGATATTTTCAAGGAGGCGACACCATGTCCACCGCACTGCTCATAGATGCCGGAAACACCAACACCAAGCTCTGCATCGCAGACCAGACCGGTCTCAAATCCAGCTACACCCTGCCCACAAGGCCACGCAACACGGCCGACGACTGGGGATTCAAGCTCATAGAAATCCTGCGCAGGGAAGAACTGGCGCCGGAAGACATCGAAATGTGCGCCGTCTCCTCAGTGGTGCCGCCTCTGGACCCGCTGCTCTCCGAAATGAGCAAACGCTTCCTGAATGTTCGAGCCCGCTTCGCCCCCAAAGACCTGCCGCTGGCAATAGAGAACCGCTACGCGCGCCCCGAACAGGTCGGAGCCGACGTGCTCGTCACCGCTCTCGCGGCAAGACGCCTTCGCGAGGAACGCTGCATCATCGTCGTGGATTACGGCACCGCCACCACGCTGGCCTGCATCGTGGACGACGCCTTCATGGGCGGCCTGATCTGCCCCGGCGTGCTCTCCTCCATGCGTTCCCTGCACGAAGGAACAGCCAAACTGCCCGCCGTGGAACTCGAAGTGGCCTCAGACGAACTCTCATGGGGCAGAACCACTTCCGAGTGCCTCAACCAGGGCCTCGTGTTCGGCTTTGCCGAAATGACCTCCGGCCTCTGCCGCAAACTCGCCAAACAAATGGACGACACGCCCTACGTCATGGCCACCGGCGGACTCGCGCCCGGCATCGCACGCGTATGCCCCGAAATACGCGAAGTCCGTCCCGACCTGCTCATGGAAGGCCTCTGGATGGCCTGTTTTCAGTAGATGATAGCCCCCGGCGGCCCTTCGGGGACCCTCCGGGGGCTTAAGAACCCTTTTGCAAAAGGGTTCTTAAGAATCTCCCAAAAACCTTTGGCTTGCCAAGCCGTGTTGAGCTTTCCGAAAGCCTCAACGTGTAGGCGGCTTGGCAGGGGCGAACGGCAATTGCTGGTCACAAGGGACAGTGAACGCCTAGGGAGTATCAAACTGATCATTCCAGAAAGTTCACACATGAATTTCCGTCAGCCAAGCCCCACAGAATCCCAAATCCCCGTCAGCGGGGTTGCAGCATGGACGCGAATTGTGCGGTCGCATGAACCCTGCGCTGCAACCCCGCTGACAAACCGGGGATTGCAAAGGGGGCCCGCCCCTTTGCCGGGGTGCAGGGGCGGAGCCCCTGCCCGCCGGAGGCGTCACTTATTATGCGTTGACGTGCTGTTTGAAGGCTTGGACGGTGTTGACCAGCAGTTGTGCGATGGTCATGGGTCCAACGCCGCCGGGCACGGGGGTGATGGCGTGCACTTTGTCTTTGACGGCGTCGAAGTCGCAGTCGCCTTTGAGTCCGTCGTCGGTGCGGTTGATGCCGACATCGACGACGACGGCTCCTTCCTTGACCATGTCTTCGGTGACGAAGCCAGGTCTTCCCAGGGCGGCGACGAGGATGTCGGCGTCGCGGCATTCTGCTTTGAGGTCTTTGGTGCGGGAGTGTGTGATCACCGGGGTGGCGTTCCTGGCCAGCATCATGAGCGCCTGCGGCTTTCCGACGATGTTGGAGCGACCGATGATGACGCATTTCTTGCCGGAAGGGTCGATTCCGTAGCGCTCAAGCAGGTTCATGACGCCTGCCGGGGTGCAGGAGCGGAATCCGGGCAGGCCGAGGGTAAGTTTTCCTACGTTGACGGGGTGGAAGCCGTCCACGTCTTTTTCTGGGTCGATGAGTTCGAGGCAGCGTTGGCTGTCGAGTTCTTTCGGCAGGGGCAGTTGCAGCAGGATGCCGTCGACGGTTTCGTCGGCGTTGAGGTCGCTGATGAGTTTTTCGAGTTCCTGCTGGGAGGTTTCCGCGGGCAGTTTGTGCGGCACGGAAACGATGCCGGCTTCGGCGCAGGCGCGTTCCTTGTTGCGGACGTAGACCTGTGATGCCGGGTCTTCGCCGACGAGGATAACCGCCAGCCCGGGTGCGCGTCCGTGTTTGGGCGCGAGCGCCTCAACCTCTGCCTTGAGTTCACCGCGGATGGTTTTCGCGGTTTCTTTGCCGTCGAGCAGAATCATGTCTCAAATCCCCTGATTGGATGACTGTAAAAAAGAACGGATGAAGAAAAGGCCGCTTCGCATGAAGCGGCCCTGTTCGTCAAGCTGTGCGGGGACTAGCGGCGTTTCAGGATTGTCTTGTGCACGCGCGGCGTGGGCGGTCCTTCGGTGTAGAAGAGGACCATCATGTCGTCTGGCAGGAGGCTGCCTTGGGCTTCTCCGTCCACGTGTTCCTGGATGATGATTTCGTTGTTGTCGGTGATGCTGCCGCTGAGGGCTTCGGAATAATTCTTCCCTCCACGGGTCCAATGCTTCGTCCCGGCAAAAAGCGGTCCGTCCTGCGAGGTGATTTCGATGTAGCCGTCAACAGCCTTGGGGTTTTCGACCTTCTTGCCGTTAAGGTACATTTCGATCTGCTGCACCTCCCATGTCCCGACGATTGATTCGGTTGCGAAGGCGCTTGTTGCGGCAAAGACAACCGTAAGAACCAACAGTGCAATTGTTTTCTTCATACCCTCTCCATTGTTTTATGGTGGTCCGGCCGATCCGGGATAGGATATCCTTGTCATTTCCATGGACGCATTGCACTGATTAAATGAACTCTGTGCGTATTCCGTTCTCTTGTTCTTGCTGAGGTGCGGTGCTATCTCCAGTCTCATCAGGAAGGGGACATGATGCGTAAGGCTTTGGAATACACCTGGATCGTCTTCGGACTGGGGCTGGCGGTCAACAGCGGGCTGAAGCTGGGCGAGTCAGTTCAGTTTGCCGTTCATGCAGCGGCTTTGCTCGCCGGTTTGCTTTTTTCCGTCGCGGGGGCGCTCTCCCTGTTTCGCGTACGCGCTGCGCGGGCGTTGCTGTGGGCTTCGGCCCTGATGTCCGGAGCCTATTCATTCGGCGCGATGCTCATGATCGGCACCGAGTTCCCGTTGCCCATGGCAACGCTGGCTGTGCCAGTGTTCGTGCTTGCCCTCGCCACCGCCGCCAGCCTGCGAACAGGCCGAATTTGACGCCACTCAATAAAAAAGGCCGCCCCGAACGGGACGGCCTTCTCTTGTCGCGAAATGGCGTCTGCTAGTCTTCGTCAAACCAGCTTTCGCCGAGGATGGGACCGTAATAGATGCCGTCCTCGCCCAGCTCTTCCTCGATGCGGATGAGCTGGTTGTACTTGGCGAGCCTGTCGGAACGGCAAAGGGAACCGGTCTTGATCTGCCCAGCGTTTACCGCCACCGCGAGGTCCGAGATGAAGTGGTCCTCGGTTTCGCCGGAGCGATGGGAAACCACGTTGGTGTAGCTCGCGGTCTTGGCGAGCTCGATGGTGTCCAGCGTCTCCGTCACGGTGCCGATCTGATTCAGCTTGATCAGGATGGAGTTGCCGCAGCCGCGCACGATGCCTTCGGCCAGAATCTCCGGATTGGTCACGAAGATGTCGTCACCGACGATCTGGATGCTTTCACCGAGCTTCTCGGTCATCAGCTCCCAGCCTTCCCAGTCGGCCTCGGCAAGTCCGTCCTCGATGGAAACGAGAGGGAACTTGTCGCAGAGCTCGGCATAGTAATCCACCAGTCCGGCCGCGTCGAAGTCGCGTCCCTCACCGGCGAACACGTACTTGCCGTTCTTGTAGAATTCGCTCGCCGCAGCGTCGATGGCCAGCGCAATGTCAGCACCCGGCTCATACCCGGCCGACTCGATGGCCTTCATGATGTACTGGAACGCTTCCTCATGGGACTTGAGGTTCGGCGCAAAACCGCCCTCGTCACCCACACTGGTGACATGGCCGTCGTCGGCCAGCAGCTTCTTCAGCGCATGGAAGGTCTCGGCACCCATGCGAAGCGCCTCCGCAAAGGTCTCCGCACCCAGCGGCATGATCATGAACTCCTGAATGTCCAGGTTGTTCGGCGCATGTTCTCCGCCGTTGATGATGTTCATGAGGGGCACGGGCAGCAGCTTGGCGTTCGCGCCGCCAAGATACTGGTACAGGGGAAGGCCCAGCAGATTCGCCGCAGCACGGGCCACGGCCATGGAAACACCCAGCAGCGCATTGGCGCCCAGACGCTCCTTGTTCTCCGTGCCGTCCAGATCCAGCAGCGCATTGTCCACGGTCACCTGACGCAGCGCGTCCATGCCCATGATGCGCTCGGCGATCTCGCCACGCACGTTCTCCACGGCAGTCTGCACACCCTTGCCGCCGAAACGGTCTTCCTTGTCACGAAGTTCCAGCGCCTCGCGGGTGCCCGTGGATGCTCCGGACGGAACCGCAGCACGACCACGCGCACCTGATTCCAGCACGACCTCCACTTCAACCGTGGGATTGCCTCGACTGTCGAGAATTTCCCTTGCCCAGACTCCGGAAATAATGCTCATGGAAGACTCCTTATTCTTGAATGATTAAAGGCTGTTTTGATCACGATGCAGGGAATGTAAACGAAAACGCCTCACTATACAAACACCGAACGGCCAATGAATGTTATTATTTCACGACGGTTTCAGGCAAGACGACGCCTTCGGCGGGCAGGGGCTCCGCCCCTGCACCCCGGCAAAGGGGCGGGCACCCTTTGCAATCCCTGGGTTGTCAGCGGGGTTGCAGCGCAGGGTTCATGCGACCGCATAACTCGCGTCACAGCTGCAACCCCGCTGACGGAGGAATTGAGTTCTGTGCGTTTTGGCTGAACAGGTTGGGCAACCTGAGTTGTTACAACTCTCACTATCACAAAACGCCGCCAGCATAGCCGCCAAGCCGTCAAAGAGCCTCAGCGTTCCGAGCGCCCAGATTCGGCTTGGCAAACCAAAAGATTTTGGAGATTCTTAAGAACCTTTTGGCAAAAGGTTCTTAAGCCCCCGGAGGAAAAAAATAAATGATCATCAGACCGGGCGTGTCCCCGATATGGTCCGAGCCGTTTCCGGACATGGCGGCTGAGTTGGATGCTGCGTTTGAGCGAGCGGCTTCAGGTGTTCGGATTTTCTTTCGTGCAGACGACGTGGCCGTGCCGTCGGTTGCCTTCAAGCGCATGGTGGAGATTTTCAGGACGCATGAAGTGCCCTTGGAGATGGCGGTGACGCCCGCGTGGTTGCGGAAGGACCGAGCGTTGGACCTGCTGCGGCTGTGCCCTGAGACGAAACTGTTCCGGTTCCATCAGCATGGATGGCGGCATGTGAGCCATCAGCTTTCGGGAAAAAAGGGAGAGTTTGGTTCTGACCGTACCGAGCACGAGAAACGTGCGGATCTTGTTCAGGGGGCGCAAAAACTCTCGGAGTTGCTCGGCAAGCGGTTTGAAAAGCGGTTTACGCCGCCTTGGAATCGGTTCGACGGGGTGACGGCGAAGTTGCTGCGAGAGTTGGAATACCTGTGCGTTTCACGTTCCGAAGGCGAGGAGCGCAAGGTTCCGCTTCCGCAGGGGCTTCCGGACCGCTTCGTGAATGTGGACCTGCATACGCGCAACGAAGGGGACCCGGCGACGTCGCGCAAAGCGTTGCTTGCCGAGCTTGTCGAGGCGCTGGAGTCCGGGCATTGCGGGGTGATGCTGCATCATCAGCGCATGAACGGAGCCGCGTTTGTTTTTCTGGATGCTTTGCTGACTGCCTTGGACCGCTCCGGATTACGAGCGGTTTGCTTTGCGGACATGGATTAGCGGATTGATTTTTCAATGGGAACGCCCCGTCGAGCCTTTCGGTTCGGCGGGGCGTTCCTTTTCGGGGCTGCTGTCGAAGCTGCTCCGTGAGGATGCTTTGCATCAGGCGGCGTCGCGGATGCGTGCGCCGAAGAGTTCCCATGTTTTCAGAAAGGTCTGGTCGAAGGTGCGTTCCTCCATGCTGCCGCGGGCCTTGCGTCGCATGTAGGCGAGGCGTTCCGGGGCGTCTACGAGGTGGAGCACGGCGCGGATGAGGGCGTCCGGGTCGGCTGCGGGGATGACCAGGCCGGTCTCGTCCGGCTCGATGTTTTCGCACGGGCCGCCCTGGTCGGTGACGATGCAGGGCAGTCCCGAGGCCTGGGCCTCCAGCACCACGTTGCCGAAGGTGTCGGTGGCGGAGGGGAAAACGAAGATGTCGGAGCTGGCGTAGGCCTGCGAGAGGTCCTCTCCGTGCAGGGCTCCGGTGAACACGGCCGGAGTGCCGCGCAGGGTGCGCTTCATTTCCTCGAGGTAAGGGCCTTCGCCAACCACGGCCAGCGACAGACCGGGGCGCATCTTGGAGACCCTGCGGAAGGCTTCGGCGAGGGTGTCGAGTCCTTTTTCACGGGAGACGCGGCCCACATAGAGCAGCTTGGTTCCATCGAGGCTGTAGCGCGTGAAGAAGCCGTTTCGCTTGGAGGGGTGGAACCGTTCCACGTCCACGCCTCTGGGGTAGGTGGTGATCTTGCCGGGGTCGATGCCCCTGTCCACCAGCTCCTGCTTGGTTGCTTCCGAGGGCGCGTAGATGACCTGCATCTGGTTGTAGAACCAGGTCATGAAGCGCCAGCAGCCGTCTTCCATGGCGGTGTCTTCGGTGAAGGCTCTGACGTACTGGGGGAATGCGGTGTGGTAGGTGCCGTGGAAGGGAATCTTGAGAATTTTGGATACGGCCAGCCCGGCCAGCCCCACCGGGCCGGGGGTGGCGGCGAGGATGCAGTCGAATTCGCGTTCGAAGCAATATTCGAGCATTTCGAGCACGGGCGGGTAGCGCAGGGTCAGTTCCGGGTACTCGGGAATCTGGAATTCGCCGACCGGGTCGAAGTTGGCGAGGCCGGGACCGGATTTGTGGGAGCCGCTGGTGACGACGGTCATGCGTTTGCCGTGGCGTGAGACGAGTTCCAGCTGGCTGCGGATGGTGCCGGCCACGCCGTTGACCTCGTCGAAGGTGTCGGTGAAGTGGGCGATCCTGAGGGGCCGCTTGAGGTCCTGCCGTACGCCGAAGCGTTTCAGGGCCTGATTGCAGAAGCCGCGTTCGCGGCTGAACAGGTCGTACCCGACGAAATACGGGGCCAGCAGGGCGTAAAGGGAGCCGGCCGAGCCGATGGTGTGAAAGATGTCGAAAAGGTTTGCGCCCATGGCGCTGTCGAGCACCTTGTCCGCGAAGTTGCGCAGCACCCGGTTGGCCGATCCGGAGATGAAGCGGGCCACCTCGTTTTCCAGCGTCCGCGGTTCCCCGGCACAGCCTCTGGCCACCTTCATGAGGTCCGGGTCGGCGGTGATGATCTGGGCGGCGTTCTTGAGCAGCGAGTCCTGTACCGAGTCCTTGCCGGGGGCGAGGGAGTGCAGGGCGGCCCGGCCGCGTCCCATGAAACAGCGCAGGCGGTGGATGATGCCGGTGGGCTCGCTGCTGCGCGCCGGGTTCAGGCCGTTTTCCGCAAAGCGGATGACCACGTGCTGCTTGGCGGCGTCGGACATGGAGGCTCGGCGCGTGTAGAACTGGTAGGCGATGCCGTAGAGATTGTGAGCCATGGTTCGCGGCGTGGCAGCGTCGCCCGCCGGTTCGCATTGCCCGGCGCAGAGGGCGTCCAGCAGGGCCTGCTTGCGGGGGGCGCCGGTGAAGCGCGTGTGCATGCGGGCGATGTTGATGGAGCTGTGGTCGTCCGAGCCGCCGACGATGGTCTTTTCCCACGGGCGCTCGCCCACGGGTTCGAGGCCGTGGATGTCCGCCAGCCGTTCCACGTGCCTCGGCGTGAGGGCGTCGAGAATGGCGGTCAGGGATTCGTTCTGCCTCGCGTCCCGGGAGCCGTTGGCCTCAACGATGCCGAACATCAGCAGCGCCTGTTCGAGGTGTTCCAGAGTCAGGCGGTCGTTCACGGCGAAGAGCGGGTGGGCCAGGGCGTGGACGATGCCCTGTTCATGGAGATAGGGCACGAGGTCGAAGACGTTTTCGCGCGCCTTCTGGATGTCTTCGTGCTGGGCTTCGGTGATGTCCCAGGCGAGCACGTGGAGTTTGCAGCGGTCTTCCGGGAAGTAGGTGGTGATCTCTTCGCTGATGAAAGTGCCGGGCAGGTGGGCGATTTCGAGTGCGCCGTCGATGGTGTTGTGGTCGGTGATGGTGACGAGGTCCATGCCTCGCCTCAGGGCTGTCTCGTGGATGAGCCTGGGGTCGGTGAAGCTCTCCGGGCAGCCTATCTTTTGCAGAATCCACTGCGAGGGGCGTTTGGAGTGGCGCGAGTGAACGTGCAGGTCTATCCTGCTGATCGTGTCGCCCATGGGGGATTCCTCCGTTTCGGACGTTGTTAGGCGCATGCGGGCAGTCCGGATTCCCTTTCCTGTTGGCAGGCAACGCACAGACGCGCATCGGGCCGGGCCGTGAGCCGCGCCTTGCCGATGGGGTCGTCGCACTCGCGGCAGAGGCCGAAGTCCGGGGAGTTGACGCGCTCGAGAGCCCGTTCGATGCGGCGGATCTTGTCCAGATCGCGCTCTTTCAGGGCCAGAGTCATGGTGTGTGCGGTCAACTGGGACGCATAGTCCGCGTCGTCCGCGAAGTTTTCCAGGGAAAGGGGGGCATCTTCGCTGTGGAGACTGATCAGGTTTTCGAGCTCTTCGGTCAGGCGAGCGCGGATCATCCTTTTGTCTGCTTCGTTCATGACGGACCTCCCGTTGGGTTCTGGTGTTATGACTGTCCTGATGTACGCTCCCTGAAAAAGTTTGTAGTTGCAGGGGCGTTACGGTTGCGGGGAGCTTTTGTTGAGAAAACCGTATTCACGGGGCGTTTACCAAAGGCGCAAACCGGAGTAGTCTCTGCGCCCATGAAATGGATATTCATCGCCATAGCGTTTGCGGCGGGCGCGTGCGCCACCGTGCAGGTCGGGGTGAACAACACCCTTCGCGCGGCTCTGGGAGACCCGGTCCCCGCGGCGCTCGTATCCTTTGTGGTGGGAACGGCGGCCCTCGCGGGCTACGTGTGGCTCACGGGCACCCCCATGCCGCTGGCCAGAGCCGCCGCGGCGGGGCCCGGCTGGATGTGGTTCGGCGGGCTGCTCGGCGCGGTCTTTGTTGCGGCGAGCATTCTCGTGGCCTCCAAGATCGGCGCGGCCGGAGCGATGGTATGGATCATCGCGGCCCAGCTCATCACTTCGCTGGCGCTGGACCATATGGGTGTTTTCGGATTCGACACGCGCGCGGTGAGCCCACCGCGCATCGTGGGTGCGGTGCTCCTCTTTGTGGGCGCCTTTCTCGTCAGTCGCTACTAATCGTACCGGAGTGAAATGAACCAATGAGCAATGTCTTTGGAAATATCGGAAAAGTCTGCCGCATGATCAAGATCGAGCACTCGGTCTTCGCCCTGCCTTTCGCCTATGCCGGAGCGTTTTTCGCCGCCGGGGGCTGGCCCGGGTGGCGGATCATGCTCTTCCTGACCGTGGCGATGGTCGCGGTGCGCTCCTTCGCCATGGCCTATAACCGGCTGGCGGACGTGGACATAGACGCCAGAAACCCGCGCACGCAGGACCGCCCTCTTGTGAGCGGCGAGCTGACGCCGCGCTTCACCATGCAGTTCATCGTGGCCTGCGCCACCATCTTCGTGCTGGCCTGCGCCGGGTTGAACTGGGTCTGCTTCGCCCTGTCGCCGCTGGCCCTGATCTGGTCCGCGTTCTACTCCTACTGCAAGCGCTTCACCCACTGGTGCCACTTCGTGCTCGGCTCCGTGCTCGGGCTGGCGCCGGTGGCGGGCGGTCTCGCAGTGACCGCCGAGGTCTCCCTGACGTCCGCGCTGCTGTTTTTCGGCGTGCTGTTCTGGGTGGCGGGCTTCGACCTGCTCTACGCCTGTCAGGACCGTGAATTCGACCGGGCCGAGGGGCTCAACTCCATCCCCGCCAAGCTCGGGCTGCGCGCCGCGCTGGGCATCTCCTCGGTGAGCCATTTCGCCACGGCCGCGTTCTTCGTGCTTGCGGGCTGGGCCGCGGGATCCGGATTCGTCTACTTCCTCGCCGCGCTGGGCGCCGGGCTCTTCCTCATGTGGGAGCACCGCCTCATCTCCGCCGAGGACATGAGCCGCGTCAACGTGGCCTTCTTCACGATCAACGGCATCATCTCCGTCCTGCTCTTTGCGGGCGTTATCATTGATCTGGCCCTGCGCTGAGGGTAGGTAGGGACCATGCAGTATTCCGCGGGTCAGCTTCTTGAAAAGGCAAGGACCGCGGCCGTGGAGGTCGCGGACAGGGCGCTCGACTGGGAGGCCGCGCTTCAGGCCGGTCTCGTGGCCGTGAGCCTGTTGCTGTCGCTGGCTGTGTGGAAGCCTGCCCGCAGCCGCCTGTTTGCCAAGGCGGAAAGGATGCACGGCGAGTGGCTGGCCAAGGTCGTGCGCACCTTCGCCCGCTCCGGCTGGCTGCTGCCGTTCATGCTGCTGTGCCGCCTGTGTCAGGAGAGCCTCGGCATGTTCGAGCGGCCCGCCGTTCTGGTGGGCGTGTTCACCAACCTTTCCGCCGCGTGGCTGGCGGCCCAGCTGCTCCGCAGCGTCATCGCCAGCCGTTTCTGGGGCCGGGCGTTGGCCTATGCCGCGTGGGGCGTGGCCGCGCTGCATATCCTCGGCCTGCTCGAACCGGCCGCCGCGTTTCTGGACGGGCTTGGCCTGAGCTTCGGGGAGACCCGGCTCTCTGCGTTGGTGCTCCTCAAGGGGGTGCTGCTGGGCGTGCTCCTGCTGCAGGCGGCCTCCGTGACCTCGCGGATCATGGAACAGCAGATCTCCGGCTCCACGCTCTCGCCGTCGCTTCAGGTGCTGTTCGGCAAGGCGCTGCGCTTCGGGCTGTATGCAGGAGTCGGGCTGGTGGTCATCAGCAGCATGGGCATCAGCATGACCAGCCTCGCGGTCTTTTCCGGCGCGGTGGGCGTGGGAATCGGCTTCGGGCTGCAGAAGATATTCTCCAATCTTGTCTCGGGGGTCATCCTGCTGCTGGACCGCTCCATCAAGCCCGGCGACACCATCGAGGTGCAGGGCGCCTATGGTTTCATCCGCTCCCTGCACGCCCGCTACGCCTCGGTGCTCACGCGCGACGGCAAGGAATACCTCATTCCCAACGAGCACCTGATCACCAATCAGGTCATCAACTGGACCTTTTCAGACAATCAGGTGCGCCTGCGTCTGCCGGTGGGCATCAGCTACGAGTCCGACGTGCGCCTTGCGCTGGACCTGATGCTTCAGGCCGCGCGGCAGAGCCCGAGGGTCGTGACCGACCCGGCTCCCAACGCCCTGCTGGTTGGTTTCGGCGACAGCAGCGTGGATCTCGAATTGCGCGTCTGGATTGCGGACACGGATCAGGGTATCGGCGGCGTGCGCCATACGGTTCTGCTGGGTATTTGGGACCTCTTTCATGAGCACGGCATCCAGATTCCCTTCCCGCAGCGGGACGTGCTGCTCAAGCAGGATTCGGCGCTCAGAGTGTCGGTGGATGGCGGCGCGGCCAAGGCCGCAGGCGAGGGCGGCGGGAAGACCGATATATAATATTGATTTCCCGCGGCCGATGGTATGCCGGATTCATGCTGAGTCTATTCTCCCGCGGCGGCCTGTCCGTCCTTTTACTCTGGTTCACGCTTGCCGCGGCGGCCCCCGTTACGGTCTCCGCGGCCGACGTGCCGCTTACGCCCGAGGAACGGGACTGGATCGCCCGGTCCGACCCGATAACGGTGTGGGGAGGGGACTGGCCGCCTTATCAGTTTGAGGATGTGTCCCGGAGCGGCATCTGCGACGGCTACCTCAAGCTCATTTCCAAAAAGACGGGGCTTCGTTTCGAGGTCGTCCCGGCGGACATCCCGTGGAGCGAGATGCTGCGGAACATGCGGCAGGGCTCGTCCGAGTACGACCTTGTGCCGACTATCAAGCGCACCCCGGAACGCGCCAGCTTCCTGCGTTTCACCCGTCCCTACCTGTATCTCTCCTGGGTTATCGTGACCCGTGACGATTTCGGATATGTCGGTGGCCCGGACGATCTGGAAGGCATGACCGTGGCCGTTCAGGACGGTTACGTGGTACACCAGCGGCTGGGCAGGAACTTTCCACGGATGAAGCTGCTGCCGGTCGACGAAGCCGAGGACGCCCTCCGCCTCGTCGAGGCAGGAAAGGCGGACGTCTTCGTGGGCAACCTCACTGTGGCTTCATGGCTCATCGAGCACAGAGGGTTCAAGAGCCTCAAGGTTGCGGCCCCGGTCGCCATCGGCAATCATGACCAGCGAATGGCCGTGGCGAAGGACGACCGCATTCTTGCCTCCATACTGGACAAGGCGCTGGCCTCTATCACGCCGCGGGAGCGCGCCGCCGTCATGCAGGAGTGGCTGCTTGTCCGCTACGAGCACGGCACGTCGCTGAGAACGGTCATGCAGTGGGGGCTCGTCCTTCTGCTGCCGCTGGCGGGCGCATTGCTGGTTCTGGCCTACTCGAATCGCAAGCTGCGCCGCGAGCGGGACGCCCAGGTGCGCATGCAGCGGGAGCTCAAGGACAGTCAGGAGGCTCTCGACAGAGTCATCAAGGGCATCCGCGCAGCCATCGTCACGGTGGAGCCCCGGAATCTGACCATCCTCGACGCCAACGAAGAGGCCGAGAGGCTGCTCGGCTGGAGCCGCGAGGAGCTCAAGGGACGCGACTGCCGTTTCCTTTGCTGCAAGGGTGGCGAGAAGGGGTGCCCGGACCTGTGTCCGCTGCTCGAGCAGGACATCTTCATGGGCGAATATCTGATTTCCCGGGCCGACGGCACCTGCGTCCCCATCATGAAGACGGTGGTCTCCGTGCGGCGCGAAGGCAAAGCCGCCTTCATGGAGGTCATGCTGGATATCTCCGAGCGCAAGCGCCATGAGCGCGATCAGCTGCAGGCGCTGAAACTCGAGTCCATCGGCAGCCTCGCTGCGGGCATCGCGCACGAGATAAACACCCCGGCCCAGTTCGTGGGGGATAATGTCCGCTTCCTGCAGGAAGAGCTGGACCCGTTCATGAAACGCGTCCACGAAGCGGTGGAGCTCGCCTGCCCCGACCCCACGGCGCTGGACGAGGCGGCCTGTTCGCGTTTCCTCCGGCTGTGCGAGGAGTCGGGGGTGGAGTTTCTGGTCGAGGAGGTCCCGCAGGCCATACGCGAGACGCTCGAGGGCGTGGACCGCATCACGGGTATCGTGCGCAGCATGAAGGCCTTCTCGCATCCCGACGAGGTGAACCCCGTGCTGCTGGATGTGCCCGAAGCCGTTCGTAACACCGTCATGGTCGCCAGAAACGAGTGGAAGTACGTCGCGGGCGTGGAATTCGACTTCGAGGACGACCTGCCTGCCGTGCGCGTGGTACCGGGCCAGTTCAATCAGGTGGTGCTCAATCTGCTCATCAACGCTGCGCAGGCCATTGGCGAAAAGAACGCGGGGACGCAGGAGATAGGCTCCATTGTCATCGCTGCCCGTCGCTTCGGGAAGATGGTCGAGATCAGTGTCAGCGACGACGGCACCGGCATCCCCAAGGAGATGAACGGGCGCGTGTTCGACCCCTTCTTCACCACCAAGGAGGTGGGCAAGGGGACCGGGCAGGGGCTGGCCATAGCCTATTCCCTCGTGGTGGATACCTTCGGGGGCGAGCTGTCCTTCGACAGCGTCGTCGGAGAGGGGACCACCTTTTACATCCGTATTCCGACCGAAAGCTGACCACTCCCCGAAGGGCCTTGACCGTTCGCCGTATTGCCTGTGGACCGTGCTCCTCCCGAGGTGATAGGGTTTTTCCCTACGCTGGCAACAAACAGGAGACGACGCAATGCTGCTCGGAATAGACGTGGGAGGAACGCATACCGACGCCGTGGCGCTTGAGGAGCGGGGCGGCTGCATGGAGACGGCCGCATCCTGCAAGGTCCCCACCGATCACGACGACCTGCTGGGGTCGGTAACCGCCGCGCTCAGGGAAGTGCTGCGCGATGTGGATCCGGCTCGGGCCGTCGCGCTCAACCTGTCCACCACGCTTTCCACCAACGCCATCGTGGAAGGCAAAGTGGAGGACGTTGGGGTGCTGGTGAGCGCCGGACCCGGTATCGATCCGCATCATTTCATGCCCTGTCGTCATTTCTACGCCCTCGACGGGTATGTGGACCATCGCGGCAACGAGGTCCGCGCCCTGCGCGGCGGGCAGGTCCGCGAGGCAGTGGAGGCCTGCCGGAAGGACGGCGTGCGCGTGTTCGCGGCGGTCGGGAAATTCTCCACCCGTCACCCTCGCCATGAACGGGTCATACGCAACGCCCTGTGCGCCGTGGACGGCGACGAACCCTGCGAGGCCGCCGATTTCGTGACCATGGGCCACGAGCTGGGCGGCACCCTGAATTTTCCCCGCCGCGTGGCCACCGCCTATTACAACTGCGCGGTCTGGCGCGTCTTCAACGAGTTCGCCGAGGCCGTGAAGCTGTCGCTGGACGATCTCGGGCTCGGGCACGTGCGCGTCAACGTGCTCAAGGCGGACGGCGGCACCATGCCGCTGACCGAGTCGCGGCGCATGCCCGTGCAGTCCATCTTTTCCGGCCCCGCCGCAAGCGTCATGGGCATCGTGGCCCTGTGCGACATCGTGCACGACTCCGTCATCCTCGACATCGGCGGCACGACAACGGACATCGCGGTCTTTGCCAACGGCGCGCCGTTGGTGGAGCGCGAGGGCATCGACATCGGCTCCCTGCCCACGCTGGTGCGCGCGCTCAAGGTGCGCTCCATCGGCATGGGCGGCGACTCCGCCATCTCGGTGCTCGGGGACGAAGTGCGCGTCGGCCCCAACCGGCTCGGACCGAGCGCCTGCCACGGCGGCGAGCGCCCGACGCTGACCGACGCCCTCAACTGGGTGGGCGAGTCTGAGGTGGGCGACGTGGAAGCCTCCAGACGCGCCCTGCGCGACTACGCCGCCTCGCACACCATGCCCGCCGAGGTCCTTGCCGAGCGGGCCGTGGAGTACGCGTCCCGGACCATCCACCGGGAAACCCGCGCGCTGGTTGATGAGATAAACGCCAAGCCCGTGTACACCATCCACGAGCTGCTCGAGGGGAAACAGGTCGTACCCCGCAAGGTCTACCTCATGGGCGGGCCTGCGGAGTCCATGCGCGGTCCGCTCTTCGACCGTTTCAAGCTCTCGGTGGAGGTGCCGAGCGACTACGCGGTGGCCAACGCCATCGGCGCGGCGCTGACCCGCACCACGTGGGACCTGGAGCTGTTCGCGGACACCGAGCGCAACGTCATGTTCATTCCTTCGCTCTCGTACCGAGAGAACATCCCGTCCAACTACGGGCTGGAACAGGCCCGGCGCGACGCCGTGAATCAGCTGTCCATGCATCTGGACGCCATGGGCGTGAAGCTCGAGAAGGACGAGGCGCAGATCACCCACGCGTCCAGCTTCAACATGGTCAAGGGATTCGACATGGTGGGCCGCAACATCCGCGTGCGTTGTCAGGTGCGTCCGGGCGTGACGCATCGCATGGGCCGGGCCTAGACCGCCGGCAGGACACATACAGGGAGTACACATGCTCAAGGCTGACAAGTCTCTCGGAATCATATTCTTTCCGGCCTTCGACTGGGCCATTTCCCCCACGCACCCTGAACGCGAGGAGCGACTGCTCTACACGCAGGACCAGCTTCGCGAGGAGGGCATCTTCGACGTCGAGGGCATCGACGAATACAAGCCGTCCGTAGCCTCGGTGGAGGACGTGGAGCGGGTGCATTTCTGCTTTCCGGACGTGCCTTCGGTCGCCACGCGTTCACACATGGTCTCGGCCGGCGGGGCCATCCGCGCGGCGGAACTGGTCATGTCCGGCGAGAAGGAGCGCGCCTTCGCCATGGTCAGGCCGCCGGGCCACCACGCCATGAAGGTGGTCCACGGCTCTCGCGGGTTCTGCAACATCAACATCGAGGCGGTGATGCTGGAGTACATCCGGGCCAGACACGGGCGCAAGCGCATCGCCGTCGTGGACACCGACTGCCATCACGGCGACGGCACGCAGGACGTCTACTGGCACGACCCGGACACCCTTTTCATCTCCCTGCATCAGGACGGGCGGACCCTGTATCCCGGTTCGGGCTTCCCGGAGGAGCTGGGCGGACCGTGGGCGCGCGGGCGCAACCTGAACATCCCCCTGCCGCCCGGCACCACCGATGAAGGCTTTCTGGCGGTGATGGAGCGCGTGGTCATGCCCATTCTGGAGGATTTCGGAGCCGATCTGGTCATCAACTCTGCGGGACAGGACAACCACTTTTCCGACCCCATCACCAACATGAACCTTTCCGCGCAGGGCTATGCCCGCATGAACGAGATGCTCGCTCCGGACATCGCGGTGCTGGAGGGCGGCTACGCCATTCAGGGAGCGCTGCCGTATGTGAACCTCGGGCTGTGCCTCGCCATGTCGGGCATGGACTATTCCGGGGTGCGCGAGCCGGATTTCACGCCCGCTTCGGTGCGGCAGGAGAAACGGATCACGGAATACATCGACAGGCTCTGCGACGTGATGCCCGAGCTGTATTTCCACCCCCCGGCGTTCGACGGCTCCGAGAAGGCCCGCGAGGGCGTCATCTCCTCGGGCTGGTTCGTGCGGCACAAGGACATCTATTACGACGTGGACAACATCTCCGAAGCGCAGACCGAGATGGTTCGCGAATGTCCGGACTGCCGGGGCACCGTCCGAGTGGAGACGCGCTCCACCAACAACCCGCTCTGCCTCGGCGTGGAGATCCCCGCCGACGCCTGCGACGCCTGTCGCGACGAGGGCTACCGGATTCTGGAGGAGGCGCAGCTCAAGGGGGGATTCCGTTATATCCAGTTCATCAACCGCCGCGACGACGAAGTGGTTCGTCACGGTTTCTAGGTTCCGGGAATCGGGCTTCCGACAAAGGTGTGCAAAGGGGAATCGTAATGGATGAGCAGATGCTCGAGAGCGCCGTCAGGGCGTTTGGCAAGAATGGTTTCGGCGTACATCTGGCCGAGGACCCGGCGCAGGCGCGCGAGATCATCCTTGGTGACATTCTCCCCGGCATTGCGCCGGGGCTTGTCTCTTACGGCGATTCCATGACGCTTCAGGCCACCGGTGTTCTGGATGACATGCGCCGCATGGCGGGCACTGGCGGCTGGGATTTTCTCGACACCTTCGGCCGTGGCCTCTCGCGCGAGGAAATTCTCGAACGCAGGCGACAGGCCCTGCTGTCCGAGCTGTTCTTCACAGGAACCAACGCCCTCACCAAGCAGGGGCAACTGGTGAATCTGGACATGATCGGCAACCGTGTCGGCGGTATCGTCTGGGGCCCGCGCAACGTGGTCCTGACCATCGGCACCAACAAGATCGTGGACGGCGTGGACGCGGCCGTCGCCCGTGTCCGCGAGAAGGCCGCGCCGCTGAATGCCGCACGACACGGCGCGCGCACTCCCTGCGCGAAGACCGGCAGGTGCATGGACTGCGACAGCCCGCACCGCATCTGCAACGTCTGGACGATCACCGAAAAGAGCTGGCCCGCCGGACGCATCCGCGTCGTGCTGATTCGCGGCGACTACGGTCTGTAGTCATCCGCCGCGTCCATTCATTCCCGCCACAGGTCGGCAACCGAACCGTCTTTATCCGTCCGGTCAGGGCATCCTGTTGTCGCTGCGTGCAGAAGAGGGAGCATCCCTTTGCGTCCGCCGTGCCCTTTGACCGTCCGGGCGGTGATGATGCGGCCCACTTACCGTTGTCCCGGGTGGGACTTCTATTGGTACCCGAGGCTCACAGCGCTCTGCGAGAGCTGGGCTTTTCGAGAATTTGATTGAGCCCCACGGACGAAAAAAAGGCCCCGCCGGAGCGGGGCCTTTGAGGAGCGAGGGACTTGTGACGGTCTTACAGGACCGGCAGGTACCTTTCGAGTTCGAACTCGGTGACCTGGGTGCGGTAGGCATCCCATTCGGCCATCTTGTTCTCGACCAGTGCGTTGTGCAGGTGGTCGCCGAGAACTTCCTTCATGAACTTGGACTTCTTCAGGGCGGCGGTGGCTTCGTACAGGGAGCCCGGCAGCGCCTTGATCTTGTTGCGCTTGAGCTGGCGCTCGTTCATTTCGAAGATGTCGTCTTCCACCGGGGCGGCCAGCTTGTAGCCTTCCTCGATGCCCTTGAGACCGGCGGCGAGCTGCACGGCCCAGGCGAGGTACGGGTTGGCGGCCGGATCCGGGCAGCGCAGTTCCATGCGGGTGGCCATTTCCTTGCCCGGCTTGTACATGGGCACGCGGACAAGGGCGGAGCGGTTGCGGCGGGCCCAGGCGATGTAGACCGGAGCTTCGTAGCCGGGGACCAGGCGCTTGTAGGAGTTCACCCACTGGTTGGTCACGCAGACGAACTCCGGAGCGTGCTTGAGGATACCGGCGATGTAGGACTTGCCCTCTGCGGACAGGTGGTATTCGTCGGATCCGTCGTAGAAGACGTTCTTGCCGTTCTTGAAGATGGACTGGTGCACGTGCATGCCGGATCCGTTCTCACCGAAGATCGGCTTCGGCATGAAGGTGGCGTAGCAGCCGTGCTTGCGGGCGGTTTCCTTGACCACCACGCGGTAGGTCATGGCGATGTCGGCCATCTTGAGGGCTTCGTCGTAGCGAAGGTCGATCTCATGCTGGGACGGAGCGACTTCGTGGTGGGAGTACTCGACGTTGATGCCCATGGACTCCAGCGCGAAGATGATGTCGCGGCGGATGTTGTTGCCGAGGTCGAGCGGCGGAGCGTCGAAGTATCCGCCGTGGTCGAGGATCTCGGTGCCCTGATCGTCGGCGAACAGGAAGAATTCGAGCTCGGGACCCACGTAGGAGGTGTAGCCCTTCTCGGCGGCCTGTGCCAGCACGCGCTTGAGCACGCCGCGGGAGTCAGCGGCGAACGGGGTGCCGTCGGGGTTGACCACGTCGCAGAACATGCGGGCGACCGGACGCTCGGTGGGGCGCCAGGAGCAGATCTGGAAGGTGGTCGGATCGGGCATGGCGACCATGTCGGACTCGTCGATGCGGCAGAAGCCGAGGATCGAGGAGCCGTCGAAGCCCATGCCTTCCTCGAAGGAGGCTTCCAGTTCCTTCGGGGTGATCTGGAAAGATTTCAGGGTACCGAGAATGTCGACGAACCAGTACTGGATGAAGCTTACGTCATAGTCTTTGACGGCCTTCATTACGTCGTCGGCGTTCTTGCAGTTGAAAACGGGGATGTCCATATTTTCCTCCAGGGGTTTCCAGGTTCTTTTCGGGCAAAAAATTTTTTCCAACCGGACGGGCTCTCTATTATCAACCACCGTGCCAAAGAGAAAAAAATGTTTCAATTCAGCGCCTTGTGTTTTCGACTTCTAGAGTCGAGGAGGGTGGCGAGCGCGTTAGTTGCGGTTTTTGTAAAAAATCTTTGCCAAAAAGCCGTATTTGTTTCCCAAAATTGTCAACACGCGAACAATGTAGCAGGTGCCGCTTTTTTCATCAACCACAAAAATGTCAATATGGCTCACTGCAGAGCCGAAAAAGGCGATTTTTTCCGTCGAATCGATGCAGCCCCGACTGTCTCATGGCCACGAACGCTTCGCAAAGTTCCTTTCTTGTAAGAAGTCGGTCCATGCCTCCGAAGAGAGGGGCCTGAGCGCACGGATGATATTGCCCCATGACGTTGACCCATGTGTCGGGCGAAAGCTCGAAGAGCCACTTTGCCCACTGCCCGGAGCCGGAGCGAGCGTCCGGAAGCACAAGATGTCTGACCAGCAGCCCACGGGCAGCCAGTCCGCCGGCGATGGCGAGGTCGCCGACCTGCCGATGCATCTCCCGAATGGCGGCACGCGCCACTTCGGGGTAGTCTCCGGCGCGCAGCAGCTCCTCCGCGATGCGCGAGTCCCACACCTTGGCGTCGGGCATGTAGATGTCCACGACACCCTCCAGCATCGCCAAGGTAGCCACACTCTCATATCCGCCGCAATTATAGACGATGGGCAGGGAGAGGCCGTGCTCCACGGCCACGGGAAGGGCTTCCAGAATCTGGGGCACCACGTGCGAGGGGGTGACGAAGTTGATGTTGGCGCAGCCGCGGCGCTGCAGGTCGAGCATCACCCCCGCGAGGCCTTCGGCGTCGGCCTCCGGGCCAGCGTCGGGCGCGCGGCTGATGTCTTCGTTCTGGCAGAAAACGCACCCGAGGTTGCAGCCGGAGAGAAATATCGCCCCCGAACCGTCGCTGCCGACGAGCACGTCCTCCTCGCCGAAATGCGGACCGAAGCTCGCAACGTGGGCATGTCGGCCCACGCCGCAGAAGCCGGTTTCATCCTGCGTACGGTCCACGCCGCAATTTCGTGGGCAGAGATGGCACTGTCGAAGCGCACCAAGTGCCGTTTCGATGCGGCTGTGTAGCTCTCCGGTCTCGTACAGGCGCAGATAGCCGGGGGGATGATATGCAGAGTCTTGATTCATGGCTTTGAATGTAGCCGCAAAGGAATCTTTTCGACAAGGGGCGGCGGTGTCTGTTGGCCCTTCCTTCGTGGGGGAATGTGGGCTATCCTGTCCCGAAAAAAGGGAATCGCCCATGAATCAGGTATACAGGACTATGACGGGAGTGTTGCTGGTCGCGTTGCTGGCAGCCTGCGGCGGAGACATCGCGTCGGGGCGGGACGAGGCGCGGCACGGTGATTACGAGCCGGAATCCACGGCACAGGCGGCCACGGAAGAGGTGCGCGTTTACAGCGAGGCCGTGGGCACCGTCCGCGCACGCACCGACATCCGAGTGGAGGCGCAGATCACCTCGCGCGTGCTGGAAGTGAACGTCACGCCGGGAACGGATGTCGGCAGAGGCGACACGCTGGTGGTGCTGGATTCGCGTGCGGCGAACTCGCGTCTGGAGCAGGCCCGCCAGCGACTGGAGGCTGCCAAGAGCGGCAGACGGCAGGCCCGGCGCACGGTGGCGGCGGCGCAGGCGGCGTTCAACAAGGCGCAGTCGACGTATGAGCGGATGAAGAAGCTGCGGAGCGAACAGGTCATCACTGAGGAGGAGGTCGAGCAGGCCGAAACCGCCTATCTTCAGGCTCGCGCAGAGCTCAACCGCGCTCAGGCCGCGGCAGAGGGTTCTTCGGCGGATGTGGAGCAGGCGGAGAAGGCGGTTCAGGAGGCCGAAATCTCCCTTGACTACACCACCATCACGGCGCAGGAGGCCGGAGAGGTCGCCAAACGCTTTGTGGAGCCCGGGGATCTGGCGTTTCCGGGCAAACAGCTGCTGACGCTCCAGACCGGCGGAAGCTTGCGCATGGAGGCGCAGGTCCGGGAAGGGCTCATCGGCAGGTTGCGCCTCGGACAGCGGGTTCCGGTCGTCGTGGAAGCCCTGAAGCCGCAGGAGCGGCTGGAAGGCGTGGTTGAGGAGATCGAACCGCTGGCCGACCCGACAACCCGTTCTTTCGTGGTCAAGGCGTCGGTCCCGGAGCGCCCCGGCTTGTATCCGGGCATGTTCGGGCGTTTGCTGGTACCCATGGATACCCGCACGGCGGTAATGATTCCGGAAGAGGCCGTGACGCGCGTGGGGCAGCTGGAGACGGTCATGATCCGCACCCCGGACGGCTGGCAGCGGGTGCACGTCCGCACCGGGGAGCGCCGCAAGGGGGCCGTCGAGGTGCTTTCCGGCCTTGAGGGAGGCGAAACCGTGGGCATCGGAGGTCCGGGCGCATGAGCGAACCGAAAGGGATCATCCCCGCCATAGTGCGCTATTTCCTGACGTCGCAGATGTCGGTCATCCTGATCGTGGCCGCGCTGCTCATGGGCGCGGCAGCCATTCTGGTCACTCCCCGCGAGGAGGAGCCCCAGATCGTGGTGCCCATGGCGGACGTCATGGTGCAGGTCCCCGGAGCATCCGCACAGGAGGTGGAACGCCTCGTGACCGCCCCGCTGGAGCGGCTGCTCTGGCAGATAGACGGGGTCGAGTACGTCTATTCCACATCGCGGCGCGACTCTTCCGCCGTGACGGTTCGATTTTTCGTGGGAGAGAATCGTGAAGATTCGCTCATCAAGTTGCACAACGCCATTACCAAGAATCTGGAAATGGTGCCGGGCGTGGTCTCGGGCTGGGCAGTGAAACCGGTGGAGATAGACGACGTGCCCATCGTGACGCTGACGCTGCACGCCGAGGACGGCTGGGAAAACAGATACTCCGGGCATGACCTGCGGCGCATGGCCGAGGAGCTGTATCACCGGCTGGCCGAGACTGAAAACGTGTCGCGCCTGAGTCTGCACGGCGGACAGCCGCGCGAGGTGCGCGTGGAACTGCTGCCAAGGCGCATGGCCGGATACGGCGTCTCGCCCATGCAGGTGGCGGAAGCCCTTCGTGGCGCGAACCGCTCCCTGCCGGCAGGAGCGTTCGTGCGCTCGGACGAGCGGACCGAGGTGGTCAGTCGCTCCTTTCTGATGGCTCCGCAACAGGTGGCTTCGCTGGTCGTGGGCGTGTCCGGCGACCGACCTGTCTACCTACGCGACGTGGCGGAGGTGTGGGACGGCCCGGCCGAGCCGGAGAACTACTCCCGAATCGGATTTTCCTCACGTTACGAGCGTGAGAACGACATGGAGTCGGAAAACGGCGGAGTCTCAAGTCCGGCGGTGACGCTGGCGCTGGCCAAGAAGCCCGGAACCAACGCCGTGAACGTGGCGCGGAACATCCACGAGCGCATGAATGAGCTGCGCCGGAACGTGCTGCCGGACGGCGTGGCGGTGCAGGTGACGCGCGACTACGGCGAGACCGCCCAGACCAAGGTCAACGACCTGCTGGAGTCGCTCTTCTTCGCCATAGTCACGGTGGTAGCCCTGCTGGCGGTGGCGCTCGGCAGACGCGAAGCGCTGGTGGTGGCCGTTGCCGTGCCCGTGAGTTTCTCGCTGGCCCTGTTCTGCAGCTGGATGCTCGGCTATACCATCAACCGCGTCACGCTCTTCGCGCTCATCCTCTCGCTCGGTCTCGTGGTGGACGACCCCATCACCAACGTGGACAACATCCAGAGGCACATCCTCATGGGCCGCCGGAAGCCGCTGGGAGCCACGCTCGCGGCGGTGCAGGAGGTCCTCCCGCCGGTGATCATGTCCACGCTGGCCATCATCGTCTGCTTCCTGCCGCTGTTCTTCATCACCGGCATGATGGGACCATACATGGCGCCAATGGCTGCCAATGTGCCCCTTACGGTGACCTTCTCCACGCTGGCGGCCCTGACCGTGGTGCCGTGGATGACCTACATGCTGCTGAAAAAGACCCCGGCGCGCGAAAAGGGGGAGCAGAAGGCCGACGACGACTCTGTCCCGCCGATCATTCTGAAGACGTACCGTCGGGTGCTCGGGCCGCTGCTGGACAGCCGGGGCAGGCGTCGCCTGCTGCTTGCGGGAATTGCGGCGGGCCTGCTCCTGTGCGGGGCGCTGGTGCTGTTGCGGTTGGTGCCGCTGAAGATGCTGCCCTTTGACAACAAGAACGAGCTGCAGCTGGTCATCGACATGCCGGAGGGCGCCACGCTGGAGCGCACCGACCGGGTCGTGGCGGATTTCGAGCGGTTCCTGTCGGCGGTGCCGGAGGTGGACAGCTGGGTGACCTATGCCGGGTCGCCGTCGCCAATGGATTTCAACGGCATGGTGCGTCACTACTATTGGCGTGAAGAGCCGCATCAGGCGGACGTCCGCATCAACCTCGCGGACAAGTCGCGACGGCAGGCCCAGTCCCACGCCGTGGCCCTGCGGCTTCGCGACGGGCTCACGGCCATTGCCGAGCGGCACGGCGCGGTCCTGAGCATAGTGGAATCACCGCCGGGGCCGCCGGTGATCGCCACCCTGACCGGGGAGATCTACGGACGCCCCGGACAGCCTTATGATGAACTCGTGCAGGGCGCGCGGCATCTGCGCGAGGTCATGCGCGGCGAACCCGGCGTGGTGGACACGGACACCTCGGCCGAGGCTCCGCGGATGATCGTGGATTACGTTCTCGACAAGGAGAAGGCGGCCCTGCACGGCGTGGACGCCGAGGACGTGATGCGTACCATGAGCATGACCCTCGGCGGGGAAACTGTATCCGCCGTGCATGTTCCGGGCGAACGCCAGCCGCTGCCCGTGCGGCTCGTGCTGCCCACGCGGCTGCGAACCGGCAGCGAGGACCTGGGCGGGGTGCGCATGAAGACGGCTTCGGGCGGGATGATTCCGCTTGCCGAGCTGGGCGAATTCGTGCCGGTGCCGTCGGAGCAGCCCATCTGGCACAAGAACCTCAGGCGCGTGGCCTATGTGTTTGCTGAAACCGCCGGGACGCCGCCGGGCGAGGCGGTCATCGACGTGGATGCCCGGCTCGAGGATTCGCCGCTGCCGCCGGGATTGAGCGTGGACTGGGCCGGTGAGGGAGAGTGGAAGATCACGCTGGACGTGTTCCGCGATCTGGGCCTTGCATTCGCCGCGGCGCTGCTTGGCATTTACGTGCTGCTCATCGCCCAGACCGGGTCGTTCGTCATGCCGCTGCTGATCATGTCCGCCATCCCGCTGACCATGCTCGGCATCCTGCCGGGGTTCTGGCTGCTCAACGTGGTGGCGGGCGGCTCCGTGGGCGGCTATGGGAACCCTGTGTTCTTCACCGCCACCAGCATGATCGGCATGATTGCGCTCGGCGGTATCGTCATCCGCAATTCCGTGGTGCTCATCGACTTCATCCAGAAATCACGGGCCGCCGGACGCGACCTGCGCGAGAGCATCATCCTTTCCGGCGCGGTGCGGCTGCGGCCCATCGTGCTCACGGCGCTTACAACGGCTCTTGGCGCGTGGCCCATCACCCTCGACCCCATCTTCTCCGGGCTGGCGTGGGCGCTGATCTTCGGACTGGTGGCCTCAACGCTGTTCACCCTCGTGGTGGTCCCGAGCGGCTATTATGCCCTGTACGGCCCGAAGAGCTGATCCACCAAAAAGGGCGGCCCCGCTTTTCGGCAGGGCCGCCCGTTTCATTCTGGTGAGACGCGATCAATAGCGTTCGAAGTTGTCGCCCGGAGGCAGTGCCGCTGGACGGGCCTTGCGCGCCCCTGAGCCTTCATCCTCCAGTCGGAAGTAGCTCACGGCCTCCAGGAGGCGGTCGGCATTGCCGGCGAGCTCGTCGGAAGCGGAGGAGACTTCTTCGGCTTCCGAGGCGTTCTGCTGCACCGCGCTGTCCAGATCGCTGACCGCGGAGTTGATCTGGTCCGCGCCGGAGTTCTGCTCACGACTTGAGGCCGCGATGGTCTTGATCATCTCGGCGGTGTCGATGATGTCCGGCACCATTTGTTGCAGCATCTCGCCGGCCTCGTTGGCCACTTCAACGCTCTGGCCGGAAAGCTCGCTGATCTCGGAGGCAGCCTGTCCTGAGTGTTCGGCCAGCTTGCGCACTTCGGCGGCGACCACGGCGAAGCCCTTGCCGTGCTCCCCGGCGCGAGCAGCCTCGATGGCGGCGTTGAGGGCCAGCAGGTTGGTCTGTCGCGCGATTTCCTCGACCACGGAGATTTTTTCCGCGATCTGCTCCATGGCCTTCACGGTCTTGGAGACGGCTTCGCCGCCCTTTTCCGCGTCAGCCGCTGCCTTGCGCGCCTTGGCTTCGGTCTCGCCCGCGTTTTCCGTGTTCTGGCGGATGCTGCCGCTCATCTGCTCCATGGAGGCGGATATCTCCTCCACGTTTGCGGCCTGATTCGAGGCACTCTCCGCAAGGGTGGTGGATGTGGATGCCAGCTCGCCGCAGCCGTCCGCCACGTCGTTTGCGTTGTGGTTCACGGTCCGCATGACGTCGTTCAGCCGGGCGTTCATGGAGCCGACCACGTAGCCGAGCTCCAGCATCTCGTCGCCGAGAATGCTGCCGCGGATGCCGCGTCGTTCCCGAGGCTTTTCACGGGGAAGATCCTTGCTGCCGAGATCGCCATGGTTGATGCGGTTTACTGCGTCCATGACCATGCGCAGCTTCTTGGCGATGCTGCCAGCGAAAAGCAGGCCGAGGGTCGCGCCGAGGAGGATCATGAAGACCCCGACCCCGAAGGACCAGTTCTTGGCGCTGGTCAGGGCTTCGTCGGCGGCGCGCTGTCCGGCCATGAATTCGTGAATGGGCGCGGTGCCTATGATGACCCACTCCCAGGGTTTGAAATAGCTGGCGGAGAGGATGAGTTCCTGATCGGCGCTGTCGCCCGGCATGGTTGCTGAGGTCTCAACCGTAACGCTCCTGCCGCCGGCGCCCTTGGCCTTCTCGATGAGGTCCCGGTATGTCTGCGCGCTGTCTCCCTTCGTGATGACGCTTCCCACCACGGCGTCATCCTTGTGCATGCGCACGGTTCCGGTGGCGTCGCCCGAGGCCGCGACCAGCGTGAGATAGCCGCTCTTGCCGACCTGTACGGACTGAAGTCCCTGTTTCAGATCATCGATCCCCTGCTGGAGGATGCCGACGTACAGGCAGCCGATCACCTCGCCGGCCGCGTCGCGGATGGGTTTGTACTGCGTAAGGTACCACGCGTTGACCACGTAGGCGGTGCCCCGAAAGGTCTGGCCGGAGCGGATGGTCTGCGCCACCGGGCTGGAGGCCGGGATGTAGGTCCCGATGGCACGTTTGCCGTTCGTCTTGAGGATGTTGGTTGCCACGCGCAACAGGTCTCCCCGCTCGTTCATGCGCTGGAAGACCGTGCAGGTGGCGCCGCTCAGGTCCATGATCTTGTCTACGACCGGAGTCCGAACGTCCGGATTCGCGTTCTTGCCGAGCCACTGGTCGCCCACGGCCAGCCGGGGCAACTCGATGCGGTCCTCGCGTTTGGTTATCTGGTTGACGGCGCTCCATTCGGCGGTTCGTTCGAGCAGCTGCATGCCGCCGCGCCGCTGGACCAGATCCTCCAGTATGTTCATGGAGACGTCCAGCTCCTTTGTCAGCGTCGCGTGCTGGGTCTTGAGCAGGGTGCTGGCGTCTTTTACGGCAAGAGAGGCTTCCTTTCGTGCCTGCGCGTCGAAGTGAGACCTGAGGCGGGCGTCAATGGCATCGCTCTGCCAGAAGATGATGCCGAGGATTCCCGCTGCTGTAAGGAAAACCAGTAGAACGATCATCCCGGAAATCTTTGGTCCGATGCGCATGCTTTACTCCTTCTAAGCCCCTGTTAACATATGCTATTTATGAATAATGTTTTGCTTCTCAAAGCAGAAAACCTACTTTGATTGTTAGCTAGCCGTATGAAATTTGTCTATTAGTAACTGCAAAAAAGTGATGCCGTTCTATAGAAGAGTGGATTCATATTGCGCTACGCAACGAAATGCATGGGGTGTTCGGCCGCTTCCAACAGTTCAACTGAAAATTTGGCATGGTTCTTCAAAGTACGGCAACAAAAAAGGCCGCTCCTGACGGAGCGGCCTTGTGCGTGCTGTGGTGCCGGGGGTTAGTCGTACTGGACGGCGCTGAACTTCATCAGGGATTCCCAGTCGTGGATGGCTTCCACGTAGCGGATGGTGCCGGTCTTGCCGCGCATGACCAGCGAGGAGGTCTCGGCGCCGTGGCCGGTGTACTTCACGCCCTTGAGGAAGGTGCCGCCGGAGATGCCGGTGGCCGCGAAGAACAGGTCGTCGGAACCCACGAGGTCCGCGACTTTGTAGACGCGGCGCAGGTCCATGCCCGCTTCGGCAAGCGCGTTCTTCTCGTCCTGACGCTGGGGGTCCAGCTTGCAGAACATCTCGCCGCCCATGATGCGGATGGCGATGGCGGAGAGCACGCCTTCGGGGGTGCCGCCGGTGCCCATCATGACGTCCACCTCGCTGCGCGGGTCGATGGCCATGAGCGAGCCGGTGATGTCGCCGTCCGTGTGCAGCTGGATGCGTGCGCCGGACTCGCGGATTTCGCTGATGAGCTTCTTGTGGCGCGGCTTGTCGAGCACGAAGACCACGAGGTCGTCCACGTCCTTCTCCAGCGCCTTGGCGATGTATTTCAGGTTGTGCTGCGTCGGGGCTTCGATGTCCACCACGTGCTTTGCCTGCGCCGGAACGACGAGCTTCTGCATGTAGTAGCTCGGGCCCGGATCGAACATGGCTCCGCCGGGGGCCACGCCCACGACCGAGATGGCGTTGGGGCGGCCGAAGGCCAGCAGATTGGTGCCTTCCAGCGGGTCCACGGCGATGTCCACCTTGGGGCCGTTTCCGCGTCCGAGGCGCTCTCCGTTGAAGAGCATGGGCGCGTCGTCCTTTTCTCCTTCACCGATCATGACGGTGCCCTCGAGGTCGAGGGAGTTGAAGCAAAGGCGCATGGCGTCCACCGCAGCCTTGTCGGCGGCGTCCTTGTCTCCGCGGCCCAGCCAGCGGGCGCAGGCGAGTGCGGCGGCCTCGGTCACGCGAACGAGGTCCATGGCAAGGTTTTTCTGGGGGGCTTCCATGAGTATTCTCCTAGAATTTTTCCTTGATGATCCGGGCGAAGTTGTCCGGGGTGAATCCGTACTTCTCCGAAAGCAGCTTGCCGGGAGCGGACTGGCCGAAGTGGTCCAGACCGAGAACGACGCCGTTGCATCCGACGTATTTGTACCAGGTTTCCGGGCGTCCGGCCTCTGCGGCGGCGCGGGCGGTCACCTCGGGCGGCAATACCTCGGTTTTATACGATTCCGGCTGTTCGTCAAACAGTTTGAAGCTGACCATGTTGACCACGCGAACCTTGCGGTCCAGCAGCTTGGCGGTATCGAGCGCAAGCGCCACTTCCGAGCCGGAAGCCATGATGATCAGGTCCGGGGTGCCGTCGCAGTCCTTGATGACGTAGCCGCCCTTGGCGGTGCCTTCGGCCATGGCCGGGTATTCGGCCGGATCCAGCACGGGCAGCCCCTGACGGGTCAGGAACAGACTGCTGGGGTGCTTCTCGGAGCGAAGCGCCATGTCGATGCAGCGGGCGGTCTCGTTGGCGTCGCAGGGGCGCATGTCCACGAGGTCCGGGATCAGCCGCAGGGAGGCGATGTGCTCGATGGGCTGGTGCGTGGGACCGTCTTCGCCCACCCAGAAGGAGTCGTGGGTGAAGATGTACATGGCGGGCAGTTCCTGCAGCGCGGACATGCGGATGGCGTTGCGGCAGTAATCGGAGAAGGTCAGGAACGTGGCGCCGAACGGGATGATGCCGCCGTGCAGGCACAGGCCGTTCATGATGGCGGCCATGGGGAATTCGCGAACGCCCACGGCGAGGTTGCGCGCGCCGTAGCCGTCGATGCCAAAGTTGCCCACGGTCTCGCGGTAGTGACCGGTCTGGTTGGACGGGTCGAGGTCCGCGGAGCCGCCCATGAGGTTGGGCAGTTCGTCCATGATGGCGTTGAGGCAGGCGCCCCAGGCCTTGCGGGTGGCGATGGTCTCGCCCGGCTCGAAGGACGGCAGTTCGACCCTGAGCGCGCCGCGGTCCTGATTGATCTGCTCCCAGAGCTTCTTGAACTCGGGGTCTCTGGCGAGCTTGGCGTCGAGGTTGGTCTGCCAGTCCGCCACGCGCTTCTTCATGTCCGCCTGACGGGCGCGGAAGTGCTCAACCGCGTCGGCCGGGACGTGGAAGTCCTCCTCGGGCAGGCCGAGCTTTTCCTTGGTGGCCTTGATCTCGTCGGCCTTCATGGGAGCGCCGTGGGTGTTGTGGTCGCCTTCCATGTTGGCGGAACCCTTGGCCATGGTGGTGTGGCAGACGATGAGCGTGGGCTTTTCGGTTTCCAGCTGCGCAGTGGCGACGGCCTTTCGGATGGCGTCGTGGTCGTGGCCGTCCACGTCCAGCACCTGCCAGCACATGCCCTCGAACACCTTGCGGTAGTCGGTGCAGTCGGCGCGGTTGGTGGGACCGGCGAGCTGGATCTTGTTGGAGTCGTAAAATACCGTGAGCTTGCCGAGCTTCCACAGGCCGGCCAGCGAGGCCGCGCCGAGAGCGATGGGCTCCTGCAGGTCTCCGTCGGAGCTCAGGGTATAGGTGTAGTGGTCGCACACGTCGCTGCCGAGCTTGTCGCGCAGGAACGCTTCTGCCACCGCGAAGCCAACGGACATGGCGAAACCCTGTCCGAGGGGGCCGGTGGTGGCCTCGACGCCCGGCGTCAGGTGCGACTCGGGGTGGCCCGGGGTCAGACTGTCGAGCTGGCGGAAATTCTTGAGGGCGTCCATGTCCAGAAAGCCGGCCATGTGCAGCAGGCTGTAGAGCAGCATGGACTCGTGCCCGGCCGAGAGGATGAACCGGTCGCGGTTGAACCACTTGGGGTTCTCCGGATCGTAGTTCATGAAGCCGGAGTAGAGCAGGGTGGCGAAGTCGGCAGAGGACATGGCCCCGCCGGGATGGCCGGAGTTGGCCTTGGCCACGCCGTCCATGATCAGACCTTTGATCACGGCAACCGTTTTCTGGTCCATTTCGGTGTTGATAGTCATTTGGTTATGTCCTTGCGGGGGCTATTGTTTGACACTGTCGATGAGGTCGACGCGCCGCTTGTGGCGGTCGCCTTCGAACTCGGTTTCCAGAAATATCTTCAGGATGTCGAGGGCCACGCCGAGGCCGGTGACGCGTTCGCCCATGCAGAGCACGTTGGCGTCGTTGTGGGCACGCGCCAGTCTGGCGTGAAATTCGTTGCTGCACACGGCCGCGCGCACGCCCCCGTAGCGGTTGGCGGTCATGGCCATGCCCTGCCCGGTGCCGCAGACGAGAATCCCTGTGACGCCGTCCTGCACTTTTTCGGCAACCTTGGCGGCGTAGACCGGGTAGTCGCAGCTGTCCAGACAGTCCGGGCCCATGTCCTCGACGTCGTAGCCCCACTCCCCGAGCGCCTTGACGAACGCGGCCTTCATGTTGAATCCGCCGTGGTCCGAACCGATGACGATCTTCTTGCTCATTTTGCTCCGTCCTGCTTCTCGAACTCCCCGCGAAGCGTCTCGATCTCTTCCTTGAGGAAGGCGATCTGCTTCAGGCAGAGTTCCTTTTCCTGTTTTTTGCCTCGCGGCGATTCCGCGATGTGGCCGAGCGTCACATATTCTTCTTCGAGCTGTTTTTCAAGTCGGCTGATTTCGAAGCGGCGCATGCCCGAGCCCAGAAGTTTCTTCACCTCGCGCCACCATGTGGACAGGCCGAGTTTGAGGGTCTCGCCCAGGGTCTGCGTTGCGGTCTGCTGATCATTCCGGGTGGTCATGTCACACGCTCCTTGTCGAAATTGTGGTCAGGGCCGCTCATTCGGCCGGGGGAAACGCGCACACGGCGCGGATAACGGTTTTATCCGGTAGGTCCAGCTCAAGGGCCTTTTCCTCCCACGAAGTGAGCATAAGCTCTCGGTTGCGGATGCGCAAGACGCCCCGGTCGCCGTTTTCGAGGGTGAAAATGATGCGCTCGGGCGCGGGGCCGTCGTCGTAGCCGTCGATGTCGGCACGCCACGGGATCACACGGCCGGCGCGACGAATCTCGCCCTCCATGCGCAGCGGACGCCCGAGGGAGTCGGTCTGCAGCACGGATACGGGGCCATCTTCGAAGGTGTACGTGGGTCGGTCCTTCTGGACCATGGCGATGGTGAACCGGTCCGGCACCACGGAGTGGAAGGTGCCTCCGGCCAGCCGCGCGAGGTCGCTCAGGGAAAAGGGCAGCGGAAGCCCCAGCGCCATGGCCGCGATGACCGGGTCCTCGCACCAGTAGGCGGTTTCGCGGTCCGGATAGTAGGCCAGCAGGCCGCCTTCGTCCTCGCGCATCAGGGCCACGGTGGAACCGAAGCCTGCGGAAGCGTTCATGCGCAGGGCGCCGTCGAGTTCGCCCCACAGGTCGATGCTCAGGCGGCCGCTCTGCTTCTCCGGCAGCTTGCGGGAAAAGAGAAAGGAGGCCTCGGCGCGGATGCCGGTGGCCGGAAGCGGGGCGAGGTAGGTGCGCGTGAAGGCTTCCCACGCCTTGTCCGCCTCTGGCGGCGGCAGGGGAGTCGGCTTGGCGCAGGCCGTGAGCAGCACGGCGGCCGTGAGCATCAGCGGCAGCAGTCGCCTCATTGCAGCTCCCTGATCTTGGCTTCCATCGCGTCAGGGTCGGGATGTCCGAGGTCGATGGCCTTGCGGTAGGCGGCCCGGGCTTCGGACTTCTTGTCGAGGGCCGCGGCGATGTCGCCGTAATGGGCCCACAGGTCGGGGATGTTGGGTCGCTGCGTTACGGCCTCGTTGATGAACTTCCACGCCTTGTCGTATTCGCCCAGTTTGTAGTGCACCCAGGCGAGGGAGTCGGCGATGAAGCCGCTTTGCGGATCGAGCCGATAGGCCGCCTGCACGAGTACGAGGGCGCGGCGCAGGTCGCGGTCCTCCTCGGCGAGGGTGTAGCCCACGAAGTTCAGGGCCTGCGGATTGTCCGGGTGCGCGGCGAGCATGGTCTCCATGTGCTCCAGCGCGGCGTCGCGGCGGCCCATGGCTTCCAGAAGGGCACCCTTTTCATACATGAGTTCCGGGTCTTCAGCCTTGACTTTCAGGCCGGCTTCCAGCGTGTCGAGCGCCTGCGCCTTGCGGTCGGTATCTACGAAGATGCCAGCCTCAAGCAGATAGAACTGGTTGTTCTCGGGAAAGAGCTTGCGGCCTTCGCGGGTCAGCTCGAGGGCTTCGTCAGAGCGGCCGACCGAATGCAGCAGCCTGCCGCGGAATTCGAGGGCGCGGGCGTAGAAGGGGTGCCCCTTCTCGATCTTTTCGAGCGCCTTGGCCGCCTTGTTGCCGTCGTTCTCGCCTTCCCATGCGATGACGGCCTTGTAGAACCAGTATTCGCCCGGCGGATTGCCGTCGGAGGCCAGCGCGTCGAGCACGGTGGAGGCCTGCGCGTGAAAGCCCTCGTTGAGGAACAGTGATGCCGCGTCGAGCAGAAACGCCTTGCTGTTGGGGCCGTCCAGCGCCAGCCGCATGGCTTCGTCCACGTTGTTGAGCTTCAGGTTGAGCAGAATCACCCGCAGCCGGACCTCGTTGCGAACGTCCCCCATGGACAGGATGCGGCGGTAGGTCTTCTCGGCCTCGGAATACTTGCCCACGGTCTCGTAGAGGTAGGCCAGCTCGGCCAGCGCCTCGAAGTTGTCCGGGTCCTGCTCCAGGGCGTTCTTCAGGTCGGCGATGGCCAGCTGGGTCTCACCCAGACGGGAGCGCGCGCCGGCGAACAGCAGCAACACGTCCGGAGTGCGTGCCTCCTCGGAAAGGTGTTGAAGCTGGTCCAGCGCCTCGGCGGGCATACCTGAATCCAGATACGCCTGCGCAAGGCGGATGCGCACCTCGTATTCCTCGGGGTGCGCCTTGACGTAGTCCTCGAGGAGGGTGAGTCCCTTCTTGCGTTCGCCCTCCTGCATCCACGAGCGGGCGAGGTAGGTTGTCAGCAGCGGGTTTTCCGGAAACTTCTTCAGCCCGTCGGTCAGGATGTCGCGGGCTTTGGCGCCGGCATCCTGGCTGTTCCAGTGCAGGCTCGCCAGCTCAAGGTAGAGCTGCGGGTCGGGTTCGGCCTCGATGACGCGGCGAAGGGCGTCCGCGGCCGAGGTGCGGAGGGTGGCGAGCGTTTGCTGGTCCGGGGCTTCGCCGGACATGCTCAGGCGGTTCATCCGCGTAAGATAGTCCTGATAGAGCAGGTAATTGTAAGTGGTTCTGGCTTCGAGGGACTGCGGCGCGGCCTTGACCGGGTCGCTGGGCGCGGGCGCGGTCTTGGGCGCGCAGGCCCCGAGCAGGAGGCACAGGGCCAGGGGCAGGAGTGCGGTGCGCTTCATCGGGTCTCCATGGGTTTGGCTATGCCTCTTCCTCGATCCAGTCGCGGGAGAAGTCCTTGACCGCGTCTGCGAGGTGTTCGCGTATCTTCGTGAGCAGACGGGCCTCGATCTGCCGCACGCGCTCGCGGGTGACGCCGAAGCGCTCGCCCACTTCCCGAAGGGTCACGGGATTCTCGGACAGGAGGCGCTCGCGGAGGATGACCAGTTCCTTCTCGTTGAGGATGGGCTCGATGCCCCTGATGTTCTGCAGCAGGATCTCGGTGATCTCGTCATTGGCGAGCTTTTCCTCCACGCCGGGATCGAGCGCGGGCAGGAAGTCCATGCGCGTGGCGTCGGACTCCTCGCCGATGGGCGCGTTGAGCGACATGTCGTTGCGCGACAGGCGCTGGTCCATCTCCTCGATGTCCGTGGGGCTGACGTCGAGTTTTTCGGAGAGCAGCTCGGTGGTGGGGTCGAAGCCCATGGTCTGGAGGCGCTGGCGTTCCTTGTTCAGATTGTAGAACAGCTTGCGCTGGGTCTGCGTGGTGCCCACCTTGACCATGCGCCAGTTGTCCATGATGTACTTGAGGATGTACGCCTTGACCCAGAATGCCGCGTAATAGGAGAACTTGATGCCCTTTTCCGGGTCGAATTTCTGGACGGCCTTCATCAGGCCCACGTTGCCTTCCTGCACCAGGTCGAGCGCGTTCTGCATCCAGCGGCGCTGGAAGTCCATGGCGATCTTGACCACGAGCCGCAGGTGCGAGGACACCAGCCGGAACGCGGCGTCCTGATCGTTTTCATCGCGCACGCGGCGGGCCAGCTCCAGCTCTTCGTCAGGCTTGAGCATGGGAAAGCGCGCGATCTCTCGCAGGTACAACTGCAGCGGATCGCGGATGGAGACCTCCGAGCTCTTGCGGTCAAAGGACGCGGGCAGGCTCGGGGTCTTGGTCACCGGAAGGAATTCGTCTCGCGACGCCTCTTCTTCGGAGATGATCTCGGGATCGATCTCTTCTTCGTCGGTGATTTCGATTTCGGGATCGATGCTCTTCTTATCGGATGCCATTGTCGTGTCTGGGGTATATTCGGCGGGCGGATGCGCCCGTTCTCGGTTTCGGAACCATAAAAAGGAAGCGTATATTTTTTATTTGTCCTTTTCAATGTTTTTCGCTAGGGCCGGACTCTCCCCCGATCTCCGGAGGCTTGATTTTTCGCGACTTCCGGGTTATATCAAATAATCTTGATATTAGAATGAAGCTCCCCGAGCCCGGGGACGGCACTGGAGACCATCGTGGCTGATTTCAGGAAAGCGCTCGCAGACGACAAGGTATATTTCTTCGACGGCGGATACGGAACCCTGCTGCAGAGCAGGGGGCTGCCCGCCGGTCTTTCCCCGGAGCTGTGGGGAATGGAGGCGCCGGACGTCATCCGTTCGGCCTACGCCGACTACGTGGAGGCCGGGGCCGACCTCGTCACCACCAACACCTTCGGCGGCTCCGCCCCCAAGCTGGAGGGCAAGGCCGACGTCTTCGAGCTGAACCGCCGCATGGTGGAGCTCGCTCGCGAAGTGGCGGACGGGCGTTCCTTCGTCGCGGGATCGGTGGGGCCCACGGGAAAGTTCGTTGAGCCGCTGGGCCCCCTGAGCTTCCGGGAGATGGTGGACATCTATCGCGAGCAGATTCGGGGCATCGCCGCAGGCGGCGCGGACCTGATCCTTGCCGAGACGCATTTCGACCTCGCCGAGATCAAGGCCGTGGTGGTGGCGGCGCGCGAAGTGTGCGACCTGCCCGTTGCCACGTCCATGACGTTCGAAGGCTCCGCCTGTCTGACCGGGACCTCTCCGCAGACTTACGTGGACACCATGCAGAACCTCGGCGTGGAGCTGATCGGCACCAACTGCTCCGCTGGGCCGGAGCAGATGTACGACACTTTGGTACAGTGGCTGCCCCGGCTGGAGACACCGGTGTTCGCCGAGGCCAACGCCGGCCTTCCGGAGCTGGACGAGGAGGGCAACACCGTCTTCCGCCTTGCCCCCGAGCCGTTCGCCGAACAGGCCGTGAAATTTCTGGACGTGGGCGCGAAGATCATCGGCGGCTGCTGCGGCACCACCCCGGACCATATCCGGGCCCTGCGCGCCAAAGCCGAGGGCCGCAGCTGGACCATGCCGCAGAAGACCGACCACGCCAGCGCCGTGGTCACCTCCCGCGCCGTGTCCGTGCCGTTCGGCTTCGACCACCGCTCGGTCATCATCGGCGAGCGCATCAACCCCACGGGCAAGAAGCTGCTCACCGAAGAGCTCCAGGAAGGCCGCTTCAACGAGGCCATGCGCTTCGCCTCGGAGCAGACCGAGCTGGGCGCCCCGGTGCTCGACGTGAACGTGGGCGCGCCCATGGTCGATGAAGGCGAGCTGCTGCCGGAGCTGGTCAAGTCGCTGGCGGCCCGCTACCAGTGTCCGCTTGCCATCGACTCCAACGACTCCGACGCGGTGGAAAACGCGCTGTGGAACTACCCCGGCTCTCCGCTGGTCAACTCCATCACCGGTGAGCCCGGCAAGATGGAACGCCTCGGCCCGCTGTGTCGCAAGTTCGGCGCGCCATTCATCCTGCTGCCGCTGGAGGGCAAGAAGCTGCCCGTGACCGCAGCCGAACGCATCGAGGTGCTGGAGCGGTTGCTGGCGGAAGCCGACGCGCTGGGCATCCCGCGGCGTCTGATCGTGGTGGACGCGCTGGCCCTGACCGTGTCCTCCAAGCCGGAAGCGGCCCGCGCGAGCCTCGAGTTCATCCGGCACTGCAAGGAGAACCTCGGGCTGGCCACCACCATCGGCCTGTCCAACATCTCCTTCGGGCTGCCTGCCCGCGAGCTGCTCAACTCCAATTTTCTGGCGCTCGCCATGGGCGCGGGGCTGACCTCCTGCATCGCCAACCCCAACTCCGCGCGGCTGCAGGAGACCCTGCACAGCGTCGAGGTGCTGCTGGATCGCGACAAGCAGGCGCAGCGGTATATCGAGGGCTATTCAGACTGGACTCCGGGTACGGCCGCACCCGCGGCAACCGGTGGAGGCGCTCCGACATCCTCCGGCTCGCAGGACGACGCGGATCCGGTTTTCTCCGCCGTGGTCAAAGGCGACCGCGACGCCATCCTCACTCTCGTGGAAGAGAAGCTGGGGGCCGGCATGTCCGCCATGAATCTGGTGAACGACCTGCTCATTCCCGGCATCATGGAGGTGGGCGAGAAGTACGAGCGCAAGGAGTATTTCCTGCCGCAGCTGCTGCGCTCCGCGGAAACCATGAAGACCGCCTTCGGCCGCCTGCAGCCGCTGCTCGAGGCCGAATCCGAGGGCGGCAGCAAGCCCGTGGTCATCATGGCCACCGTCGAGGGCGACATTCACGACATCGGCAAGAACATCGTGTGCCTGATGCTCGGCAACCACGGCTTCGAGGTGGTCGACCTCGGCAAGGACGTCCCCGCCGAGCGCATCGTGGAAGCCGCGGTTGAGCACAAGGCCAGCATCATCGGCCTTTCTGCGCTCATGACTACGACCATGGTTCGCATGGAGGACACGGTGAAGCTGGTGCGCGAGCGCGGCATGGACGTGAAGGTCATCATCGGCGGCGCGGTGGTCACCGAGAAGTTCTGCAACGCCATCGGCGCGGACGGGTGGAGCACGGATGCTCTCGACGCGGTTCGGATCGCGCAGAACCTGGTCCAGTAGGGTCGGATTCTTGCCCTTTGATTCCGCGGCGATCCCTGCTATGATGTTGCGATGAAAACCGCACGCTTCATCCCTGCGTCCGTCGCGGCGCTGATAATCCTGCTGGCCGGGTGTCTGCCTTCGGCCGCCGAATATCCCGTGCTCGACCCCTCCGCCATGGAGGCGAAACTGTCGGAGTCCGAGGGGACGCCGACCTTGGTGGTCTTCTGGGCCACGTGGTGCCCGCCCTGCATGAAGGAGATCCCGGCGCTTGAGGACTACAAGCGCGAAGTGGGGGACGGCGTGGATATTCTGGCCGTCTCCGTCAACGACGGCCCGGAGCAGATCGACAAGTTCTTCGGCGGCGAGACGCCGCTCGACGTCTACCGGGCCACGGAAGGGCTGCTGCGCAAGCGCGCCATCCGGGGCATCCCCCGCAGCGACTTCTACGACGCCTCCGGCAGTCACCTCTACAGCTTCGAAGGCTTCAGCCCGGAAGTGCTGCACACGCTGATGCGCAGCCTGACCCATCCGAACGAATTCTCCGCCGCGGAGCACGACGCGATGCGCAACCGCTTCCCCGCAAAATAGAACGGACCGAGCATGATAATCCGCAAGGCCAAAATCCCGGACGTCAGGGCCATCCATACTCTCCTGCTCCGGCAGGAGGATCACGAGTCGCTCGTCCTGCCGCGCTCCTTCAGTCAGCTGTACAGCCATCTGAGGGATTTTTTCGTGGTGGAGGAAGACGGCGGAATAGTGGGCTGCGTGGCCCTCTCCATTACCTGGGCCGATCTGGCGGAGATCCGTTCGCTCGTTGTGAGCAAGGACTGCCGGGGTTCCGGACTCGGGCGGAAGCTCGTGGACGCCGCCCTGAGCGAGGCCGTGACCCTCGGCATCTACTCGATATTCACCCTGACCGAGGTGCCGGGATTCTTCGAGCGCATGGGCTTTGCCTACACCGAAATGGAAAACCTCAACCAGAAGATATGGGCTGACTGTCTCAACTGCCCGAGGTTCCCGGACCTTTGCAACGAGACGGCCATGACCATTGAACTGTAATCCGACGGGACCGATAGCAATGGGCCATAAACTGACCCCCTTCATTACCGGCGAAACCATCCGCGAGCGCATAGACGTTCTCGGGCGCGAGATAGTTCAGAGTTACGAAAGCAATGACGAACCCCTCGTGTGCATCTGCGTGCTCAAGGGCGCGTTCCTGTTCTTCTCGGACCTGATCCGCAGGATCGACAGGCCCATGGAGGTGGATTTCGTGCGGCTGGCGAGCTACGGCTCCGCCACCTCCCGCAGCGAGGACGTGATTTTCTCCAAGGATCTGGAGATTCCCATCGAAGGCAAGGACGTGCTGGTCATCGAGGACATCGTCGACACCGGCCACTCCATGGACTTCCTGCTGCACGTCCTGAAGCGGAGAAATCCCAAGAGTTTGAAAATTTGTGCGCTAATTGATAAGCATGAGAGACGTGAAACAGGCGTTAAGGTGGACTTTTCCGGATTCAACCTTTCGGAAGGGTTCATTGTCGGATACGGTCTGGATTACGCTGAACGCTACCGCGAGCTTGACGGCATCTACGAACTCTCCACCGATGCCGGAAAGTAAACCGATCACCCAGAGGTGCGCGCCATGATCGTTACGTGCCCGAACTGCGAGACGAAATACAATCTGCCCGAGGATCGCATCCCCGCGGGCGGAACCAAGGTCAAGTGCTCCCGATGCAGTCACATTTTCAAGGCGGAGCCGCCCGCTTCCATGCCCGAGGAGGAAGTGGAGAACCTGCTTGATCAGGAGCCCGAAGTCGGGGCCGAAGCAGCCGCTCCGGACACGGACGACGAGTTCGACAAGGCATTCAACGAGGTGGCCGGACAGGGCGAAGCCCCGGACGATGAACCCGCCCCGCAGGAACAGCCCGCCGAAGAACCCGGGGGTGAAGCCGCCGCGGAAACGGAAGAACCCGCCGAGCACGGCGGTGACGTCTTTGCCGACGACGACATGCCTGCGGATGACGACTTCGACAGCCTTTTCGACGAGCCCGTCGGCAGTGCGGACGAAGTCTCTCCGGATGATTTCGCGAGCGAGGATGACGAGCAGCCCGCCGAGCAGCCCGCCGAAGAGCCGGAAGCTCCGGCGGCCTCCGCGCCCGAGGATGATCTGGGCGATCTGTTCGGCGACGACGAGCCGGCTGAGGCTCCAGCCCCCGGTGGTGCGCAGGCTCCCCCGGAAGACGACGATTACGCCGATCTCTTCGGGGACGACGATGAGCCGGAAGCCGAGGAGGAGCCCGCCGAAGCACCCGCCGAGGGCGATGACCTCGAAGGCGGCCTGTTCGACGAGGAACCCGAAGAAGGCGACCTCTTCGAGCAGAAGGGCGAGTCCGACGACTCCGAAGAGGAGCCCGCCGAAGGCCCGTTCGAGACCGACTTCGATCTGGACGAGTCCGAAGCCGAGCGGCAGCCCGGCGGCAAAGGAAAATGGGTCGCCATGGTCGTCATCTTCCTCATCGCAGCCGGACTGGCCGCGGGATGGTATTTCAAGGCGTGGAAGTTCTTCGGCATTGATCCGGCCTCCCTGCTTGCGGACGTACCGGTCATCGGCAGCATGTTCGACGAAGGCGAGGCCGAAGCCCCGCTTTCCCCGGAAGAGAAGATCAAGAACATCGAGCTCAAGAACGTTCGCCAGTATTACGTGCAGAACGAAAAGGCCGGGCTGGTGTTCGTGGTGCAGGGCGAGGCGGTCAACGCCTTCGACACTCCGCGTGAACGCATCGAGGTGGAGGTCTTCCTTTACGATGCCAACGGCAACGTCCTGACCTCTCAGCGGGTCATGGGCGGCAACACGCTCTCCATGTTCCAGCTGCGCGTGCAGTCCAAGCAGGAAATCGAGGAAGGGCTCGCCTCCGAGGTGGGCATCCTCTCCAACAATACGTTCCTGCGCCCCGGGGCATCCACGCCGTTCATGGCGGCCATCTTCGAACCGCCCACCGACAAGGTGAAGGAGTTCGGCGTCAAGGTCGTGGACGTGCAGAAGCCTGAATAACGTCACCCCCCCATACGTGTATCAGCCCCCCGGCCGTTGACGGCCGGGGGGCTTTTCGTGTCGCGCATCCGGTTGACATCCGACGAGATTGCGGGTGCAATCGTGGATGTACGAAAACCAATGCCAAAGGTGGTGTCCATGGCCCGTTCGAGACAGCGGCTCAGTATTCTGGTGGCCCTTGAAGACGACTACGAACGGCAACGGCTCGTGGACATGCTGGGCAGGGCCGTGTCCCGCGTTGCGGCGGCCCCTGACGCAGCCACGGCGGCGGAGCGCTTCCGGGCCGAGTCGCCCGATGTGACGCTGGTGGACATGAACCTTGCTGACAGCCACGGCAACGACCTCGTGACCCTCATCCGGCGCGAGCGTGAGGACGCCCCGCTGATTGTGGTCTACGACAGCTACAACCCCCGGCGGCTGCTGGAGGTGGTGGAGCGCAACGTGGATGCGTTCATCAGAAGCCCGGTGGATCAGGAAAGGCTTCTGAGCGCTTTGCGCCGGTGCGCGCGAAACATTTTCCTGCGGCGCAGGCTGCGTCAGGCGGATCGCGACCTGCATCGCCTGCTCGACGCGTTTCCGGCAATGGCCCTTCTGGAAAAGGAGGGCCGCGTCATTTACTCCAACCGCCCGCTGGCGAACTACTGCGGCTACGAGGACCATGAAGCCATGAGCGCGGATGGGGCCGGCCCCGGCGACTATATGGAACGCCTTGACGGCGCGGTCTACGAGGGAGGTGACGAGCGCTGGATTTCCGCCGTCACGGATGACCGGCTGGATGTGGACCATGTGGCGCACCTGGCGAACCCCGCCAACCCGGATGGGCTGCCCGGCGTGTTCTCCGTGAGTCACAGCTCGCTTCCGGGCTCCGGAATACGCCTGATAAGTTTTCACGACGTGAGCGCGCTTGAGGATGAACGGCGGCATCTGGCGGACGAGGCCTCCACCGACCCGCTGACCCGCGCCCTGAACCGACGCAGCTTCCTGCGGATTCTGGAAGAGAGCTCGGTGCGCGACAGCAACCTCTCGCTGGTCATGTTCGACATAGACCACTTCAAGTCCATCAACGATACCTACGGTCACGACGTGGGCGACAGCGTGCTGCGGGAGATATCGGCGCTGGTGCGTTCCGATATTCGCCGCTCGGACTTTTTCGCCCGCTGGGGCGGGGAGGAATTCATGGTGCTACTCCCGGCCTCGGACATGGACCGCGCGGTGGAGGCGGCCGAGCGGCTTCGCGAAGCGGTCGAGGCAACGGACTTCACCGATGTTCCACGGCGGATAACTTCCAGCTTCGGCGTTGCCATGCGCCGCCAGGGCGAGTCGTCGGACGACTTCGTCAAGCGCGTGGATCAGGCCTTGTACGACGCCAAGGAAGGCGGCCGGAACCGGGTGGTCGTGGGCTGAAGCCGAAAGGAGGACGGTGTGTTCGGCCGGAACGCCGTTTGCCGCGAAACGTACCCGCTCTGCGGAGATTGCATGGAGGGTTGAGCTTTATCGGGCGCGCAGACGGGCTGTCGGGGGTGCCCGTGAAACCGGTGTCGGCCGTTCGGCAGGTCCGCCACTCGTGCTGACGGAGGGGGCCACCGCAACGTCTCCATGAGGGGCTTCTATAAAAACCGCCGGAAGCAGGGCTCCCGGCGGTTCGTGTTTTTGCATTCTCTCTCGTCGCTATTCCGGTGCGACCCACCCCCGATACTCGCCGCTTTCGCGGTCGGGGTCAACGGACCAGCCGCGGTAGTCCTGTTCCGGGACCAGCCCCTCGAAGCGTTCCTCCTGCCCGTAAATGGGCGCTGAGAACGGGGAGCCGATGCGCAGGATGTTGCGCTGGGTGACCAGAAGCGCCTCGTCGCCGCCCACCACGCCTTGCGCCGTGGCGGTGTGTCCGCCGAGCCGGATGGGTTCCGGCAGGTCGACAAACCCCGTCAGGCAGTATGCCACGGCCAGCCCGAAGGCGAAGGGGCGGAACAGGGCGAAGAACGTGGGCATGCGCATCAGGCGGCTCCTAGCAGGCGGTCTTCAGTGCGGTGACGATGGTTTCCTGCTGCTCGGCCGTGAGGTACGGGTGCATCGGCAGGCTGAAGATGCGGTCTGCGATGCCTTCGCACACGGGCAGGTCGCCGCGCTGGTAGCCCAGCGACTTGTAGGCGGTCTGCAGGTGCAGCGGGATCGGGTAGTAGATCACGGACGGGATGTCCGCGGCCTTGAGCCTGCCCATGAGCTCGTCGCGGTGCTCTGCGGATTCGGCAAGAAGCGAATACTGGGCCCAGACCGACTCAAGTCCTTCCGGGACCGTGGGCGGAGTGACGCCCGGCACGTCGGCGAGCAGCTCGTTGTAGCGGGTCGCGATTTCGTTGCGCTTCTCGATTTCGCCGGGGAAGATGGCGAACTTCGCAAGCAGCACGGCGGCCTGCATGGAGTCGAGGCGGCCGTTGATGCCGAGGCGCACGTTGTCGTACTTGTCCTCGCCCATGCCGTGCACGCGGATGGAGCGCAGGAGCTTGTCCATCTCGTCGCTGTTGGCGAAGCACATGCCGCCGTCGCCATAGCAGCCGAGCGGCTTGGCCGGGAAAAAGGAGGTGCAGGCCACGTCGCCGTATGCCGTGGTGCGCTTGCCGTGGTAGGTGGCGCCAAAGGACTGGGCCGCATCCACGATGAGGAACATGCCGTTGTTGCGGGCGCGCTGCTGGATGGCCTCGTACTCGGCGGAAAGGCCGAACAGGTCCACGGCGATGACGCCCTTGCAGCGCAGCTTGCCTTCGTCCTTGACCTTGGCGATCTTTCGCTTGAGGTCGGCGGGGTCCATGTTGAAGGTGACGGGATCGATGTCCACGAAGACCGGGGTCGCGCCCAGCAGGGATACGGTCTCGGCAGTGGCCATGAAGGTGAACGGGGTGGTGAACACCGCGTCGCCCGGTCCGGCGCCGAGCGCCATCAGACCCATCATGAGGGCGTCGGTCCCCGATGCGCAGCCCACGGCGTGTCTGGTTCCGGCGAAGTCGGCCAGCTTGGATTCGAGCTCGGTGATTTCCGGGCCCATGATGTATTTACCGTGTTCGAGAACCGCGTCGATGCCGCTTCTCACGGCGTCTTCGACTTCGCGGTACTGCGTCTTGAGGTCAATGAAAGGGATTGACATGGATTCGGTCTCCTATTGCTTATCCGGGGTGACCAGCTTGTAGATGCGCACAAAGGGCAGTCCATCGGCCACCAGTCGGAAGTGTTTGCGTATTGAGGGGCTCTCGGGGTCGTCGCGCAGCAGCCTGACCAGCATGCTGTCGTAGGCGTCTCTGCTGAGCAGGAACGGCTTGCCCATGAGTCCGTTGATGACGAGGTGCGGCGTCTTGCGCAGCAGTCGCGACGACTGTGCGTTCATGGGATAGTAGCGGTTCTTGACCTCGCCGTCGCCCAGGATGTCGACGCTCTCGATGCGCATCCGCTGGCCGGATGCGTTGGCGATCATGCCTTGCTGGACGTTGTATCGGAACTGCGACGGGTTCGGGTTGAACAGCTCGTACTCGGTGGTTTTTCCTGTTTCGAGGTTCCAGTTGCCGAAGTGGGAGATCCAGCGCGTGAGCCGGACGTTCTTCCAGGTGACCACGAGGTACTGCGGCCGTTTCACGTCGAACTCTGCGTCGGTCTTGCCGAGTGACTCGACCATGGCCTGCGCTTCGTCCGCGCTCATGCCCTTGAAGGGCTCGAAATTTCTGGACGCGGCAAGGCGGAGCATCTGGTTGGCGCGCTTGGGGGAGGTGCTCGCCAGCGCGTAAGCGGCCGGGAAGACGTCCTCGCCTGCATGTTTGCCGCCGTCAATGGGCGGCCGGATGCCGGAGTAGTACCATGTGGCGTATCCCCAGTCCCACCATGTCCAGACGATGGCCTCCGGGTCGATGCGTTCGCGCAGGCCCATGAGCGCTTCGGCGTGAGGCTTGGTCACTACCGGAGTGGGCGGCAGGGAGCGGTAGTCCGTGTAGACCATGGCCAGCAGCGCCAATCCGACCACGGCCTGAAGGGCGGGCTGCCCCCATTTGCGGAGCCGGTGTCCGCCGAAAAGCAGGTTCCCCGCCGTGTTGGCGGCCAGTCCGATGAAGACGGCGGAGGCCGCGCCGCCGAACATGGCGAAGCGGGAGCCGAGCTGCAGCCCCATGAGCGCGATGATCAGCATCGGCAGCAGCAGGGCGGTCTCGGGGCGGAAAATGACGAAGAATACGGCGCACAGCAGAGACAGGGCGCCGATCCAGACGCTGTTGATCGAAATCTTGACGAGCACATCCGAGAGGCTGACGTCGGAGGCTTCGACAACGCTCGACATGACGGAAGGGAACTTTGCGGCCGCCGCGCCTGACGCGCCGTCGACGCTGGACACCGCCCCGAGGTAGGTGGCGACCTTGTCCAGCAGCATGATAACCGGATTGAGCGCCACGTTGGTGAGAAGCAGTGTCGTAAACACGATGAGGCCGAGGCCGAACCACCAGCGGCTGCCGAATTCCCTGAGCCGCTCCGGGATGCGGTTCGCGCGGATCATCCAGAGGACGGCGCAGGCGAGAAGAATGGAAATGACGGCCCGGGCGTAGACGGGTGACGGGGTGACAGGCGGAATCATCGGTAGCAGAGTGAGCTTTCCGAGGCCCATGCCCGGCAGTGAGGCGAGCAGGATCGCGCTCCACTCGAGCATGCCGCGCAGCCTGCGTTCGCGAACGCCCAGAACGACGACCATGATGCCGGCGCCAATGACCAGCACCGAATTCAGGAAGGCGAGGTCCTGATGCCACCAGCTTGCCATGCGCAGGAGCAGTCCCACGGCCAGCGCCGTCCAGGGAGAGGACATGGTCTCCCGCATGGGCTCCGCGTCCGCGGGCAGCCAGCTGCGGCGGAAGAAGGAGCGCCCCCACCACGCGAGGGCGAGGCCCCCCAGCAGGGGCATGAGCATGGTAAAGAGGTCGGTGTCGTAGTAGCCGAGCTTGCTGCGTTGAAAAAATCCGAAGCTCATGGCGCCGATGCAGCCCGCAACGATCCCGCCGGTGCGCCCACCGGCAAGCCATCCCCAGAGGAAGCAGACCGGGGCCACGAGGCTGGCCAGGAAAGCCGGCCCCCAGAACCCTATGTCGCCCAGCCCGATCCCCGTGATCTCGTGGATCATCCGGGTCAGCCACGCCATGTGCTCCGGTTCGTGAAAGGACACGTCGCGGGCCTTGGCGAGCCAGAAATACGAGTCGTGTGTGGAGAGCAGAAATTCCCCGTTGACCTGAAGCAAGGGGTGATCCCACATGGTCCAGAAACTGAGGCGGAGGGCGAGGGTGAGCAGGTAAAGGCCCATGCACCAGCATGTGGCCCAGAGCGCGTCGCGTTTCCAGGGGGATCGTCCGCTTATCGCGGTGTCGATGGAATGCAAGAAGCCGTTTTCCATGGGTTATCTTCCGCGTTGTTGCTGTTGGGTCGCCGGAATGTGGCGCGAGATGGGAACATTAGCCAAAAAAAACGGGTACCGCAAATCCTCTATTCCATGTCGAAAAGGCTGCGCAGGCTTGCTTCCATGCGGAAGGGCAGCTTGCCGTCCGGGGTCTCTCGCGTGCCCTCCACCTGAAAGATTGTGCCGGGAATGTCGGCCGGGTCGGCCAGCGCCGTGCCCTCTGCCCGGATGCCTACGGGCTCGCCGAGGGAAAACTCGCGGATCTGCACCATCCTGCCTTCGAATTCCCCCATGAAGGCCACGTCCCCGTATGCTCTCCCGCCCACGTTCACGGCCTGCGTGCGCACGTCCACCCAGCCCGAGGGCTTGCTGCTGCCGTCGCTCCGGATCTTGCCGGCCACGCGCACCTGCCCCTTGAGGTCGTCGGAGAGCAGGTAGCTCAGGTTCATGTCGCCTTCGAACGCGACCTTTCCTTTTTCTTCGAGCGTCAGGAAGCACTCCGCGCCGCCGGTGTCCAGCCGGACATTCCATTCGTTCAGCCCCACGCGCACGTCGGCGTGGTTGAAGCGCAGCTCGCCGGGGGACTGCACGAGGCCCACGTTCAGGCCCACGACGCGAAAGCCGGAGAGTCCGGCGCGGTCAATGGACTGCCATGACAGACGGACGTTGGGTGCCTGCTCGTCAACGGAGACGAGCGCCCGCGCCCAGATGCTCTGCCACGGGGTGAAGAGGGCGACGCCGGCGGCAAGGCCGAGAAAGGCGCAGATGAACCAACCCAGTCCCTTGAGTTCGCGGGTGCGCTTTTTCATGTGCCCCTCGCAAGGATCATGCGCGCCCGGGCAAGACCCCGCCCGCTGGAAGAGGCCTCGACTTCGAAAAACCTCGTCTGCAGGTTGGCGCGGCTGCGAATGTCGCTGAGAAATGTCGCCAGATCGGAAACCGGGATGCCGGGGAAGAAGACTTCCACGCCGTTTTCGCGTTGCAGGAGCATGGACGGGGCGAACTCGCCGTAGCCGCTCAGGATGGCGCGCACGGCCTGCGCTGGCTCGGTCCGCGCCAGCTCGCCCATGGAAGCGCGCAGCACCCGGACCTCGCGCACGATGTCAACCACGCGCTCGTACTCGGCGCGCCGCTTTTCGATGGTCTTGCCTTCAGCCCGGGCCATGTAGTTGAGCCCGGCCCACAGCATGACGAACAACACGGCCAGTCCGCAGAGCGTCATGCGGAAAAAGCGCTTCTGCGAGGCCGGGTCCCGGGTTTCCCAGAAATATTCGCGGCGGGGCATGCTATCGCCTCCCCACGGTCATGGCGAAGCGCACGGCTCCGGCGACAGGAGTCGTCCGTTCCAGTTCGAAGGTGAAGGAATCCTCTTCCTCGAGGAGTTTCATGAAACGGTCGAGGGCCTTCCTGTCGGGGATCATCTCCCCTTCGACCCGCCCTTCAAGGCCGTCCACGGTGATGGAGTAGACCTGCAGGCCGAGGGTGTCGTTGCGGCTCAGGGCGGCCATGAGGCGCAGGGGATCCAGCCCGATCTTGCGTTCGGCCTGAAGTTTTCCGGCCTCGAACTGCAGCCTGCCGAAGGGCTCGCTGCCCATGTCGTCGCCGAGCACGGAGCGGTACTCCCGTTCCAGGGCGACGTCTATGGTCGCTGACTGCGCGTTCAGGTGAAACCAGCGCACGGCCTGCCCGCCCGCGAAGAGAAGTCCCACGAGGCACAGCCACGCGAGATTGCGCAGAAATCTTCTGCTCATGGCGGCCTGCGAGACGGCCTTCCGGTGGGGGGAACTGCTCATGCTGGGGATCCGGATGCTTGTGGTTCAGCCGCCTTGCTGCGCGGCGCATGGCGGGAACATACTCCAAACACCACCGGATGGGCAAGGAACCCCTTGTGACACCGGGGAAAAACATTGCCGGACACGGGTGGCCCTGCTATGTGACGGGCATGTGCGGAATAGCCGGAATCCTCGACATCGCCCGCCGGACAGGGGCAGACGAATTGCGGGCCCGGGCGCGGCGCATGGCCGATTCCCTCGTCCATAGGGGCCCCGACGGCCATGGCCTGCATGTGGACGAGCTGCAGGGGCTGGCCCTGGCCCACAGGCGGCTCGCCATCATCGACCTGAGCGAAGCAGGGGCGCAGCCGATGCTCTCGCGCTCCGGCCGCTTCGCGCTGGTGCTCAACGGAGAGATTTACAATTTTCACCAACTCCGGGCCGACCTTGAGGCGGAGGGGGGGGCCTTCCTGCCGTGGCGAAGCGCGTCGGACACCGAAGTGCTGCTTGCGGCCATCGAGGCGTGGGGCGTGGAAGACGCGTTGCGTCGCGTGATAGGCATGTTCGCCTTCGCGGTGTGGGATACCCGCGAGCGGCAGCTGATTCTCGCTCGGGACCGCATGGGGGAAAAACCCCTGTACTGGTCCCTCGAGGGCAACCGCTTCCTGTTCGCCTCCGAACTCAAGGCGCTGACGGCGCATCCCGAGTTCTCCCGGCAGGTGAACCCGGAGGCCGTTTCTCTTTTTCTGCGCTACCAGTATGTGCCGGCCCCGCACTGCATCTGGGAGGGCGTGCACAAGGTCGAGCCGGGAACCATGCTCACGGTGTTGCCGTATGGGCAGGTGCGCACAAAGGCCTACTGGCGCCTGCACGACGTGGTTTCGCATGGCGGTCTGGAGCCGTTCGACGGGAGCAGGGAGCTGGCCGCCGCCGAGCTGGAGGAGTTGCTGACCGAAGCCGTGGGCATGCAGCTCGAATCGGACGTGCCTCTCGGCGCGCTGCTCTCGGGCGGTATCGACTCCAGCCTGATAACCGCGCTGGCCTGCAAGGTCTCCGACAGGCCGGTGCGCACGTTCACCATCGGCTACGACGACCCGGCCTTCGACGAGTCGGCGCAGGCAAGAAGGATCGCGCAGCATCTGGGGACGGAGCACACTGAGCTGATCGTTTCGCCCGACGAGGCGCTCGAGCTTCTGCCGAGTCTGCCGGAGGTGTGGGACGAGCCGTTCGCGGACGCCTCCATGCTGCCTGGCGCGCTGGTGTCCCGGCTCACCCGCGAGCATGTCACGGTCTGTCTCTCCGGAGACGGGGGAGACGAAACCTTCGGCGGCTACAACCGGCACGTCACGGCGCCGAGGCTCTGGAGCCGGTTGTCCGGACTCCCCCTGCCGCTTCGTAGGGCCGCATCGCGGGCCATCCGTTCCGTTTCGCCCCGAAAGCTCGACGGGCTCTATCATTTCTGGGAACCCCTGGTGCCCGCGTCGCGTCGCATGAACAATCCGGGCTTCAAGCTGCACAAGCTGGCGCGGGTCATGGTGCAGCCGCACCGCGAGGGGCTGTATGCCGCGCTGTGCTCCACGTGGGATCACCCCGAGGAGCTGACGGGCGTGCCCGGGCCGCCCCTTCAGGCGCAGGCCCCGGAGGGGCTCTCGTTCCGGGAGTGGATGCAGTATCAGGACTCCCTGAGCTATCTCCCCGGCGACATCCTGACCAAGGTGGACCGCGCCGCCATGGCGGTGGGACTGGAGAGCCGCGCTCCGTACCTCGATCACCGCGTGGTCGAGTTCGCATGGCGGCTGCCGGAATCCTTCAAGGTGGCGCACGGCAGGGGAAAACTGGTGCTGCGCGACATTCTGGATGCGCATGTGCCGCGAGAGCTGACGGACCGGCCCAAGATGGGCTTTGGCGTGCCGCTGGGCGAATGGCTGCGCGGTCCGCTGCACGACTGGGCGCGCGACATGCTGCACCCGAAGAGGTTGGAGCAGGGCGTGGTGGAAAACGGCGTGCCCGTGGCGCGAGCCCTGAACGAGCACATGTCCGGACGGCGCGACAACGAACACGCCCTCTGGAGCGTGCTCATGCTGCAGGCATGGCTGGACCGCTGGAACTGAATCGAACCCGTACCGAACATGCACCCATGAAGATAGCCCTCCTCGGCGGGTACGCCCCGTCCCTCATCAATTTTCGCGGTCCGCTGGTGCGGGCCATGCTGGAGCGGGGTCACGAGGTCGTGGCCATGGCCCCGCCGTATTCACCTTCCCCGGGACCGCAACTGGAAGCAATGGGAGCGAGCTATCGGGAAATCCCGCTGAACCGACGCGGCCTCAATCCCCTGAGCGACCTCGGCTCGCTGCTGGCTCTCAAGCGGGTGTTCCGGGATCTGGCACCGGACGCGGTGCTGTCCTACACCATCAAGCCCGTGGTCTACGGCTCCTTCGCCGCCAGGCTGGCGGGCGTCCCGGCCATATACTCCATGATTACCGGCCTCGGATACGCCTTCACCGAGGACGAGGGCATGAAGCGGCGGCTCATATTCAACCTTGTGCGCGGCCTTTACGCGGCCGGGCTTCGCACCAACGACGCCGTCTTCTTCCAGAACCCGGACGATCTGGCCTTTTTCCAAAAGCTCGGGGTGGTCCCTGACGCCATACGTGCCGAAGTGACCAACGGCACCGGCGTTGATCTGGAACACTATGCCTTTTCCGAGCCTCCCGCGGGTCCGCCGGTCTTTCTGTGTCTGTCTCGGCTCATCCGGTCCAAGGGCGTCAGCCTTTTCGCGGAGGCCGCGGCACGACTCAAGAAACGATTCCCGGATGCGGTGTTCCGGATCGCCGGTGCCGTGGAGCAGGGGGAGGACGGCGTCGGGCCGGAGGAGTTGCGTCGCTGGAAAGAGGCCGGAGCCGTGGAGCTGCTCGACCCCGTGGAGGACGTGCGGCCTCTGCTGACCGGCTGCACCGCCTATGTGCTGCCCACCTACTATCGCGAAGGCGTGCCGCGCTCCGTGCTCGAAGCCATGAGCACCGGCAGGGCGATCGTCACCACGGACGCGCCCGGCTGCCGTCTCACGGTGGAGGAGGGCGCCAACGGCTATCTGATCCCTCCAAAAGATGTCGACGCGCTGGAGCTGGCCATTCAGCGGATGATCGAAGCCCCGGACGCCGTGCGCGAGATGGGCCGCAAGAGCCGTGAGATGGCCGAAGACCGATTCGACGTGAACCGCGTCAACGAACACATACTCAAGACCATGGGGGCCGCATGAAGCGGGTGATGGATATCCTCGTCTCGCTGGCGGCGCTGGTCGTGTTTTCGCCCGTGCTGCTTGCCGTGGCGGTTCTGGTGCGACTGAAGCTCGGCGCCCCGGTCCTGTTTCGCCAGCAGCGTCCCGGTCTGAACGGCAGACCGTTCACCATCCTCAAGTTTCGCACCATGCTCGACGCCGAGGCCCCGGACGGCTCCATGCTGCCCGACGAGCAACGGCTGACACCCTTCGGGAAGGCGTTGCGAGCCAGTTCGCTCGATGAGTTGCCCGAACTGTTCAATGTGTTAAAAGGGGACATGAGCCTCGTAGGCCCGCGCCCCCTGCTCATGCAGTACCTGCCGCTCTACAGCCCGAGGCAGGCCAGAAGACACGAGGTGCGCCCCGGCATTACCGGCTGGGCGCAGGTCAACGGCCGCAACGCCGTGCAGTGGCCGGAACGCTTCGAGCTCGACGTCTGGTATGTCGACAACAGGACGCTGCCGCTGGACCTGAAGATACTGCTCATGACCGTTACCGGCGTGCTCCGACGCGAGGGTATCTCGCAGGAAGGGCACGCCACGGTGGAACCGTTTACCGGCAACGAACAAGCCCGCAACAAAGGAGATTCGCCATGAACGTGAAAAGAATCCTGCTCCCCGTCGACGGCTCCCGCCACTCCGACGCCGCCGCAACCAGCGCCGTGGACATGGCCAAAAGCTCCAACGCCGAAATCCTGCTGCTCGTGTGCCGCAAACCCGTCCCCAACGAACTTGGCGAGCCCAACGTGCAGTGGGTGCTCAACCACTACACGCAGGATGCGGAAAACGTGCTCTCCGCCTATCGCGAACGCCTCGACAGACAGGACGTCGTCTACCGCGACCGCATCGTCGGCGGACGACCGGGCGAAGTCATCGCCGACGTCGCCAAGGCCGAAGACTGCGACATCATCGTCATGGGCTCCAAAGGGAAGTCCGACCTTGAAGGACTCCTGCTCGGCAGCGTAACCCACAAAGTGCTCCACACCGCGCATTGCCCCGTGTTGGTTGTGAAGTGACAGGTGCAACCCCTTGTGCACGCATTTCGTGCAGAAAGTGACCCCTCTTGCACATTGCGGCAAGAGGGGTTTCTTTTATCAGTCTGAAATAATTGGCTTTGTATTTTTGGCACGCGGCGTGCTTAGTCTCAAGTAACGCGCAATCGAAGCAGGAGGTAGTATTCATGGACATGCTGAGCGCACTCGGAAACTGGTTCTGCAACGGCGGACACGGCTACGGCCATTGGGGAGGCGGCGGATTCATGTCGTCCGGCTGGCTTCCCTTTCACATGCCCTTCGGCGGCCTGATCGGTCTGTTGCTCCTTGGAACCCTGATTTTCATGGGAGTGCGCCTGTTCCGCAGTCGACAGCCTTCGCATCAGACAATCGCAATGGACGTGATCAAGCGTCGCTATGCGGAAGGCGAGATCGACGACGCCACCTACGAAAAACTTCGAGCCGCGATGAGACGATAGTTCCGTACAGAAAGACCTCTTGAGACAAGCATCCTCCTCCCGACGCCCCCGCCTGACCAGCGGGGGCGTTCCTTTTAAGGAACTACTGATCCTGCCAGACGTCTTTGACGGCTTGGGCGAGCGCGGTGACGGCGGGGTCGTCCTGTCTGTTTTTGAGGTAGGTGAAGAGAATATTGGTGGTGAAGTCGCGGTCTTCGAGGCAGAGGATGACTTTTCCGGCCTTGACTGCTGCGCGGGCTTCGTCTTCTCGCATGATGGAGAGGCCTTTTCCTGCTGCGACAAGTTGTCGGATGATGTCTTCGGAGTCGACTTCGATTCGGTTGGCCGGGTCCGTATGAAAGAGGTCCGCATTTTCGGCCAGAATGTTGCGAAACGGGCAGTGGGTGGCGGGCCAGACCCATGGGAGCTCGAGCAGTTTTTCCGCAGGGAGGCCTTCGACGCGATCTTTCCAGTGGGCGGGTGCCACGATCTGCAGGCGTGATTTCGCGAGCGATTCGGTGGCCAGGTCGTTGACGGGCAGGCCGTAGAAGACGAAGCCGGCATCGAGTCTTCTGGCGCGGACTTCCCGCAGGATGCCTTCGGTGGAGCTTTGCACGAGGTGCAGCTTCAGCTCTGGATGGCGCTCGGCCAGCAGTTCCAGAAGTTCGGTGATGCGAAGGAATTCGGAGTCGGTGTTGAGGCCTACCCTCAGTTCTCCGGATACCTCGCCGGAGAGCTGTTTGGCTTCTGCCAGCAGAACGTCTGTCTGATGCAGGATGGTGTCGGCCCGTTTGCGCAGGACGGTTCCGGCCTCGGTGAGGACCATTCCGCGCGGGGTGCGCCTGAACAGGGCTATGCCGAGTTCGTCCTCAAGGGCCTTGATGTGCGCGCTGACCGCGGGCTGGCTGGCGTATAGACGCGATGCCGCGCGGGTCAGGCTGCCCTCTTCGGCCACGGTGACGAACGTCCTGAGTTGATACAGTTCCATATTTTCTCGAAGTGTATTTTTTAGGCATCAGTTTTTCTGAAACCGTACTTCACGCATTGTAAATAGATCAAAACGTGGGTGATGCGTACTGTGCACTCGTTCTCGCTGAGGAATACAGTTGAACATACGCCGCAGCCCATTACCCTCTCCGTGGGCATACGGCAAGCTTCAAGGGAGCCGCGAACCCCTGCGAAGCGATGAAGTGGAAGCCCGTCCGGGCTTCCACTTTTCGTTTATGCCATTTACGATGCCGCTTCCACGGCTTTCTTGAAGCCATCGGCGCTGCGGCGGATGACGTCTTCACCCACGCAGAACGTCAGGCGGAAGTAGCCGGGGAACCCGAATCCCTTGCCGGGAACGGCGAGGATGCGCTCTTTGAGCAACAGTTCGGTGAAGGCCACGTCGTCGCCGCCGGGCGCTTCTGGGAAGAAATAGAACGCGCCCTTGGGCATGGTATAGCGCAGGCCCGCGTTATCGAGCACTTCGGCCATGGCCTTGCGGCGTTCGTCGTAGACGGAGATGTCCACCCCGGACCCGAGGGAGCGGTGCAGCAGACGCTGACCGATGGCCGGTGCGTTCACGAAGCCGAGGATGCGGTTGGACATGACCAGTCCGGCCAGCAGCGCTTCGGAGTCGGGCATGGCCGGGTTCACCAGTGCATAACCGATGCGTGCTCCGGCCAGACTCAGGTTCTTGGAGAACGAGGAGCAGACCACTGTGTACGGATAGAGCGGCAACAGGCTCGGCACGTCGGTATCGTCGTATGCGAGGAAACGGTAGGGCTCGTCGGAAAGCAGGAAGATGGGCCGTTCGCGGCCCTCATTGTGCTTTTCGAGCACGGCTGCCAGCTCCTTGAGGCTTTCTTCGGAGTAGACGGCGCCGCTGGGGTTGTTGGGCGAGTTGACGAGCACGGCGCGGGTCTTGGGCGTGATGGCCTTGTCGATCGCGTCGATGTCGAGCTCGAAGGTCAGGGGTTTGGCCGGGACCGGCTTGAGCACGCCGCCGTGGTTTTCGCAGTAGAAGCCGTACTCAACGAAGAAGGGCGCGGGCACGACCACTTCCTCGCCGGGGTCGAGCACGGTGCGCAGAAAGGCGTTGATCGCGCCTGCCGCACCGCAGGTGATGATGAGGTTTTCGGCCGGGACCTCGGTTCCCTGTTCGCGAGAGACGTGCTCCGCGAGGGATTCGCGGACGTCGGGATACCCGAAATTCGGCATGTAGCCGAAGGCGAAAGGCTTGTCCGCCTGATCGGCCATTTCCTTCAATCCCTGCCCCACGCTCGGCGGCGGCGGCAGGTCTGGGTTGCCGAGGCTGAAGTCGCACACGTTGTCAGCGCCGAATTCTGCCTTGAGTTCGGCACCTTTCTCAAACATTTTCCGAATCCAGGACGCCTTGTCCATGTATTCGCCTATCTGTCCGGAAACCAGTTGCATAGTTTCTCCTTCCTAGTGTTTTTTGCGTCACGGGAGGATACGGCAATTCATTTCCGGAATAAAGTGAGATTGTGCTTCTTCCTGAGGCGGAGTGGAGCGAGCCGCTCCGGAAGCGGGTCAGACGAAAAAAAGCCCCCGTCAAAGCGGGGGCTTGAATCTCGACTGGAGAGGTGAGCGGTGATTACAGCAGTACGGAAAGATCGTATGTGGAGGCGCTCTCCACTTCCGCGGTGACGAAGGTGCCGGGAGTGAGCTCTGCGCCTTCGGGAACGCTGATGTAGGTCTTGCCGTCCACCTCCGGAGCCTGAAACCATGCGCGCCCTTCATAAAGGCCCGGCCACTCGGGAGAGGCGCGCTCCACGAGGATCTCGAGTTCCTGCCCCACATATTCTTCCATCAGTTCGGCCGATATCTCCGCCTGAAGCTCCATGAGGGCGTCGCGCCGGGCTGCCTTGATCTCGTCCGGGACCTGATCCGGCATTTCCGCCGCGGGGGTGCCTTCCTCCGGCCAGTACGGAAACACTCCGACGTGATGCAGCCGGTGTTCCCGGACAAAGTCCATGAGATAATGAAAATGTTCCTCTGTCTCGCCCGGAAAGCCCACGATGAACGTGGTGCGGATGGCCGCGTCCGGGAAGAACCGCTTTACGCGCTCAAGCACCTTCTGGGGATCGCGCGAGAAGGGGCGCCCCATTCTCTTCAGAATCTCCGGATGAGCGTGCTGCAGCGGGATGTCGAAGTAGGGCACGAACGGGCGGCCCATGGTGGCAAGATATTCGAGGTTGGATTCCGTAAGCCCGGCGGGATACAGATACATGACGCGCAGCCAGTGCAACCCCTCGATGATAAGCAGCTCGTCCATCAGGTCGCGGAAGCCGTCCTTCAGCCCCAGGTCCGAGCCGTAGGCCGTGGAGTCCTGACCGACCACCACCAGCTCCGGCACGCCGGACGCCACCAGCAGGCGAGCTTCGGCGGAGAGGGTCTCGAGCGGAAAGCTGTGCTGCGGGCCGCGTATGGACGGGATGGTGCAGAACCGGCAGTTGTGCGAGCACCCTTCCCCGACCTTGAGGTAGGCGAACGAAGGCGCCGTGGAGACCCTGCGCGGCATGGTCCTGTCGGTCTCCGCCCCCAGCGCGTCGCGGATCATGTCGGACCAGCAGTCGAGCTCGTCCGTGGAGAGCCACAGCGATACCTCGGGCATCTCGTTGCGCAGCGCGTCGCGGAAGCGGCTGACGAGGCAGCCCGCGACCACCATGACCGGCTGGCGCTTTCCGGACTCGCGCGCCTCGCGCACTTCCTCCACCAGATCAAGTATTGTCTCCACCGACTCTTCGATGGCAGGCTGGATGAAACCGCAGGTGTTGACCAGAACAAGGTCGGCCTCCTTCGGTTCATCAACGGGAGTCATGGCTCCGCCGAGAGCGCCGAGCAGCCGTTCGGTATCGACGAGGTTCTTGGGACAGCCGAGGCTGACGGTATGGACGCGAACGGGTTCGCTCATGTTTCCTCCGATGGATCGCGAGTTGCGACAGGGGGTTCAGTTAAGCATTGCGCTTTCGGATACGCCGTGTAGAATGAATGCTAGAATTCTGTCAAACAGGCGGGTGCCGATGCTGGACGATACGATAACCAAAGATCTCTCTGCGGACAAACAATACTCCATAGGAGTCATTGGTGACATCCCCGCACTTCTGGCCTTCTGGGAGATGTTCCGCGATCAGGCCAACGACGCTGTGCTGCGCGAAATCGGCATAGTTGCCGCTGCCCTGCCGGGGCAGAGCGCGCTTCCGGGCATCTACGAGCAGTCTCACGGAATCCCCCTGCACAAGACATGGCAGGGCATGCTGGAAGACCATCCCGAAATCAACATGGTCATCGAGGCCACCGGCCGCCAGACCCTGCAGTCCGAGCTTCGTTCCAACCTCCCGGCCCATGTCACGCTGGTCGAACGCGACTGCGCCAACTTTTTCATCCGGCTGCTGACCTCCGACAAGATCTGGGTCGCCTGCAAGCTCGACCTCATGCACACCCAGACCATGCTCAAGACCATCATAGACCAGCTCGACGAGGAAATACTCTTTCTCGATCTGGAAGGGACCATCCTCGGCTGCAACAAGACCGTCGCCGACAGGCTGGGAAGCCCCAAGAAGGCCATCGTGGGCGGTTCCGTGGAAAAGGTCTTCGGCAAGGACGAGGCCAACGCACTCGAGAGGACGATCAAGACCGGCCAGTCCTCGGAAGCCACCGCCACGAGCGTGGACCACGAAGGCCGGGCCCATTATCACCGGATATACACATACCCGATTTCCAGCGAAGAAGGGTACGTGACCCACATTGTGGCCATGCGCCGGGACATAACGCGCCGCACTCATCTCGAGCAGCGCCTGCAGCAGTCCGAAAAGCTGGCGTCCATCGGCGAACTCTCCACCTACATCGCCCACGAAATCCGGAACCCGCTCTTCACCATCTCCGGCTTCGCCAACTCCCTGATGCGCGCCGAAGGGCTTGATGAGAAGCTTACGGAAAAGATCGAGATCATCCTCGAAGAGTCCAAACGGCTCGACAAGATTCTCAAAAGCATCATGAACTTCACGCGCCCCACCGATGCGGACGCAGAGGAGATGAACCTCAACGACGCGGTGCACAACACCATGAACGTCATGGGAATCGGTTTCGATGAAAAGAACATTCGGCTCATTCTCGACCTGCAACCGAATGTGGCCAAGGTCAAAACCAATGAGGACCAGATCCGCCAGAGCCTGATCAACCTCGTCAAAAATGCCGTGGAGGCCATGCCCGAAGGCGGAGAGCTGCGCATAGAAACAGGCATGAACAACGGCTTCGTCCGCCTGACCGTCAGAGACACCGGCGTCGGCATCCCGCCCGACAAGCGAGACAAGCTCTTCAGCCCTTTCTACAGCACCAAGGGCAAGGGCTCCGGCCTCGGGCTGGCCATGATTCGGAAGATCATGGACGAGCTGGGCGGCGAAGTGGAGCTCGTCAGCCACGAAGGCGTCGGCACCAGCGTGACCCTCAACCTTCCTCCGGTGGCCGCCGTCCCCACTGTTGCGCAAGACGACGCCTCCTAGTATGTAGGGCTCCCCTGAAACGAAGCAATCAAGGAAGCCTACACCATGGACGCAATCGTTCTCGCCACCAGAAACAAGGGCAAGATTCGCGAATTCAACATCCTGCTGGAGCCCTTCGGCCTCACCGTTCGCAGCCTCGACGAATTTCCCGAAATCGGTGAGATCCCCGAAACCGGAGACACCTTTCAGGAAAACGCCCTCATCAAGGCCCGCACCGTGGCCAATGCCACCGGCCTTGTCGCCGTCGCCGACGACTCCGGCATAGAAGTGGACGCCCTCGGCGGAGCCCCCGGCGTCTATTCCGCCCGCTTCGCCGGTCCCCAATGCGACGACCACGCCAACAACGAAAAGCTCCTCGCCGAACTCAAGGACGTCCCCGACGAGAAACGCACCGCGCGCTACCGTTGCGTCATGGCAGCCGTGGCCCCCAACGGTACCGAGGCCACCACCGACGGCTCCTACGAAGGACACATCGCTCACGAATACAAGGGCTCCGGCGGTTTCGGCTACGACGTCATCTTCATCGATCCCGAATCAAAACTGCACGCGGCCGAACTCACTCCGGAAAAGAAGCACGCCCGATCGCACCGAGGCAAAGCCATCAGAAAACTTCTCGAAGTCTGGCCCGGCTTTTGGGAGAAGGCACAGGCCTAACAGTGCCTCCGGCGGGCAGGGGCGGGAGAGGGGTAATGGGACGGACCCATCCCTTTATTTCTTGAAGCCAGATCAACCAAGGACACGGAAACGATACATCGCTTTTCCCTTGTCACCTTGCATCATAATTATGTTTTCCATTTAAGACGTCTGTAGGTATAGCCGGTGCCCCAGCAGTCCGGCCGTCGCTACACTGCTTGCCCGGTGGCACAGCCGCATCGCTGCTTTTGCAATTTATGAGAGATGGCCGTTGCAATTTCGGGCGTACGGTTTCCGCGGAGGCCTCTTCTCCGGAATAATTGCCTCAAAACAGGAAAAGCCGCCCCCAGACCGTGAACACGGCATGAGGGCGGCATCAAAGCGGCAAAAAAACGGAGTCGGAATTTGATAGGCTATTCAGCTTTCCAGTCGAATTCTTCGATGCGCTCCACGCTTTCATGAATGTGAATGTCACGGGCCTTCAACTCGCGGAACACATCCTGCGGATCAAAGGCGTACTCGGGGATAACGGCTCCGATGTTCCGGGAGCGGCCTTCGGCAATAAGTTTGACACCGATGCCCATGGGAATGCCCACGTTGCGGGTGTAGGCGCGAAGCCCCTCCCATCCCGGAACAGAACCGTCTGAGGCCGGGTGCGTATGCGTGAGGGTGTGGCGGACCTTTTCACCGTCGAGCTCTCCCTCAACCTCCACGTGCAGGGCGTACCCGTAAAGCTCGGTGGTCGTTCCCTGTTCGCTTCTCTGAAGGTAGGTGCCGATGACATCCATGACGCCGACCTCTGCATCATTGACTTTCACGGGGTCGTTTTTCATGAAACCCCACTCATACAGCGCCTTGACCAGCAGCATGTTCTTCGGGGGCCAGGTTCCGCGCACCTCGATAAGCTGCACGCCTTTGTCCTTGAGATACTCGGCCAGGGTCACGGTTTCCGAGTGGGGGATGATGTACTGCGGGTGTGTGCCATAGGGCTCCGGCAGGGCGATGTCCCTTGGTCTGGCAAACGGCGGGACCTGCTTGAATTCCCCGCCCTCGTATACGACGCGCCCCGGCAGCTCGGGATCGTACTCGTAAGTGGTGGTTTCGGTTATGGACGCCGAGAACGCAATGGGTCGGAACGCGCCGTGGCTCACGCGCACGGAGTGCACCGTATCGATGGCGTCGCAGGCGTGTTTGGCCATCATGTTGGTGGTGCCCGGCGTCATGCCGAATCCCGGCACGTGGATTTTCCCCTTCATGCGGAAAACCTCGTCGTATTCGTATTCGTCGCCGAAGCCGTTGAGGTTGATCCCGTGACAGCCCGCGCGGGCGATGCAGCGGGTGGAACGGTCGTTCAACGAGATGGTGGTGCCGTCCATGACCACGTCATAGGCGGACATGATCTCGACGGCGGCTTCTTCGTCGAAAAGGTCGACCTGCACGAAATCGGCCCGGCCGTCTCCCATGGCGGCCGCGACGTCGCGTCCGGCAGCTTCGTCGATGTCAGCTATCGTCAGTTGGAAGTCGGTATGTTCGGCTACGTCCAGCGCGGCCTCCCGGCAGATGCGGCCCGCGCCGCCGAGACAGAGAATCTTCATGCTTGCTCCTGATGGTTCCAGTACATTGAGTCCTCGACGGCACGGATCAGCGTTTTCATGCCGTCAGGGTCCACGTCGCCGATATTGCCGATGCGGAAGGTGTCCGCCGAGGTGACCTTGCCGGGATAGATGACCCAGCCGCGGTTTTTTAGTTCCCCGTAGAATCGGCGAAAATCATAGTCCGGATGTTCCGGGTTCCTGAACGAGGTGATGACGGGCGACTGCCACTGATTCGGCAGGAGGCAGAAGAAACCCAGGCGCCGCATGCCGTCCACCAGCGTCCGATGGTTTTGCGAATAGCGCTCGAACCTCGCCTGCACGCCACCCTCCGCATCCAGCTCGTCCAGCGCCTGCGAGAAGGCGCGCACCACGTGCGTGGGCGAGGTGTAGCGCCACTTGCCGTTTTTTTGCTCCATCTCGTGCCACTGGTGATACAGGTCGAGACTCAGCGACCGGGCGTTGCTCGCGCACTGTTCCAGCTTGCTCCTGCGGGCCACCACGAACCCGAAACCCGGAACGCCCTGAATGCACTTGTTCGCGCTCGAGATGAGATAGTCACAGTGCAGGTCGTCCATGTTCATGGGGATGCCGCCGAAGCTGCTCATGGCGTCGATAATGTAGCTTTTGCCGCGCTTCGCGACCTCGACACCTATCTCCTTTACCGGGTTGAGCATGCCGGTGGTGGTTTCGCAGTGCACCGCCGCCACGTGGGTGATGTCGGGGTCCGCGTCGAGAGCCTCGGCCACGGCGTGCGGCTCGGCACGCCCCGTTTCGCCCAGATCGAGCAGCCGCAGGTTCATGCCGAGGCGCTCAGCGATAAGAGCGATGCGTCTCCCGTAGTGTCCGTTGGCCACGACCAGCAGCTTGCCGTCCTTCGGCACGACCGTGCCGACGGTCGCCTCGACGGAAAATGTGCCGCTTCCCTGCATGAGCACCGCGGTAAGCCCTTCGCCGCCCGCCAGCTCCACGAGACGGGCGCGGATGTCCTGTACGATGGCGTTATAGTCATCATCCCAGGTGCACCAGTCGCGCAGCATCACGGACTTGACGCTCTTGGTGGTGGACAGGGGGCCGGGGGTCAGCAGCACGTAGGGATTGTCAGGCAGATTCTTCACGTTCATGATTCAGTCCTCATAACGGTTGGTGTCTCGTTCCGCCCCGACTTCGGCGAGGGATTCGTCGAGCGCGGCGAGGGCGCGGCGCATCTCTGCGTCACTGATCGTCAGCGGCGGGGTCAGGGTCAGGAAATTGCCTCCGGAAACCTTGAAACTCAGGCCCCGCCGCAGGCAGGCGTACAGCACGCGGTCGGCCTCATCCTCGGCAGGAGAACCGTCCTCGCGAGCCAGCTCCATCCCCATGGCGAGGCCGACACCCCGTACGTCCGCCACCAACGAGTGGCGGTCCGCGAGGGTCCCGAGCGCGGCAAGCGTTTCGGTTCCAAGGTGGCGGGTGCGCTCCAGCAGCCCGTGGTTCTCGATGTATTCCACGGCTGCAAGGCCAGCGGCACAGGCGACGGGATTCTTTTCATGGGTGTAGTGTCCCAGCGACACATCCCCGGCGCAGTCGAGTCCGCGCCGGGCCACAATCGCCGCCAGCGGGAAAACGCCCCCTCCCAGACCCTTGCCAAGGGTCACGATGTCCGGGACCGCCCCGAAATTCTCGAAGGCGTACATGGTGCCTGTGCGGCCAAGGCACACAGCGGTCTCGTCGAAGACGAGCAACGCACCGTGACGGTCGCAAGCCTCCCGCACCAGCCGCCAGTACCCCGGCGGAGGCGGATTGATAGTGGTGCAGCGCACAGGCTCCGCGATGACGCAGGCCACGTCTCCCTCTTTCTCCAGCACATAGTCCACGTACCGGGCGCAGCGCAGGTCGCATGCGGCGCAGTCGCCGCCGGGGTTCCAGATGCAGTTTCGCGGTTCTGCAGGCGGGACGTGTTCCGTCCCTGGCAACAAGGGCCCGATTCCGGAGCGGAAAAGGGCCTCACCGCCCACCGAGACGGCGTCGAGAGACGCGCCGTGGAAGGAGTCCCACATGGAGATGGTCTTGAACCTGCCGGTGGCCTTGCGCGCCAGCTTGAGGGCCATGCCAACCGCTGACGTGCCACCCGGGGCAAACAGCACCTTATCCAGATCCTCCGGGGCCAGCGCACCGAGTTTCTCGGCCAGTTCCACGGCGGGACGGTTCGTGAACCGGCGCGGGGAGAACGGCAGGCTCTCAAGCTGATGGCGCACCGCGGCCATGACATGCTCATTGGCATATCCGACCTGATGGACCGAGTTCCCGTGGAAGTCCAGAAACTCCCGACCGTCAATATCTCTCACGGTGCTGCGGGAGCACGACTCGAGAACGTCGAGGCAGGGCGTGGAGAGGGACTGGTGCAGAAAACAGTCTGCATCCCGTTCCAGCAGGTCTCTTGTCTCCGGGCCGAGCTCCTCCCGCCACCTGCGACGGTTCGGGGAGAGGTTCACGTCGCCTTCGGTGAGGCGCGGCGCATCCCTGTGTCGCATCCGATCTCCTAGGGTGCGGGGGTTTCGCCGAGGGACAGGCGCTCGTTGATGACGCGCACCAGCGCAGGGACCTCGGCCAGCGTCTGGGCCGTATAGTGGGCGCCGCCCCGCATGAAGGTTTCTTCGACCGCCTTGATGCGCTGCTGCATTTCGCCCTCAGTCATTGCGCGGTCTTCTTCGAGGGTGAGGCCCATGGCGTTTCCGGAGCGAGTCAGGCCGATGGTCCACATGCCTGCGTTGAGTCCCTCCTGTATGTCGCTAAGGGAGTCGCCCACCTTGACCATGGCTTCCATGGGGTAGACTTCGAGGTTGATGGCGTTTTGCAGGCACATCCACGGAAACGGACGGCCCCGCGGAACGTCGGTGGAAGTCACGATGGTGTCCGGAATGTAGCCTTTCTCCGCTGCCACGGGAGCGAGGACGTCCATCATGGGGCCGGTGTAGCCGGTGCACGAGCCGATTTTGAGCCCCATTTCACGAAGCTCTTTCACGGCGTCCAGCACGCCCGGTATGGGGTCGGAGTGACGCGCGATGCACTCCACCATGAGCCGCTCGGTATTGTGGTACATGACGTCGATATCAGCCTCGGTTGGGCCTGCGCCCTTGGTGAAACGCCATTTCTCCAACACTGACGGGTCCTCGCACATGGCCACGATGTGATCGCGTTTCATCAGTCCCATGGGCTTGCGGGCCTCGGCCCAGCTCACGTCCACGCCCTGATCGGCGAAGACCTGCACGAACACGGCGACCGGTCCTACGGAGCCGTAATCCACGGCGGTCCCGGCCCAGTCGAGCACAACGGCCTGGAGAGGGTCGGTATACGTTTTGTTTCGGATGAAGGTCTGCATCTGGTCTTGCTCCAGTGTCATCCCGGCAAGGCCGGGGCGAAGGTTTTAGAACATGGGCGGCCGTTTTCCACCGCCATGGAAATCATACTCCCCCCTGCGAGGAGTCGAACGGACAAATTCCCGGATTTGTCCGTACAAGCTGTTACATTTGTGCGTCTTTGACGGCTTCAGATCACCGCACGGTCCAGCGCTGGGTCCGGCGCTTCATTCCTTTGGTCAGTACGCCGTAAAGCAGCCGCACCACGATGTTGATGAATACAACCAGCACGCTCATGGCGCAGGCCGGGGCGATGTCACCCGCGTCGTCCATATTGGCGATGGCAACCGAGGCCAGCGGCGTATCCGCGGAATACAGGAAGATTACCGCAGAGACCGTGGCCATGGAGTTGACGAAGTAGTACATGGCGACCTCCAGCATGGCGGGCAGGCAGACCGGCACCGTCACCCTGAAGAACGTGACGTAGAATGGCACGCCGAGGGATTCCGATACCGTTTCGAATTCATTGTCGAGCTGTTTGAGGGCGGTGGTGGCTGTGAGAAAACTCACTGAATAGAAGTGGACGATGTTGGAAAGCACCAGAATGGCCATGGTGCCGTACAACCAGTTGAACGGATTGGGGACGGTCAGGCCGAAGACGTCCCAGCCCGGCGCGTTGAAGAAGAAGATGTAGGACAGCCCGATAACCAGCCCCGGCAGGGCCAGCGGCATGATGGACAGGAAGTAGTTCGCCTGCCGCAGGGAGCGCATGCCCCGCGTTTTTTCGATGAGGTACGCGCTGGCGAAGGTGACCGCGGTTCCGGCAAGGGCAGAGTATACGGCCATGCGGACGGAATTGAAAAGCGCCTCGTACCCGCCGCCCCCGGTGCCTCTGAATTCATAATGCCAGAACCCGAGGTCGAGCGTGTAAGGCCAGACCTTGACCAGTGAGGCGTAGATGGCCGTTCCGAAGAACCCGAGGATCAGCGCCGCGACCAACAGGCAATAGCCGAGGTACACCCCGTCCACGACCTTGTCCCGCTTCGGCACCAGCGGCACGGATTTGGCCTGAATGAGAGCCACCTGCCTGCGCTGGGCGATACGGTCCACCACGAACGCCAGCACCGTGGGCACCAGCAGCACCACGGAAACCACCGCGCCCATGACGAAGTTCTGCTGCCCGATGACCTGTTTGTAGATGTCCGTGGCGAGGATGTTGAAGTTGCCGCCCACCACCTTGGGCGCTCCGAAGTCCGTGAAGGCAAGGATGAAGCACACGAAGACAGCGCTGATCAGCCCGTACTTGATGCCAGGAATGGTTACGGTGAAGAATGTCCGCACCTTGGAGGCGCCGAGGGAATCTGACGCTTCGTACAGCCGCGCGTCGGTCATCCGCAGGGCCACCGAGAGGATCAGCATGGCCTGCGGGAAGGTGAAGATCACCTCGGAGATGATGATGCCCGTGGCTCCGTACAGGCCGATGTCGAATCCGGGGATGGCCCCAAAAAAGCCCTGCGTTATCAGCCCCTTTCTGCCGAAGAGATAGATGAGCACGATGCCGTTGAGCAGGGTCGGGGCGAACAGGGGCATCATGGAGATGCCCCTGAACGCGCCTTTGAACGGGACGTTCGTTCGCGTCAAGGCATAAGCGAAAAGAAAACCCAGACTCACCGATATGGCCGTGGTGGTCAGGGAAACGAACAGCGAATTGCCGATGGAATCTCTGAGTGATGGAGTGCTGAAGTATTCAAAATAGTTCATCAGCCCAACGAAATTCCCTTCGTTGTCCAGCAAACTTTTGGAGAGCAGCTGGAACAGTGGCAGGATCACCACCGCCACGAGCCACGCCGAAACCAGAAGGATCAATGCGCGTTTGAGCCACGTCTCGGCATCGAAGGCGACCGGAGCCAATGATTCTTTCATGGTCACGCCCGCCATGGCTACGCCTGCTCCGCATCGAAAAGGCGAACTCGCTCGGCCGGGAGCACGACCTTCACTCGCGTGTCTGGGGTCATGTTCAGCCGCCTGACCTTTTCCGCAGGCATCTCGGCGATGATGGGTGCAAACTCGGCCTGGCCGAGCGGCAGGTCCAGCGAGAGCCTGTAGATCGGTCCCCTGTATTCCACGTGCCTGACGTGAACTTCGAAGACGTTGGAGCCACTCTCACCGTTGGTGCTCACGAGCACGTCCTCGGGGCGGATGGCAGCAACGACCTCTCCTTTGGAGGAGGCCGGCGCTCTCACACGCATGTTCACCGAGCCTTTGGAGAACATCCCGCGTTCGCGGTTGTACCTGCCACTGATGAAATTCATGGAGCCGATGAACGACGCCACAAAGGGCGACTCGGGAGCTTCGTAAATCTCCGCCGGGCTGCCGTTCTGAACCAGCTCGCCGTCCTTCATCACGAGGATGCGGTCAGCCATGGTCAAGGCCTCTTCCTGGTCGTGAGTGACCATGATGGTCGTCAGGCCGAGCCGCTGCGTCAGGGCCCGGATTTCGGTCCGGAGCATGACACGAACCTGTGCGTCGAGAGCGGAGAGCGGTTCGTCGAGAAGCAGCAGGTTGGGAGACAGGGCCATGGCGCGGGCCAATGCCACGCGCTGCTGCTGTCCGCCGGAAAGCTGGCCGGGGTATTTGCTGCCCAGCCCTTTCAGGCCGACCAGCTTCAGCAGCTCGTCAACCCGCGTGTTGACCGCACGGCCGCTCTTGACGCTGCGCACAAGACCGTAGGAAATGTTGTCCCGGGCCGAAAGATTGGGAAAAAGCGCGTAGGACTGGAAGACGATGCCCACATGGCGTTTGGAGACGGGCAGATGGGAAACGTCCTGTCCGGAAATCAACACCCGTCCTTCGTCCTGTCGCTCCAAACCCGCCACCGCCCGGAGCATGGTCGTCTTGCCGCAACCGCTGGGGCCGAGAATGGAAATGAATTCGCCCTTGCCTGCGCAGAAGCTGACGTTGCTCAGGGCGGTAAACGAGCCGAAGCGCTTGGTAACGCCTTCGACGCGTAAGTAGTCTTGATTGCCGGTGGTCATGATTATCGTCACCCTTGCAGCGCCCGGCCCGGCTGAACCGCCCCGGGCGCTGCGTTTATCTTTGTCTTGTTACTTGGGGTCGCTCTTGCCGTCGTAGCGGCGGCTCCACTCCTTGAGGATCCGCTGACGGTTCTTGGCTGCCCACTCGAAGTCGTTCTTGATCATCTGGGCTTCGGGGTTGGCCGGGTACCCGTCCGGGACCGGATTGCCGCTGGGGTAGGCGGTGACCGGATAGATCTTGCCGTAGGCGTTCATCACTTCCGGGCTGATGGCCCAGTCGAGGAAGGTCTTGGCATCGGCCTTGATGGAATCTTTTTTGATCAACGCGTTGGCTTCCACGTCCCAGCCGGAACCTTCCTCGGGGAAGGTGGTTGTCACGGGCTCGCCCTTGTCCTTCTGCATGAAACCGCGATACCCGAAGGAAACTCCGATGGGGGCCTCGCCGGCGCCGGCAAGTTTGGCGGGCTTGGAGCCGGAGTGGGTGTAGCGCAGAATGTTCTCGTGCAGTTTGTCGAGGTAGCCCCAGCCCTTTTCCTCGCCCATAAGCTGGAGGATGGCCGAGACGGTCAGAAAGCCGGTGCCGGAGGATGCCGGATTGGGCATTATGATCTGCCCCTCGTATTCGGGCTTGATCAGGTCGGCGAAAGACTGCGGCACGGACAGCCCGAGGTTCTCGGCTTCGATGGTGTTGGTTACGAAACCGGTCATCCACGCCTTGATGCCTACCCAGTGCGGCACCTTGCGGCTGTCGCGCATGGAGGGGACAACCTTGTCGATGTATTTGGGAGCGTAAGGCTCCACCATGCCCGCCTGATTGCAGAGCATCAAAGAGGTGGCGGCAGTGCCCCAGACCACGTCGGCCTGCGGGTTGTCCTTCTCCGCCAACAGCTTCGCCGTGATGATCCCGGTGGAATCACGCACGATGTTGACTTCGATATCCGGGTGCGCCTTCTTGAAAAGGTCCATGTAGACGGGAATCTCGTCATCCTCGAGGGCAGTATAGACCAGAATCTCTCCGGCCAGCGCCGCGGTGGCGGTCAATGTCATCAGGGTCGCCAGTACAGCGGCGAAGATCGTTTTACAGCGGTTCATGTCCGAGCCTCCTTCGGTTGCGTATCCTTGTACTCCGCCGGACAGGGGTCCGGCTCCGTCGTGATTCCATGCATGCAGGGTCTCCCGGTCCGTCCGGAAGTTCGGCCCATGATATGCCCTCGAAAGGTTTTCAGAACAGACAACCCACGGCACTTGTCTACGCTTTCCGTAACGGTTGCGTTAACCTCGGTTTCGTCCCGGTGACGCGACGAAGAGCCCCCGTCAGAGTCCCTGATTCCCTTGGACCACGATCTCCAGCCGGTCGCCCAGAAACCGGGTGATGCCGAACTCTATGGGCTTGCCCCTGCGGTCCACGTTTACGTATTCCACAACCAAAAGCGGCTGCTTCTGGCGTAGTTTGAGATGGGCCGTTTCCTCGGCGTTGGCCATGCGGGTGCTGATGCGGCTGACTTTTCGGAAATAGTCGTGAATCCCGTACCGAGCGTAGGAGCGCGTCATGGAGCCGGTCTCCTTGAAAACGCGGATGAGGTCCTCCATGTCGGGATACGGCACGTACTGCGAGGCCACGAAGACGCGCTTGCCCTCGGCCTCACCGTACATCTCTATGTAGTTGACCTTGCTTCCTGGCGATATCTCCAGCCGGTCAGCCACGATCTCCGAGGCGGAAACAACGTCGCCATAAAGGAAGTGGCTTCGCGCTTGAAGGCTGTTCAGGCTCATGTTCTCGCTGAAACGGGTGCGGCGGCCCATCTTGTATTCGAACGGCTGCTCCAGGACCACGGTTCCGCGGCCCTGATCCGTTCGGACCAGCCCCAACTCCCGCAGCTCCTGAAGCGCGCGGCGTATGGTGTGGCGATGCACCTCGAACCGCTCGGAAAGCTTCTTTTCGGTTGGCAGAAGTTCGCCCGGATACAGCGTGCCGTGCCGTATGTCCCGGACCAGTTCCTCGCGAACCCTTTTCCAGAGCGGCTGTCTGTCTTTTGTCATTGCGTCCCTCCTTGAGCATACAAATTGCCACGATTGGTATGCCGACGAGTCATGAGAACCTGTCCCCCACGTTACAAGTCTGCGAGTATTTGCCGAACGGCTTGGCGGAATCGTCGAGACGGCATATGGGTCCCGATTCGGAGGAAGCATGATTCAGAAGACTTACACCAACGCCCGCATCGTCACCGAAAACGAAATCATCCACGGTTCGGTCCGCGTTGCGGACGGCGTCATAACAGCGATTGACAGCGGCCCATGCCGGGCTAGCGGCAGCCACACGGTAGACATGGCGGGCGATTACCTCATTCCCGGTCTGGTTGATGTCCACACCGACAGCCTCGAGCGGCAGTTCACCCCGCGCCACGGCGTCTACTGGCCCTCCGCGCTCTCCGCGGCCATGGCCAATGACGCCCTGCTCTGCGGATGCGGCATCACTACGGCGCTCGACTCCATCTGTGCCGAGGCTTTTCCGGAGGAAGAGACCCGGCGTCGAATGTTCAACGACTGCATTGCAGCGGTGACGGAAGGAGAACGGGAGGGGCTTTTCTGCTCACGTCACCTGCTGCATCTGCGCTGTGAAACCGCCGACCCTAAAACTCCCGGCATTCTCGACCGTCACCTCGACAATCCCTTGGTGAAGCTCGCTTCCCTCATGGACCACACCCCCGGGCAGCGGCAGTTTCGCGACGAAGGAAAATTCCGGGAATACCATTCGGATCAGGGCTGGAACGATGAAGAGTTTGCGGAGGTGGTCGAGAGACTCAAGCGGGAGCAGGGGAGGCATGCGCAGGAACAGCGCGCGGCGATCGTGGACAGGTGCGGCAAACTTGGTATCCCTATGGCATCCCATGACGACGCTTTCGACAGCCATGTCCGGCAGGCACTGGGCGAGGGGATCGCCATTTGCGAATTTCCCACCACAAAAGCGGCGGCCGCCACAGCCCGAGCGGCGGGCATGGATGTCGTGATGGGAGCGCCCAATGTGATTCTCGGCGGGTCTCATTCCGGCAATGTTTCCGCGCTGGCGGTATTTCAGGCGGGCCATCTGACTGTACTGGCTTCGGATTATGTCCCGGGAAGCCTGCTCCTCGCCCCTTTTCATTTGCATAGGACTCAGCGGGTTTCTCTTCCAGAGTGCATCGCCCTCGTTACTGCAAATCCGGCCCGCATGCTTGGCCTTCATGACCGCGGACGCATTGAAATTGGGCTGATGGCCGACTTCGTCCGGGTCCGGGAATACGAGAGGCATCCGATCGCACTGGAAACCATCGTCTCCGGCAAAGCCGTTCTTACACAGAGAATCTGAAAGGGGGCCAGCCAGTCACTCAGTCTCTCTGGCCGGGCCATTCTGCGGACGGGCAATGGCGGCAATAAGACACTGTCAGAAAGCCGTGGCCGTGACAGGAGTCAAAAAAAGTGCCGTGGCCCGGGTTGTCAGAGTGGTTGCGGCATGAACCGTGCGCTGTAATCCCGCTGATGGATTCATATGTGCATTTCTAGGATGATCTGTTCTAAACTCCTAAGGGCTTCCCGTCGCTTATGACCAACAACCGCCGTTTGCCGCTCCCCGCGAAGCCGCCTATGAGCTTAGGCTTTCAGAGAGGCAAATGCGGCTTGGCAGGCCAAAGGCTTTTGGGAGATTTTTAAGAACCCTTTTGCAAAAGGGTTCTCAAGCCCACGGAGGGCTCCCGGATGGCGGACAAAAAAAGCGGGAACCTTTCGGTTCCCGCTGGGATTCCACTTGTACTGCCGTCAGGTTTAGACGCAGCCGGTGGGCTTGGGCAGGCCTGCCATCTTGCAGGCTCCCTTGCCGGGTCCGGAGGGGAACAGCTCGTAGATCTGCTTCAGCTTGAAGCCGGTGACCTTGGAGAGGATGCGGACCATCGGAGCGATGCCGTTCTTCTTGTAGTAGTCCTGCAGGAAGTCGATGACCTTCTGGTGGTCTTCGGTCAGTTCCTTGATGCCTTCGGTGTCCTTGACGTAGTCCACCCATTCGGGGGTCCAGTCTTCGAAGCGCTGCAGGAAGCCGTCTTCGTCCACTTCGAAAGTCTTGCCCTGAAATTCGACAACAGCCATTTTTTCCTCCTAAAGGTTGTTACCTCGAAACAAAACCACGGGTACAACGAATAAGTCCCATGGCCGACTCCCCATGTAAACCCCGGTGAGGAAAATTTCAAGAGGAAAATGGCTATAACCCGCTCACTCCAACGAAATTGAGAGATTTCGGCATGGGGGAGTCCGGAAGGAATTCATGGTTTCGGCATGTTGTGAATCTTGCGGAATCGACCTGCGTTCGGGGTGTTGCGGAATGAGTCTTTATTTTTCGCCCGGCGGCTGATAGCTTGAGTCAAACCTGAACAGCGACGGATTTCTGCAGATGAAAGGCGTCAAGAACAAGTACAGTTTTCCTCCGGGGCGCGAGCTGCCGGTCCCGCCCGGGGCCGACTGCGGCCAGCTGCCTGTGCCCGATGATGCGGCGTGTTTCGCGATCTGGGATCGCACCGACATGCTGGAGAACATCCGCGAGCACAGCATGGCGGTGGCCGGTGTGGCGACGTTTCTTGCGCGTCGCGCCCGTGATGTCGGCATGGAGGCGAATGTCGAGGCGGTGCGCGCTTCGGCGCTCCTGCACGACATCGCCAAGACGTACTGCATCGTCCATGGCGGCAACCACAGCCAGCTCGGCGGCGCGTGGGCGGCGGAGATGACGGGCAACCCGTACATCGCATCCGGCGTCACGCATCACGTCTTCTGGCCTTTCGATCTGGACCTTGGCCGCTATTTCCTGCAACTTGCGGTGCTTTACGGTGACAAGCGGGTCACGCACGACCGTCTGGTGGACATCGACGACCGTTTCGAGGACCTGCTCGACCGTTACGGAAAATCCGATCTGATTCGTCAGCGCATGCACATCATGCACGATCAGGTCGTTGCCGTTGAGAACATGTTTTCCACCAAACTCAAGGTTGATCTGAATGAACTTACTCTTGATAGCCGGGGGCTGGTCCAGCGAGCGTGAAGTCTCGCTCTCAGGCGCCCGCAAGATACACACCGCAATGGAGAATCTCGGGCACTCGGTTCGCTTTCTCGACCCTGCACTCGAATTCGACACCATCACCGAGGCCGCCGAAGAGGCGGAATTCGCCTTCATCAACATGCACGGCTCCCCCGGCGAGGACGGGCTGGTGCAGGCCATGCTCGACGCCGTGGGCTGCCCGTATCAGGGAGCCGGGGCGGCCGAATCCTTCATGGCACTGAACAAGGCCGCCTCCAAGCAGCTGTTCCGTCGCGCCGGGATTCTCACGCCGGACTGGCAGCTGGTGACGTCGCGTCCCGACGAGTCGTGGCAATGCGAGCTTGAGCTGCCGGTATTCGTCAAGCCGAACTGCGGCGGCTCCAGCGTGGGAATGGGGCTGGTGCGCGATCCGGAGCAGCTGCTGCCCGCGGTCAACGGTGTGTTCGACCTGTGTGACGAGGCGATCATTGAGCCGTACATGCCGGGCGTGGAGCTGACCTGTGGAATGCTGGGCGGCCGCGCGCTGCCGTTGATCATGATCAACCCCAAGCCGGGGTCCGAATTTTTCGACTACGCGAACAAATACGACGCGGACGGGGCCGAGGAAATCTGTCCCGCGCCCGTGGACGACGAGGTGACCGAAGCCGTTCAGGGCATGACGCTTGTGGCCAATGAGGCCCTCGGGCTCACGGGATACAGCCGTGCGGATTTCATCCTGAGCGACGGGCAGCCCTGGCTGTTGGAGGTCAACACGCTTCCGGGCATGACGCCCACGAGCCTCCTGCCGCAGGCCGCGGCCGAGCTCGGCCTGACTTTCGAGGGACTCATCGCCGAGCTGATCCGCACCGGGATGCGGGAGCGCGGCTGATGCGGCGCAGTGTCCGGGCCGCCATGAGGGCCTATTCGCTGCTGTGGAAGGCCGCGGTTCCGTTGCTGCGCTCCAACGGCCGCCTGCGCGACGGTTGGGACGAACGCACGCTTCAGGCAGGCGCCCCCGCCCGTGCCGACGTCTGGATTCAGGCCGCCAGCGCGGGCGAGGCATATCTGGCGCGGGAGATCCTTTCGGGCATGAAGAGCCCGTGGGCCGACAGACCGCTTCGCGTGTTGTGCACCACCAACACCCGTCAGGGCCGCGACATCCTCGCCAAGCTGGCGGACGACGTGCACGGCTCCGGCGCCGGGCTCTCCGTGCAGGTGCGCATGTTCCCGTTCGATGCGCCCCGGGTCATGGGGAAGGCGCTTGACGCGGTGCGGCCGAAACTGGCGCTGTTGCTGGAGACCGAAATATGGCCGGGCTTTCTCGCGGAATGTCGCAGCCGAGGCGTGCCGGTGCTTCTCGCCAACGGGCGCATGAACCCGCGCAGTCTGGCGGGATACCTGACGTGGCCGGGCCTGTTCCGGGACCTTGCGCCGGACGCGGTCATGGCGGTCTCCGACCGGGACGCGTCGCGTTTCGGCACCCTCTTCGGCCATGGGCGGGTCTCGGTCATGCCGAACATCAAGTTCGACCGCATGGTCGGAGCGGGGTTTTCCTGTCCGGACGGCGGCGGACTGCCGGACCTGTTGCCGAAGGACGCGCCGTTCGTGGTGCTCGGCTCTGTGCGGGAGCAGGAGGAAGAGCGCATCGACGCCCTTCTGGACGGGCTGCGGCGCAGGGCTCCCCAAGCCGTGACAGGGCTGTTCCCGCGTCACATGGAGCGGCTGGAGCGCTGGCGGGAGCGGCTGGACGAGCTCGGGGCCGAATGGGTCGCCCGCTCGGAGGCGGACGGGCCGGTGAAGCCGGGGACGGTGATTCTCTGGGACACCTTCGGGGAGCTGATTCCGGCTTACTCCCGGGCAAGCGCGGTGTTCGTCGGCGGCAGCCTCGACCCGCGCCTGAAGGGGCAGAATTTTCTGGAGCCGCTGACCTGCGGGCTGCGTCCGGTGACAGGGCCATACTGGAGCAGCTTTCACTGGGTGGGCGGCGAAATCGTCGAATCCGGCCTTGTGAGTGTTGCGGGGGACGAAAACGAGGTTCTGAAACTGCTTCTGGAGGCGATTTCGGCTCCGGATGATCGTGAAGGCACGGCAAAAGCCGCGGCAGAGTACATTCGATCACGCACGGGCGGCGCGGAGGCCGTCCGCAAACGGCTTGCCCAATTCCTCATTAACGAGTAAACGGGCATCGCGCGGATGGAACCATGAGCACCTTTCCCGAATGTCACGCCATAATTCCCGCACGCTATGAATCGTCGCGGTTTCCGGGAAAACCCCTTGCGGAGATTCTCGGAAAACCGATGTTCTGGCACGTCTGGAGTCGGGCGCGGCGGTGCGAAGCCCTGACCAGCGTCACGCTGGCCACGGACGATGAGCGCATCTTCGAGGCTGCGACGCGGCACGAGGTGCCGGTGGTCATGACTGCTTCCGAGCACGCCAGCGGCACGGACCGAGTGCTGGAGGCGGCGAGAAAGATCGAGGCCGACCCGGAGTCCGTGGTCGTGAACATCCAGGGGGACGAGCCGTGCCTCAATCCGGGCATGATCGACGACCTGCTGCGTCCCTTCGGCCGCTGCCGCGCCATGGTCACCACGCTGGCCGCCCGCATGGCGCCGGATGAGGCCGACAGCCCGGACCGCGTCAAGGCGGTGGTCTCGGCGGACGGACGCGCACTGTATTTCTCGCGGGCGAAGGTTCCTTTCGACCGCGACGGTGCCGGAGGGGACTACCATCTGCACATCGGCCTGTACGCCTTCAGGATGCAGGCGCTGATGCGCTTCGGCGAGCTGAGGCCGAGTCCGCTGGAAAGACGGGAGCGGCTTGAGCAGCTGCGTTTTCTCGAGAACGGCATAGACATCCACGTGACCGAAACCGCACACGCCTGCCACGGCGTGGACCGGCCCGAAGACCTTGAGACAGTAACCGCAATCCTTGAGAGGGAATAGATGAAAGCTATCCTTGCCCTTGAAGACGGCACCATTTTTCACGGGACCTCCTTCACCGGCGAAGGCGAAACCGGCGGCGAAGTGATCTTCAACACCGGCATGACCGGGTATCAGGAGATTCTCACCGACCCGTCCTACAACGGACAGCTCGTCTGCATGACCTATCCCCTCATAGGCAACTACGGGGTGAACGATGTGGACGTCGAGTCGCTGTCCGTCAAGGCGGCGGGACTCATCGTCAAGGAGTGCTGCAAGGTCCCGAGCAACTGGCGCGCCACCTCGTCGCTGCCGGACTACCTGCGCGAAAACGGCGTGACGGGCATCGAGGGCATCGACACCCGCGCCCTGACGCGTCACCTGCGTCTGAACGGGGCCATGCGCGGCTACATCACCACCGAAGACATCACGGAAGAGGAAGCGGTGCGCCGCGCCCAGGGCCAGCCCGACATGGAAGGCCTGAACCTCGCCGACGGCGTCTCCTCCGACCGCCCCTTCGCGTGGGTGGACGGACGGCCCAGATTCTTCGAGTCCATCGATCAGGCCGAATGGCAGGGCAGCGGCCCGCGCCTCGCGGTCTACGACTTCGGGGTCAAGTTCAACATTCTACGTCTGCTGGCCGAGCAGGGCTTCGATCTCCTCGTGGTGCCCTCCAGCGCCCGCGCCGCCGAAGTGCGCAACCTGAGCCCGGACGCCATCTTCCTCTCCAACGGCCCCGGCGACCCGGCCGCAGTGGAGACCGCGGTGGAAGCGGCAAGGGATCTCACCGAAGACCACCCCGTGGCAGGCATCTGCCTCGGGCATCAGATTCTCGGCCTCGCCATGGGCGCCAAGAGCTACAAGCTCAAATTCGGCCATCACGGGTGCAACCATCCGGTTATGGACCTGACCACGCGAAAAATTGAAATATCTTCCCAAAACCATGGTTTTTGCGTAGATATAGCCGGACTGGATTTCCTTGAACCCACCCACCGGAACCTCAACGACGATACTCTTGAGGGATTCGCGCACAAGGAAAAGCCGATTCTGGCCATCCAGTATCATCCGGAAGCGGCGCCGGGCCCGCACGACAGCCGCTACTTCTTCAGCCGTTTCCGGGAAATGGTGCGCGAAAAGACGGGCAAATAGCCCGCAAGGGTCAAACAGAGGCTGGAGCCGCTCATGTCCAATTCGCTCATCAACAGCAGAAAGAAGCTGCACTCGGTCAGTTCGTCCCTGAAAAAGGGCAAGTACATGCCCGCGGTGCAGGCCGTTCGCGACGCCGTGCTCGGCATGCTCAAGGAATCCCTCATGAAGGGGGAGCGTCAGGAATTCGAACACATGATCCGTGAGGCGACCTACGCGCTGAACGCCGACGCGAACCTGCGCAAGGTCTACCCGCTGGTCATCAAGTACGAGCCGGGCAACGAGAAGGCGCTCCTGAACTCCATGAACGAGCTGCTCAAGGCGCTTCAGGAGCAGGTGACGGACGAGGCCAAGGAAGATCTCGCCGCCATGCAGAAGCGCAAGGAGAACGAGCTTCAGAAGGGGCAGGATCACCTCGACAAGGAAGAGTACGACGAGGCGCAGGCGGTTTTCGAGCAGCTGGTGAAGGAGTTCGGCACGGACTCCGACCTCAAGGCGGACATTGCCGACCGCTACCTGAAGGCCGAACGGTATCAGGACGCCTTCAAGCTGTTGGACGAGGCCCTTCGCGACGATCCCAACGCCATCTTCCTGTACAACCGCATCGGCATGGTGCTGCGTAAGATGGGCGATTTCGAGACCGCTGAAAAGTACTACCTCAAGGCGCTGGCCATCGTTTCCGACGACGAGTATCTGCATTTCAACGTGGGCAGACTCTATTACGACTGGAAGAAGTGGAAGAAGATGGGACAGGCCGCACAGCGAGCGCTGGAAATCAATCCGAACTTCAAGGAAGCGTCCAAGATGCTCCAGTTCGCCAAGAAAAAAATGGCCTAGACGGCCTTTGCCTTTCATATCGAGCAAGCGGCCGGGTCGGTTTTTTCCGATCCGGCCTTTTTCTTTTCCTTCGCGCCCCGGCTTGAGCGAATGACCGTCACAGGATACTGTGAGCCTTTGCTACAACCCGAACCACGGAGCATGACCAATGCCTGACATTCTTGCCGTGAGCGCCACGCCCAGACGGGGCGGCAACAGCGATCGCATGGCCGAGGCCATGGTGGAGCAGGCCCGCAAGGCCGGGGCAGAGGCAGAGCTGATCCGGCTGCGCGACTATTCCTTCGACTCCTGCATCGGCTGTGAAGCCTGCCGCAAGGACAAGGCCTGTACCGGCCTCAAGGACGGGTTCCAGCTCATCTACCCGCTCATTGAAGAGGCCAGAGGGCTGATTCTTGTCACCCCGGTGCATACCTACAACGTCACTGCCATGATGAAGGCATTCATCGACCGCATGTACTGTTATTACAATTTTTCCGACGGCTTCCCGCGCGAATGGTCCAGCCGTCTGGCGGGACAGGGGCGCAAGGCGGTCATTTCCTGCATCGGCGAGCAGGTGGAGGAAGAAAACCTCGGTCTTGCCATGCCCGCCATGCGCATGCCGCTGGAATCCCACGATTACGAGATCGTCGGCGAGCTGCCCGTGCTGGAAGTCTTCAAGGCCGGAAAGGTACGCGAGCGCGAGGACGTCATGGGCCGCTGCGCCCAGCTTGGCGAAACGCTTGCCAAGTCGGTTCTGGGATGATCCGCACCGAGACCGATGTCCTCGTGCTCGGGGCGGGCCTCGCCGGACTCCGCGCTGCGCAGGCGGCGCGGGAGGTCGCGCCCGAGCTTTCCGTCCTTTCGGCTTGCCTGCGCCCCGGCCCTGCGGGGTCGTCTTTTGCCAATCGCAACGATTCGCTGGGCATTCAGGTTCCGTTGACGGACGAAGAGCGCGACGCCTTTGTCGACGAGGCTTTGGCGCTCGGGGAACCCGGGTTCGTGCGGCCCGAGCTGGTGCGCATCATGGCCGACGAGGCGCGGGAGCGGTTCCGCGAACTCTGGGCCGCGTCCCTTGACTTCCGCCGCAGCGAGGGAACCCTGCAACGGTTTCCCGGCTGCGGCAGCGGCTGCCCGCGCTCCTTTGTGTTCGACGGCCTCCGGCAGGCGCACGCCAAGCTGGAGGACCGGGTGCGGATGCTCGGCGGCATGATCGACGCGGACCTCGACATCCGCGGCCTCACCGTGGAGGACGGCGTCTGCACGGGGGCATGGGGCCTCAGCGGGGAAGGTCGCACCGTCGCCATTCGCGCCCGCAGCGTGGTCATGACCCTGGGCGGATCGGCGCCGCTGTACGAACATCGCGTCTGCGGCCCGGCCAACCGGGGAATCTCGCTGGCCCTGCTCGATGGCGCGGGGTGCGACATCGCCAATGCCGGGTACGTGCAGTTTCTCTGGCATGACCGGCAGGGCGGGTACGTCAACCCTGCCGGACTCGTGAAGAACGGGCGGATCGTTCTGCATCAGGGCGCGGAGCATCATCCGGAATTCCCGGCAGAGCTGCTCGAGACCCGCTACGGCCATTGTCCCGTGTTCCCGTTCCATGCCGATGCGGCCATCGACCGCTGGCTGCTGGAGCGAGCCGAAGACGACGGATTCGTCAGGGTTCGCACACCCGAGGGAACGGTCGAGGCCGCGCCCATGGCCCATGCCGGAAACGGCGGCGCAGTCGTGGACGAGCACGGAGCCACAACGGTATCGAACCTCTACGCCGCCGGAGAGTGCGCCACCGGGATGCACGGTGCGCAGCGGCTCGGCGGCGCCATGGTGCTGGCGTGCCTCGTCTTCGGCAGGCGCGCGGGGATCGCCGCGGCGCAGCGGGCTCGTGAAAGCCGCATGCCGCAGGGGTTGCCGTCTGTGCATGCCTCGGGTCAGGATCGCGACGAGGCCGCGGAGCGGGCGGTTCGTGAAGTCATGCGCCGTCACCTCGGCCCGTTCCCCGACGGCGTGCGGGAGCTTCTTGAGACGCTCGGCAACATGCAGGCCTCCGGCGGCATGCTGGCCCGGCTCATGGCCCGCTCGGCCGGGATCATGGCGAAAAGCTACTTGACCGATGCGGTATAGTTCGGGTATCGCTCAGGCATGGCAACCAACGAGTCCCGCAGTCTCCGGTTCAGCACCTTCCAGCTACCCGAATTTTTCGGTTTCTTTTTCTTTTTTTTCTTTACCGGCACCTGCGGACCGGAGGTTGCGACTCAGGCGTAAAGACCTGAACATGACGCAAACAACGGGCCGCAGGCGACAAGCCGGCGGCCCGTTTCTTTTTGCCCCCGGCACCGCCAAGGCCCTCAAAGTACGAGGAGACTCCGATGCTGGGATTCGACACCATTGAACCCGCCGCCGCGCTCTGGCTGTGCCTTGCCGCATCCGTCTGGTGCGTGGGCTACGGAATCAGGAACTGGAACAACAAGGGGTATGAAGCCAAACCCCGAAAGCAGGAGGATTAGCATGATCTCCAAAATCATCGCCATCCTGCTGTATCTGGCCGTGGTCATGTACCTCGGCTACAAGGGATGGAAGACCACGCAGCGGCCCACGGACTACATGCTGGCCGGCCGCCGCATGTCGCCCTGGGTCATGGCCCTGTCCTACGGCGCGACCTTCGTCTCCACCTCCGCCATCGTCGGCTTCGGCGGCGCGGCCGGACTGTTCGGCTTCCCGCTGCTCTGGCTGACCTTTCTGACCATCTTCGTGGGCGTGTTCATCGCCATGGTCGGCTTCGGCAAGCGCACCCGGCGCATGGGTCTGTCCCTGAACAGTCACACCTTCCCCGAGCTGCTCGGGCGGCGTTACCGCTCCGGTTTCATCCAGCGCTTCGCGGGCGGAATCATTTTTCTCTTCATCCCCATCTACGCCGCGGCCGTGCTCATCGGCATCTCCCGGATTCTGGAGATATCCCTCGGCGTGCCGTACGAGGCCGCGCTGGTGTTCATGACCGTGCTGTTGGCGGCCTACGTCATCACCGGCGGCCTCAAGGCGGTCATGTATACGGATGCGTTCCAGGCGCTCATCATGGGAATGATGATGCTGATGCTGCTGGGAGGCACCTACTACATGCTCGGCGGCGTGACCGAAGCCCATTCCACCCTTGCCTCCATGGCGCACCTCATGCCTTCCAAGCTCCAGATAGGCGGTATGGAAGGGTGGACGCAGGGCGCGCGCTTCGGGACACCGCTGTGGCTGGTGATCTACACCACCATCGTCTACGGGGTGGGCATCGGCGTGCTGGCCCAGCCGCAGCTCGCGGTCCGGTTCATGACCGTGCACAGCGACAGGGAACTGAACCGCGCCGTGCTGGTGGGCGGCATCTTCATCCCCATCATGACCGGGGTGGCCTTCACCGTGGGCGCGCTCTCCAACGCCGTGTTCATGGAGAAGTTCGGCAAGATTTCCATCGCCATGGCAGCGGGAAACATGGACAAAATCATCCCGCTGTACATCGAGAAGGTCATGCCGCCGTGGTTCGCCGGGCTGTTTCTGCTGGGCATGTTCGCCGCGGCCATGAGCACGCTTTCCTCGCAGTACCACGTGGGCGGCACCTCCCTGTCTCGCGATATATGGGAGAACATCCGCGGGAAAGAGGCGTCCGTGGCCGCCTCGCGCTTTGGCGTGGCCGCCACGGTGCTTGCGGCGCTGATCTGGGCGTGGGTGCTGCCGCCCTCCGTCATTGCCCGGGCCACGGCCTTCTTCTTCGGCCTGTGCGCGGCGTCGTTCCTGCCCGCCTACCTGCTGGGGCTGTACTGGAAACGCATGACCAGGGGGGCGGCCGTCATCTCCATGGTGGGCGGTTTTGCCACCTCCATGTTCTGGCTGCTGTTCGTGCACCTCAAGGAGGCCAAGGTTATCGGCCTGAGCAAGTCCCTGTTCGGCGTGGATTCGCTGGCGGCGCTCGCTCCCAAGGGCTCGACCATGTGGCTCATGCAGTGGGTCGACCCCAACGTGGTCGCCCTGCCCGTGGCCATGCTGCTGGCGGTTGGCGCGGCATACGCCACACAGACAATGCAGCGAGAGCACGTGGAGCTGTGTTTCGAGAACATCCGCTAGAGATAGAGCATGCATCGGAGGGGCCGGGGTCGAAAGATCCCGGTCTTTTTCGGCCGGAATACAGCCTACGGCTTGATGCCGTTGGCGCGGTTCAGCGCCGCCACCCGCGCCAGAATGCCGAACCCGACCAGCAGGCACAGGGCCAGCACCGCACGCGTCCACAGGGCCCAGAACGCAAAGGTCGCCGCAAAGATCAGCCCCGAAAGGATCAGCCATTTTCGCCAGCCGCGCGGCATGGCGCGCAGGGCGTCTTCCAGATTCAGGCCGGCCTGCGCCAGCTTGATGAAGGCATTGTCGGCTCCGGGCGGCAGATGCAGGTTCAGAAACCCGACTCCACCGAGCCCCAGCGCGAGCCCGAACAGGGTGGATGAATGAAAGAGCAGCGCCAGCAGGAAAAAAACGCCGCCGAGCAGGTGCAGCAGCCAGTTCCACGGATTGCGGCGGTTGGCGAAGGCTCTATTCAATAACTGACGCGGCGTGAACATGTGTGGAAATGTATCGGCACGCCGTGCGTATTGCAACAGCGCGCTCCATTTTGTAGAGCATGGAAAACGCGGAGGTTCCGATGGATAAGACACTGATTTTGCGGGCCGTGTCCGAAGTGGGCGAGCTGCTCGGACTGGAAGGCGATACGCTGGCCACGGCGGAGTCCTGCACCGGGGGGCTGCTCTCCAGCACGCTGACGGATGTTTCCGGTAGCTCCCAATGGTTTCGGGGCGGCGTGGTGGCCTACGCCAACGAGGTCAAACGCGACCTGCTCGGCGTCCCCGGGGAAGTACTGGATGCCCACGGCGCGGTGAGCGAAGAGGTCGTGAAGGTCATGGCGCAGGGCGTGCAGAAGGCGGTCGGCGCAAGCGTCTCGGTTGCCGTTTCCGGCGTGGCGGGGCCCACCGGCGGCACGCCGGACAAGCCGGTCGGCACGGTCTGGATGGCGTGGTGCATCAACGGCACCGTGGTGCGCACCAAGCTCAACCAGTTCGAGGGTTCGCGCGACGAAGTCAAGGAACAGACCGTCATGCACGCCGTCAACGGCCTCATGGGCATTCTGAGGTAGCCGTGTCCGGTCAGCGAGCGTTCGTGGCCGTGGAGGTCTCCGAAAAATGCCGGGCGAGGCTGGAAAAGCTGTTGCCGGGGCTCGGCCGCGAGGTGAAGTCCCGCATGACGTGGACACGGCCGGAGAACTGGCATCTCACCCTGAAATTTCTCGGCCAGCTTGAACCGGACCGCATCACCGCCGCAAAGGACGCTCTGAAGGACGTGCCTTTCTCGCCGTTCACCGTCCAACCCGGCGGTGGCGGCGTGTTTCCCGGCATGAAGAAGCCCAACGTGCTCTGGGTCGGCCTGAATGCCGGAGGTCCAGAATGCGCCGCGCTGGCCCGTGGCATCAACGAGGCCCTTTCTCCGCTGGGATTCCCAGAAGGCAGGCCGTTCATGCCGCATCTCACGCTGGGACGCGTCAAGCTGGAGAAAGGGGATGACTGGCGCAAGCTGCTCAAGGAAGTGCGCAAGGTGGAGTGGCCGCCCTTCACCGTGCGACGGTTTTGCCTGTTCCGGAGCGTGTTGCGGCAGAACGGCCCTCAATATACCGAACTGGCCGCCTACGGTCCGGGGGGCCTCGGATGAACAACGCGCGTCTGGACGACTACGAACGCCTCGCACTGCTGGAGCACTGCTGTCAGTGGCAGCATGAGCGATACGGCGTCCGGCGCGTCCCCGCCACCATCGAGCAGATTCATTTTTATGAGCACCCCGTGCCGGAGCTGCTGGAAGACAATGTGGACTGTCTGCGAGGTCCCGGCGCTGGCGAATGCGCCCTGCGAAGCATCGCGGCGGGCGCGGTCTGGACGCTGCTGCTCGGGTTGTGGGCCGGATCGTTCGACCCGTGGCTCCTGTTCTGGGTAGGATTTTGCGTGGCGTTTCTGGTGGTGTTTCCCGTCGCCCTGATCTTTCATCGCAGGAAAATCGTTGAGGTTCGGGAGACCGACAGCTCGCCGGAGGTCGCCGCCGCGCTGGGAATGGCCTGTTTCGACTCTGGCCTGCTCCGAAGCGGCCTGCACCGGCTGGCGGACCTGCTCCTGCTGCCCGTCTGGATGTCCTACGCCGGAGCGCTGCGGATGCGCCTTGAACGCGAATACGCCGAGGCCCACGGCATGGCCCCGAGCCCGGAGACATCGCTGCCGCTGCGCTGGAGGCGGGGCAGGGAGCTGATACGGTTTCTTGAAGAGCGCCTCGGGCCGGACGGCCTGAGCATCATTGTGCGGCGTCTCTAGCCGGAAAAGAGCAATCCCGGCCGGGCTTTCGCCGAGCCGGGATTAGCTTTGCCCGCTGGGGTGACTGCTACTGGTAGTCGCCCCGGTTGAATTTGAACTGCTCCGTCGCGGCCAGGGCGTCCATTTCGTCCACCACGGCACTGAGGCCGGGTGCCTTTTCGCCCAGGTCCGGGAGCTGCTCCCTGATCCGGTCCACGCCTTGCGAGAGCTGCTCCAGTTCGCCGTACGCGTCCTTCAGGGATGCGGACGGGTCGCCGAGCGTCGCTGCGTAGCGCTCCATCTGGTCCACCAGCCCGTCCACCTGTCTGGCGGCGGTCTGGTCTACGGCGGAAACAGAGGATACGGGAGCGGCCTGCCCGACTCCTAACAGGGGATTCATGATGGGGGGCGCCGCTGCCTGCGACTTCTGCGCCTGCTCGCTCCCCTGCATCTCCTTGTTCAGAATATCCCCGAAATCGGTGCCGGGCTTCCTGATCCGGTTCGTCTTGTCCTGCTGGTCCTGACGAACCCCGTCGATCATGTCGGGACGGATCTTCATGATATCACTCCTCAACGCTGCGGTTTGCCTATTTGATGCAAACCGTTTGCCAACTCGGCATCAATGCGTTTTTAGTCTTTCATTACGAGAGGTTGGGCGAAAAATGGCTGCGGAAAAAACTGCCTAGCGCGCCTCTTCGTCTTTCATAAGGTAAGAAATCACAAAACCCTTGTCCATACCAGACATGTTTGGCATAAAATGGAGTCGGAATACCCGTTCGCAGGGTTGCGAACATAATATTAAGTCAGGAGGTAGCATCATGGCGGAAATCAAGAAGATTCTCTGCGCTGTCGACTTTTCCGACTACAGCTCGGTCGTGGCTGACTACGCCAAGACCGTAGCCAAGTGCTCGGGAGCGAAAATCCTGTGCCTGTACGTGGCGCCGTCCATGAGCCAGTATGTCGGATTCCACGTGCCGCCGAGTTCCATCGAGAACTTCGTCGGCGAGATCGTCACCGGCGCGGAGGACACCATGAACGACTTTATCAACACCAACTTCGGCGATCTGGACACGGAAGGACGCGTGGTGACCGGATACCCCGCCGAAGAAGTCCTTGAGGCCGCAAGTGACGAGAAAGTGGACATGATCGTCATGGGTACTCACGGGCGGAAGGGAATCGACCGCATCCTCTTCGGCTCCGTGGCGGAGAAGGTCGTCAAGACCGCCAAGTGCCCCGTGCTCACCGTGCGGCCGGAATAACCCTTTACCTCCGCAAGGCGAGACAGTACAAGGAACGGCCTCAAGGCCGTTCTTTTTTTCAGAAAAGCACAGGAGACCTGTTCATGCGCGAATTCTCCATGCGCCCGGAGATCCTCGACTTCGACCCCTACAAGCCGGGGCTGTCGGTGGAGGAAATCAAGGAGCGCTACGGCATCGCCAACGTCGTCAAGCTCGCCAGCAACGAAAACCCCCTCGGTACGTCCCCGAGGGTCCAGAAGGTCATCGCCCGCGAAGGCGCGCGAACCTTCCGCTATCCCCAGAACCACACCCCGCGGCTCACCACCGCGCTCGCCAAGCACCTCGGCGTGCCGGAGGCCAATATCGTCACGGGCCACGGTTCCGACGAAATCATCGACATGCTCATCCGTATGCGCTGCGTCCCGGGCGAGGACAATATCCTGTGCTACTCCAACAGCTTCAGCATGTATCGACACACCGCAAAGCTCTGCGGCGTGGAATACCGCGAAGTGAAGCGGGACGAAAACTTCGAGCTGCCGTTGGACAGACTTGCCGAAGCCGCTGACGAAAACACCCGCTTCGTGTTCGTCACCAGCCCGGACAATCCCACCGGCCTCGCCGCCGGGGTGGAGGAACTCTCCGTGCTCGCGGGCGTGCTCCCCAAGGACTGTCTGCTCGTGGTGGATGAGGCCTACATCGACTTCGTCTGGCCGCCCGAGTCCTATACGCCGCTTCAGGCCTTCGAGAAATTCGAGAACCTCGTGGTCCTGCGCACCTTTTCCAAGGCCTACGGTCTGGCCGGGCTGAGAGTGGGGTACGGCGTCATGCCCGAAAAGGTCGCCGAATATCTGCGGCGGGCCCGGATTCCCTTCACGGTGAACCTGTTGGCCGAAGAAGCCGCCATTACCGCGCTCGAGGACGAGGATTTCTACAACGCCACTCTCGCCACGGTCATGTCCGGGCGCGACTACATGCGTTCCGAGCTGGAAAAACTCGGCTGTGAGGTGCTGCCGAGCCAGGCAAACTTCCTGATGTTCCTGCCGCCCACCTCGGCGCAGCGACTGTTCCGCGAGCTGCTGCGGCGCGGCATCATCGTGCGGCCGCTGGCCAGCTTCGGCTTCGGCCGCTACATCCGCGTGAACATGGGCACAGAGAAGGAAAACCGGACATTCATCAAGGCCATGCAGGAGATTCTCGATGGCGCCTAACAGAATCGTGACCATCGACGGCCCCGCAGGCGTCGGCAAATCCACCATGGCCAAGCTGTTGGCGGCAAGGCTGGACATAGCCTATCTGGATACCGGGGCCATGTTTCGCGCGACAGCCCTCTTTCTGGGCGAAAACGGCTGGGAACTATCCGCCGACGAAATCGAGCGGAAGCTGGAAGGTCTGCGTTTCGCCCTGTCCGGCTCCGGCGGCGAGACCGTCCTGCACATGAACAACCGCCCGATCGGTGATGAAATCCGTACCGAAAAGGTGGGCATGTGGGCCTCGAACGTGGCCGTTCTGCCGGTTGTCCGTACCTTTCTGAAACAGTCGCAGCAGGATCTCGGCGCCCGATTCGACCTCGTGGCCGAGGGCCGCGACATGGGAACCGTGGTGTTCCCGGACGCCACCGACAAGTTCTTCCTCGACGCCACCGTGGCCGTTCGAGCCAAACGGCGCTATGACCAGCTCGTGGACATGAACTCCCCCGCAAATCTTGAAGAACTCAAGGAACAGATCGCCGCTCGGGACGAACAGGACCGCAACCGTCCCGTCGCCCCCCTGCGCCCGGCGGACGACGCAGTGGTGGTGGACACGTCCGACCTGAGCCGCGAAGATGTGTTTCAGGTCATGCTGGACAACCTCAAATGCTGTTGAAGCAAGAGGTACAGAGGCTCTCTTGATCGGTCACTCAGGTTCAGGCGATGTCTGTAGCGACAGACGTTTCACCCGGAGCTGTGGCCGCGTGATACCCTCCCGCCGGAAACGGCAGCACAGTCCATAGACGCAGTTTTTGCCTTGATTTTGCTACGCAGCATACAAGAAGGACGGCCAAGAGGTCGGAACTGCAACCCATGCGGAAAAGGCGGCCTCCGGCGGGCCCTTCTGTCGTACGCGGGAGCAGGCTGAAAAAGCGGAGACCGCCGGCAGTCAGGGTGGGCGCGTTCCGTGTCGTTGCGCGCTTTATGGCGATCTGGTATTGACCGATGGTTGCTCAACGCTTGACGCCGCAAACGGTTCGAATAGGACCGCATCAAGGAGATATCATGGCGAGGAAACCGACACTCAGTCCCGAGGAAATGCGCAAAGAGGCGCTCGGGACCGCTATTACCACGATTGAGCGCAAGTATGGCAAGGGTGCCATCATGCGTCTTGATGACGATGCCATCCCCGAGGTCCCCACGATTCCGACGGGGTCGATCGGTCTGGACATGGCTCTGGGTGTGGGCGGCGTTCCCAAGGGCCGCGTGATCGAGGTCTACGGTCCGGAATCTTCCGGTAAGACGACGTTGTCCTTGCACCTTGTTGCCGAGACCCAGAAGGGCGGCGGCACGGCGGCGTTCGTGGATGCCGAGCACGCTCTTGACATGAACTATGCGAAGCGTCTGGGTGTGAACACCGAGGACCTCCTCATTTCCCAGCCCGACTACGGCGAGCAGGCACTGGAGATTGCGGACCTGCTGGTTCGTTCCAACGCCGTGGACATAGTGGTCATCGACTCGGTGGCGGCGCTCATTCCCCAGTCCGAGCTTGAAGGGCAGATGGGTGAAACCCAGGTGGGCAGTCAGGCGCGCCTGATGTCGCACGCGCTTCGCAAGCTCACCGGCTCCATCCACAAATCCAAGTGCGCGGTGGTTTTCATCAACCAGATCCGTATGAAAATCGGCATGACGGGCTACGGCAGCCCCGAGACCACCACGGGCGGCAACGCGCTCAAGTTCTACTCCTCGGTGCGCATGGACATCCGGCGCATCCAGACGCTCAAGGACAAGGAAGAAGCCTACGGCATCCGGGCGCGGGTCCGGGTCATCAAGAACAAGGTGGCCCCGCCGTTCAGGGAGGCGCAGATGGACATCCTCTATGGCACGGGCATATCGCGCGAGGGCGAGCTGCTCGACATGGGGGTGGAGGCCAAGGTCGTGGACAAGTCCGGGGCATGGTACGCCTTCGGATCGGAGCGTCTCGGTCAGGGCAAGGAAAACGTGCGCCAGTACCTTCAGGAAAATCCGGATATCGCCCAGCGCATCGAGCAGAAGCTCAAGGAACACCTCGGCATTCTCCCGGTGACGGAAGAGGCCGAAGCGAGCGAAGGCGAGTCCTAGACGACATATACCGTGTGGAAAAGCGCCCCGGCATGGCTGTTGGGGCGTTTCGCCGTATCGGAGAGAACCTTATTCTTCGGAGTGACCGATAATGAAAGCCCAAGAAATCCGTGAACGTTTCCTCAAATATTTCGAGAGCAAGGGCCACGCCATCGTGGAATCCTCGCCGCTGATTCCCAAGGACGACCCGACGCTTCTGTTCACCAACGCGGGCATGGTGCAGTTCAAGCGCCTGTTCCTCGGACAGGAGAAGCGCGCCTATTCCCGCGCCACCACCTCGCAGAAGTGTCTGCGCGTGGGCGGCAAGCACAACGACCTTGAGAATGTTGGCCGCACCGCCCGGCACCACACCTTCTTCGAAATGCTCGGCAACTTCTCGTTCGGCGACTACTTCAAGGAAGACGCCATCAAGTTCTGCTGGGAGTTTCTGACCGAAGAGCTGGGGCTGCCCAAAGAGAAACTGTATATTACCATCTACAAGGATGACGACGAAGCGGGCGAAATGTGGAAGCGCCTGTGCGACGTTCCTTCCGAGCGCATCTATCGTCTGGGCGAGAAGGACAACTTCTGGTCCATGGGCGACACCGGCCCCTGCGGTCCCTGCTCGGAGGTGCATATCGATCAGGGCGAGCACATGTGCTGCGGTCCTGATTGCGGCATCGGCCAGTGCGACTGCGACCGGTATCTGGAAATCTGGAACCTCGTGTTCATGCAGTATGATCAGGCCGAGGACGGCACCCGCACGGATCTGCCGCGCCCGTCCATCGACACCGGCATGGGGCTGGAGCGCATCGCCGCGGTTTGTCAGGGCGTGTACTCCAACTACGACACCGACCTGTTCCTCTCGATCATCAATCACACCGCGGACATGGCGGGCGTGAAGTATGGCGACGACTGCGACAAGGACACCGCGCTGCGCGTCATTGCCGACCACTCCCGCGCTATAGCCTTCCTGATTCCGGATCAGGTCCTGCCGTCCAACGAAGGCCGGGGCTACGTGCTGCGCCGTCTGATACGTCGCGCGTACCGCTTCGGCCGTATGCTCGGCTTCGACGAGTCCTTCCTGTTCAAGACCGCTTCCAAGGTCTGCGACGACATGGGCGGGCACTACCCCGAGCTGAACGAGCACCGCGACTTCATGGTCAAGGTGGTCAGGGAGGAAGAGGAGCGTTTCGCCAAGACCCTCGACAAGGGACTGGAAATGCTTGAGACCGACCTTGACCGGCTCGTGGCGCAGAAGGCGTCCATCGTCCCCGGCGAAGTGGTCTTCCAGCTGTATGATACTTACGGATTTCCCATCGACATCGTGAACGACGTGGCCGAAAAGCGCGGCCTCGGCGTTGACGAAGCCGGCTTCAACAAGCTGATGGACGAGCAGAAGGAGCGTTCCAAGAAGGCCTGGAAAGGCTCCGGCGAGAAGGACGTGGCCTCCACGTTCCAGACGCTGCTCGAAGAGTCCCTGACCTGCGACTTTACCGGCTACGACGCTCTCGCGGCCGAATCCACCGTTGTGGCGCTGCTCGGCGAAGGCGGCGAACGCGTTGAGTCCCTCAAGGCCGGAGAGTCCGGCTGGATGGTCACGCAGCTGACCCCGTTCTACGGTGAATCCGGCGGACAGCTTGGCGATCAGGGACTCGTGGAGACTCCTTCAGGCAAGGCCGAAGTGGCGGACACCGTGAAGCCCGGGCCTGCGCTGACCGGCCACCGCCTGCTCGTGGACGAAGGCGAGATCAAGATCGGCGAGACCGCCGTGATGACCGTGAACCGCGAGCAGCGTCTGGCGTCCGCGCGCAACCACACGGCCACGCACCTGCTGCACGCCGCACTCAAGGCCGTGCTGGGCGATCACGCCAATCAGGCAGGCTCGCTGGTCGGCCCGGATCGCCTGCGGTTCGACTTCACGCATATCAAGGCGCTCACTCCCGAGGAGATCGCTGACATCGAGGAGCGCGTGAACCGCGCCATTCTCGAAGCCAACCCGGTGGTGCGGGAGGTCATGAGCATCGAGTCCGCTCGCGAGAAGGGCGCCACCGCTCTGTTCGGCGAGAAGTACGAAGCCGAGGTGAGCGTCGTGGAAGTGCCGGGCGTGTCCATGGAGCTTTGCGGCGGTACGCACCTTGAGAACACCGGGCAGATCGGTACCTTTGCCATCCTGTCCGAGAGCGGGGTGGCCGCCGGGATTCGTCGCATCGAGGCCGCCACCGGCGCCAATGCGCTCGAATACTTCAACGGCCGCCGCAAGGCCGCCGAGGAAGCCGCAAGAATGCTCAAGGCCAAGCCCGAGGACCTGCCCGAGAAACTCTCCGCGCTGCAGAAGCAGGTCAAGGATATGACCAAGGAGATGGAAAAACTTCAGGCCAAGCTGGCATCCGGCGCAGGCCGCGACCTCATGTCCGAAACCGAGGAGATCGGCGGCGTGAAGGTGCTCGCCGCGCGCATCGAGGCCCCCAACATGAAGGTCATCCTCGACCAGCTCGACGACCTGCGCTCGCGCATGGACTCCGGCATCATCGCCCTGACGGCCGAGCATGAGGGCGGCAAGGTGTCGCTGGCCATCGCGGTCACCAAGGACCTGCACGACCGCTTCAAGGCGGGCGAACTCATCAAGCCCGTGGCGGCGGAAGTCGGTGGCTCGGGCGGCGGCCGTCCGGACCTGGCCCGCGCGGGCGGTTCGAACCCCGCAGGCATCGACGCCGCGCTGGCCAAGCTCAGAGAACTGGTCGGCTAGGCATCCGCGAAAAGAGAAAACAAAACCCCCGCCCGGTTCGCCGGACGGGGGTTCTTTTATAATCGGTAACTGTGGATCAGCCTTCCTCGGCGCCTTCGATGAGCTTGGCGGCGCGCAGGGCGAGCTGGGTGATCTCGGGCTTGGATATCTGATCGTCCGCCCCCACGGATTCACCCTTGTGGCGAAGCCGCTCCGTGATGAGGGACGAGAAGAGAATGACCGGAAGCTCGCGCAGGGCCAGATCTTCCTTGATGTGCTTGGTCAGGCTGTGTCCGTCCATGACCGGCATTTCGATGTCGGAGATGACCACCTGCACGTAGTCCGTAATGGGACGGCCGTCGGCCTTTGCGGAGTCCTTGATCTCCTGAAGGCGGTCCCAGCACTCTTTGCCGTTGTTGGTCTTTTCCACTTTGTACCCGGCCTGCACGAGCAGGTCCCGGATCATCTCGCGGATGAGCGGGGAGTCGTCGGAGATAAGGGCGCGGTATCCGGTCTCCTCGTCGAAGCTGACGTTGTCGTCCAGCTTGAGGGAGAGGTCCGGGTTCAGCTCGGCCACGATGCGTTCCAGGTCGAGGATGAAGACCATGCGGTCCTGAAATTTGACCACGCCGGTGATGGAATCGCTGGAAAGAGCGGAAACATACTTGTTGGGGGCTTCCACATCCTCCCAGCTGATGCGGTGGATGCGGGTCACGCCGGAGACCATGAAGGCCGAAGTCACGTTGTTGAACTCCGTGACAATGACCTTGGGAGGCTCGTTTTCCACGCGCTTCTTCTTGAGCCATGAAGCCAGATCCAGAAGCGGGATGATGCGCGAGCGCAGGTTGAAGGCGCCGAGCACCGCGGGGTGTGAGACCTCTGGCATTTCGGTGACTTCGGGCATGCGGATGATTTCAAGCACCTTTGCCACGTTCACGCCGTAGAAGGCCTTGTATGACTCCCCGTCCTTTTCCTCGCGGGGCTCTTCCTCGAGGTAGAACTCGACGATTTCCAGTTCGTTGGTTCCGGCCTCAAGAAGAATGTCGGTGGTCTGGGGCATGGCGCTTCCTTGATTCGGGGTGGTTGCAGTCGCACGTCTGCAAATAGTTAAACGCAGTGACAGGTGTTCGTCAATACGAGGTTTTTTCAGCGCTCTGCGGGACGCATGTCCTTGATGGTCCGGACGACACGGTCGAGCTCTTCCCAATCCTCGCAGGCCACCAGCGCGTTGCGGAAGGCGCGGATGCCTTCGAGGCCTTTGGCATAACGGGGAATTATGGAGCGGATTTTCCGCAGGGAGCGTTCCGTTCCCTCGTGTTCACGGGTCAGCCGGATGTGTTCGCGCACGATCTCGGTGAGCTGTTCGCCGTCCATAGGCGTGACCGGACGTCCTGCGAAGGCATCGCGGAAGCGGTTGAATATCGCCGGGTCGAACATGGCGCCCCGGGCAAACATGATAGCATCTATGCCGGTCTGCTCCAAGCAGCGAACGCCGTCATGCGCGGTATACAGATCCCCGGAGCCGACCACGGGGATCGAGACGGCGTCCTTGAGTTCCTTGAGTCGGGTCCAGTCCGCGTTTCCGGAGAACATCTGCTTGCCGTATCTGGGATGCATGGTCACCCAGTCGACGCCGATGTCCTCAAGCCGCCGGGCGAGGTCCAGAAAGCGGTCGTCGCCGTTTTCGAAGCCAAGTCGAAACTTGACGCCGACGCGACCGCCTTCGGGGTGGGCCGAAGCCTTCTCGACCATGACCTTTGCGATGGATACGAGCAGGTCGAGATCGCGCATGAGGCCGCAGCCCGAACCGGATTTGAGGACCTTGCGCACCGGGCAGCCGGCGTTGAGATCGAAATTGCGGAACCCCTGGTCAACGAGCTGTTCCATGACCGGCCCGAACAGTTCCGGTTCCGAGCCGAAGAGCTGAAGAATCATCGGGCTGTCTTCTGGACACGTCTGCAGGAGGCGGACGGTGCCTGAACTTTTGAAGTGCAGGCCCTTGACGCTGACCATCTCGGAGTTGGTGACCGCGCATCCGTATTGCTGGCAGAGCAGCCGGAAGGGCAGGTCTGAGTACCCGGCGAGCGGGGCCAGCCACGGTTCGGAAGGGGTGATGCTGAATGCGTTCATGACGGAATGCTCATAAGCCGACCCGGCCGGGGTGTAAAGCGCGAGAACGCGAAAAAATTGCGTCTGGGCGCGCTGAACGACGGGGTCGTCATATATATAATGATATGATAGGGGGAGAGGAATCGGCGGACACGCCTGGGTCGAATAGTGGGATTACACGAAAAAATGGGGGTTTTTTCAAAAAAATGGTGGTGAAGGGTTGACAAGTTCGGAGTTCTCTAAGTAAAGAGCCACGTCCTCGGGCGAAACGGGGCACCCGCGCAAAGGGTTGTTGAAAATAATCCTTGCGTTCTACCAAATGAGCGGATATAGGTCATCGCTCGCGAGCTGGCGTAGCTCAATTGGTAGAGCAGCTGACTTGTAATCAGCAGGTTGCGGGTTCAAGTCCCATCGCCAGCTCCAGTACAGTGGTGGGGTTCCCGAGTGGCCAAAGGGAACAGACTGTAAATCTGTCGGCATTCGCCTTCGGAGGTTCGAATCCTCCCCCCACCACCACTTTTGAAAGCCACGCTGTAGGAGGCATGGATTTGCTGACGGACTACAGGAGTGAGCGGGAATAGCTCAATTGGCTAGAGCATCAGCCTTCCAAGCTGAGGGTTGCGAGTTCGAGTCTCGTTTCCCGCTCCACCCGCATATTGTCACCCCGTCCAATCCATCATCTCCCAAAGCGAAGCTGAAAGGCCCACATAGCTCAGGCGGTAGAGCGCGTCCTTGGTAAGGACGAGGTCGGCAGTTCAAGTCTGCCTGTGGGCTCCATACATTTTATAAACTGAGAGAAACCTAAACGAGACTTTCAGGGGGAAACTACCATGGGAAAGGCTAAATTCGAGCGGAGTAAGCCGCACGTAAACGTTGGCACCGTCGGCCACATCGACCACGGCAAGACCACTCTGACCGCTGCCGTGACCAAGCTGGCCGCCATGGCCGGACACGGCGAGTACGTGGCCTTCGACGAGATCGACAAGGCTCCGGAAGAAAAAGAGCGCGGCATCACCATCGCCACCGCTCACGTCGAGTACGAAACCGCTACCCGTCACTACGCTCACGTGGACTGCCCGGGTCACGCGGACTACGTTAAGAACATGATCACCGGTGCAGCGCAGATGGACGGCGCCATCCTCGTCGTCGCCGCCACCGACGGTCCCATGCCGCAGACTCGCGAGCACATCCTGCTCGGTCGTCAGGTCGGCGTGCCGGCCATGGTCGTGTTCCTGAACAAGTGCGACATGGTCGACGACGAAGAGCTGCTCGAACTCGTGGAACTCGAAGTTCGTGAACTGCTCTCCAAATACGACTTCCCCGGCGACGACTGCCCGGTCATTCAGGGCTCCGCTCTGAAGGCTCTGGAAGCCGACTCCGCCGACTCCGAAGACGCCAAGCCGATCTACGAACTGCTTGACGCTCTGGACAGCTACATCCCCGAGCCCGAGCGCGACGTCGACAAGCCGTTCCTGATGCCCATTGAAGACGTGTTCTCCATCTCTGGTCGCGGCACCGTCGTCACCGGTCGTGTTGAGCGCGGTGTCATCAATGTTGGCGAGGAAATCGCGATCATCGGCATCAAGGACACCCAGAAGACCACCTGCACCGGCGTGGAAATGTTCCGCAAGATCCTCGACCAGGGTCAGGCTGGTGACAACGTTGGTCTGCTGCTTCGCGGCATCAAGCGTGACGAAGTCGAGCGCGGTCAGGTTGCTGCCCGTCCCGGCTCCATCACTCCGCACACCAAGTTCAAGGCCGAAGTGTTCGTCATGTCCAAGGACGAAGGCGGACGTCACACTCCGTTCTTCTCCGGCTACCGTCCGCAGTTCTACTTCCGTACGACCGACGTCACCGGCGTTGTCGCTCTGGAAGACGGAGTCGAGATGGTCATGCCCGGCGACAACGCGACCTTCACCGTCGAACTGATCGCCCCCATCGCCATGGAGCAGGGCCTGCGTTTCGCCATCCGCGAAGGCGGCCGTACCGTCGGCGCGGGTGTCGTGACCGAAATCCTGGAGTAAGGCATGCGCGTCAACATTCAGTTGCAGTGCACCGAGTGCAAGCGTAAGAACTACGCTACTCGGAAGAACAAGAAGAACACTACTGGACGTATCGAACTGAAGAAGTACTGCCCTTGGGACAGGAAACACACGGTTCACAAAGAGTCCAAGTAGTCTTCGATAGAGCAGGGGTGTAACTCGAACGGCTAGAGTGCCGGTCTCCAAAACCGGAGGTTGGGGGTTCGAATCCCTCCACCCCTGCCACTCAATTTTACTGGGATAGATATCGTTATGGCCAAGAAAAAGGGCAAAAATTCCGCCGCGCAGCAGGCCGAAAAGCCGGCTGGCGGCGGCCTTGTGGAGAAGGGCAGGGAACTGCGGAACTTCTTCGAGGAATCCAAGGTCGAGATAAAGAAGGTGGTCTGGCCCTCCCGCAAGGAGACAACCACTACCTGTATCGCCGTCCTCGTCGTTACCCTGGTCATAGCGTTGTACCTGGGCATCGTTGACTTCGGCCTCAACAAGCTGGTCGAAGCAATCCTGTCCTAAAGTCCCACAGGAAGACTGAAGTCATGAGCACAGAAGACAGGACAGAATCCACAGGTAACGGGCGGTGGTATATCGTTCACACCTATTCCGGATTCGAACAGCGCGTCGAGCAGACCATCCGCGAAATGATGCGGACCGGGCAGGACAAGGGCCTCATCGAGGAGGTCGTCATGCCCACCGAAAAGGTCGTGGAGATGGTCAAGGGCGAGAAGCGCACGTCCACCCGGAAGTTTTATCCCGGGTACGTCATGATCAAGATGGTCCTGACGGATGACTCCTGGCATCTGATCCAGTCTATTCCCCGGGTGACCGGGTTTGTGGGCGGCAAGAACCGACCCACTCCGATGCGGGACAGCGAGGCCAAGAACATTCTTTCCATGATGGAATCCCGTCAGGAGAAGCCTCGTCCCAAGTACAACTTTGAGCGCGGCGACGACGTGCGCGTCATCGACGGCCCCTTCAGCGGCTTCAACGGCGTGGTCGAGGAAGTCAACTACGACAAGGGCAAACTCCGCGTCTCCGTGTCCATATTCGGTCGTCAGACTCCCGTTGAGCTGGACTTCGTCCAGGTCGACAAGGGATAACGACCGTTCCAATCGCTACCACCATAGCGAATTTATTCATTAAGGAACGATACGATGGCCAAGAAAGAAATCGGAAAGATCAAGCTGCAGATTCCCGCCGGCTCGGCGAACCCGTCGCCTCCGGTTGGTCCGGCTCTGGGCCAGCACGGCGTGAACATAATGGAATTCTGCAAGGCATTCAATGCCAAGACGCAGGATCAGAAGGGCATGATCATCCCGGTGATCATCACCGTCTTTGCGGACCGCTCCTTCACCTTCATCACCAAGACTCCCCCGGCGGCGGTTCTGCTGCGCAAGGCTGCCAAGATCGAAAAGGGATCCGGTGAGCCCAACAAGAAAAAGGTCGGCAAGGTCACCAAGGCTCAGATTCGCGAAATCGCCGAGCTGAAAATGCCCGATCTGAACGCCCGCGATGTCGAGGCCGCCATGATCACCATCGAAGGCACCGCCCGCAGCATGGGCCTCGAAGTCAAGGGTTAGTGAGGATACAAGCAATGCCCAAGCACGGAAAGAATTACCGCAACGCTGTGGAAGGCACCGACACCGCCGCGAAGCACGACGTCGAAGCAGGTCTCAAGCTCGCTCTCGACAAGGCTTTCGCCAAGTTCGACGAGACGGTGGACGTCGCCATCAACCTTGGTGTTGATCCGAAGTATTCCGATCAGATGGTCCGTGGCGCAGTCAGCCTGCCTCACGGCCTCGGCAAGGACGTCCGCGTCGCCGCCTTCTGTAAGGGCGACAAGGAAGCCGAAGCCAAGGAAGCCGGAGCCGACATCGTCGGTGCCGAAGACCTGGTCGAGAAGATTCAGGGCGGATGGCTCGAGTTCGACAAGGCCGTCGCCACTCCGGACATGATGGCTCTGGTCGGTCGCATCGGTAAGGTCCTTGGCCCCCGCGGCATGATGCCCAACGCCAAGACCGGAACCGTCACTTTCGAAATCGGCAACGCCATCTCCGAACTCAAGGCCGGTAAGGTCGAGTTCAAGGTGGACAAGGCGGGCGTCCTGCACGCACCCATCGGCAAGGTCTCCTTCGGCGCTGAAAAGCTCCAGGACAACCTTCGCACGCTGCTCGACACCGTCAACCGCATGAAGCCGTCCTCCGCCAAGGGCACCTACATGAAGGCCGTGGCCATCGCCACGACCATGGGTCCCGGCGTCAAGGTCGACCCCCTGTCGGTTCGCCGTTTCATCGGCGCGTAAATAGTGGACCTCCCGGCCGGATTTTCGGTCGGGAATGAATACAGCACGGGAAGTTGTGTCAGAGAAAGCAGGTGGGGCGACCCTTAAATTCCTGCCGAGACAAACTGACTCGCTTTCCGGGCCGAACGACTAGGAGTTGGGATGAATAGGCAAGAGAAAGCTCAGATCATCGAGAGCCTCAACGAGAGGGCCTCGAAGGCGAGTATTGCCGTCGTCTCCGATTTCAAGGGCATGAGCGTCGAAGAGACCAACATCCTTCGCGACAAGCTCAATGAAGTCGGCGTAGACTACCAGGTCGTCAAGAATACCCTGGCCCGGTTGGCTCTGGAAGGTACCGATCACGAACACCTCTCGGAGCAGTTCAAGGAAAACTGCGCAGTTGCGCTGGGCTACGATGATCCCGTAGCAGCAGCCAAGGCGCTTGCGGATTTCGCCAAAACCTCGAAGAAATTCGAGCTGAAGTTCGCATCCCTTGAGGGCAAGTATCTTGACGAAGCGGCGGTGAAAGAGCTCGCCAAGATGCCCAGCAGGCCGGAGCTCCTCAGCTCCATGCTCGGCACCATGCAGGCTGTCCCGAGAAACTTCGTGTGCCTGTTTGCCAATGTGCAGCGCAAGCTCCTCTGGGCCCTTACTGCTATTAAGGACCAGCAGGAAACCGCGTAACCGGAACCAAAAAAAGCGAATCGATTTCCCAGGAGGAAAACAATGGCTGACATCACCAAAGAGCAGGTTGTCGAGTTCATCGGCAACATGACCGTTCTGGAACTTTCCGAGTTCATCAGCGAGCTGGAAGAGAAGTTCGGCGTTGAAGCCGCCGCCCCCGCAGCCGCCGTCATGGCCGCTCCGGCCGCCGGTGCCGCAGAAGGCGCTGAAGAAGAAGAACAGACCGAATTCGACGTGGTCCTGAAGAGCCCCGGCGGCAACAAGATCGCCGTCATCAAGGCTGTTCGCGCCATCACCGGTCTGGGCCTCAAGGAAGCCAAGGCCATCGTCGACGAAGCTCCGAAGCCGCTCAAGGAAGGCGCTTCCAAGGACGAAGCCGAAGAAGCCAAAAAGCAGCTTGAAGAAGCTGGCGCTGAAGTTGAAGTCAAGTAAGCTCAGCGATTTCAATATACAGAACAAAGAGCGCAAGCCCTTTGTAAGGGTCTTGCGCTCTTTGTCCTGTCTGTGTATATACTGTCAGAATTCGCTTTGACTTTTGGTTATGAAGAGACCGGTCACCGGGTGACCGGGGTCTTCGTTTTTCGTGCACAGTGTGCGCGAGGACTGCACTGCCACCCGATTTCCATAAGTCGTTTCGGCGTCCTAGGCTGAAACCGGCCGTTGAGGGCCAGCGTCCAAGCCGAGCATCCATCCCAACAGCAAACGTACGGCATGAGGGTACAATGGGTCAGCTCAGAAAGTATTTCGGTAAGATCGAAAATACCTTGCCTTTTCCCCACCTGCTTGAATTGCAGGTGGATTCCTACAAACGATTCCTTCAAGACGAAGTTCCTCCGGCCAGCCGGGGCGACCTCGGTCTCGAAGGTGTTTTTCGTTCGGTTTTTCCCATCGAGGATTTCAACCGTACGGCGAGTCTCGAGTTCGTCAGTTATGAAATTGGCGAACCCAAGTACGACGTCGACGAGTGCATCTCGAAGGGCCTCACCTACGAAACCCCGCTGCGGATCAAGGTCCGTCTTGTGGTTTTCGACGTGGACGAGGAAACCGAGAATCGCACCATTCGCGACATCAAGGAACAGGACATCTACTTCGGCACCCTGCCGCTGATGACCGAGAAGGGAACGTTTGTCATAAACGGTACCGAGCGCGTCATCGTCAACCAGCTGCAGCGCAGCCCCGGCATCATCTTCGAGCATGATTCCGGCAAGTCGCACTCCAGCCGCAAGATTCTGTATTCCGCCCGCGTCATCCCCATGAGGGGATCGTGGCTCGACTTCGACTTCGACCACAAGGACATCCTGCACGTGCGCATCGACCGTCGTCGCAAGATGCCCTGCACGGTGCTGCTCAAGGCCATGGGCATGACCAGCGCCGACATTCTCAACTTCTTCTACGATGTCGAAGAATACAGCATCGCCAACGGCAAGGTCGAACGCAAGGTCGTCGAAAACCAGTTCCGCAAGGAACCGGCATACACCGACCTCGAAGCAGGCGACAAGGTGGTCACCAAGAAGGGCGCCCTCATCACGAAGGGTGCCTGGCGCAAGCTCATCCGTGCCGGCGTCGAGTGGATCGAAGTCGATCCCGACGCGCCCATCGGCATGTTCGCCGCTCGCGACATCGTTGACAGCAACGGTGAAGTGCTGGTGCAGGCCGCCGAGGAAATCAGCGCCGAATCCCTGACCAAGCTGATCGAAGCAGGCGTTACGGATCTGCCCGTTCTGCACACCAAGGGTTCCGGTGTCTCCTCGTCCCTGCGCGACAGCCTCATGCTGGACAAGACTACGGACACCGAGAGTGCCCAGATCGAGATATACCGCCGTCTGCGGCCCAGCTCGCCGCCGACGCCCGAAGTCGCTTCCAGCTTCTTCGAGAACCTCTTCCGCAGCTCCGACTACTACGACCTCTCCACCGTCGGACGCTACAAGCTCAATTCGCGCCTCGGCGTGGATGAGGACAAGGATCTGCGGACCCTGAGCAACAACGACATCCTCCAGGCCATCAGAGAGCTCATCCGTCTCAAGGACGAGCACGGCCCGGCCGACGACATCGACCACCTCGGCAACCGCCGCGTGCGTCCCGTCGGCGAACTGGTGGAAAATCAGTATCGCATCGGCCTTGTCCGCATGGAGCGCGCCATCAAGGAGCGCATGAGCCTGCAGGAAGTCGCCACGCTCATGCCCCACGACCTCATCAACCCCAAGCCTGTGGCCGCGGTGCTCAAGGAGTTCTTCGGAACCTCCCAGCTCTCGCAGTTCATGGACCAGACCAACCCGCTTTCCGAGGTCACTCACAAGCGCCGCCTGTCCGCACTGGGCCCCGGCGGCCTGACCCGTGAACGCGCAGGGTTCGAGGTTCGCGACGTGCATACGTCGCACTACGGACGCATCTGCCCGATTGAAACGCCGGAAGGCCCGAACATCGGTCTGATCGTCTCCCTGACCTGCTATGCAAAGGTCAACGACTATGGATTCATCGAAACTCCGTACCGCGTGGTCCAGGACCACCAGGTCACGGACGATGTCATATATATGGACGCATCCCGCGAAGCGGGCGAGGTGGTGGCGCAGGCCAACTCCATCATCGCCGACGACCGTACCTTCGCGAACCCCCGCGTCCAGACCCGCATCACCGGCGACGTCCAGATGTCGCTTCGTGAAGACGTGACTCTCATGGACATCAGCCCGTCCCAGATCGTTTCGATCTCCGCCGCGCTGATTCCCTTCCTTGAGCACGACGACGCGAACCGCGCACTCATGGGTTCCAACATGCAGCGTCAGGCGGTGCCTCTGCTACGTGCCGAGGAGCCGCTGGTCGGCACCGGCATGGAGGGCATCGTCGCCCGCGACTCCGGAGCCTGCATCCTTGCCGAGGAAGACGGCCTCGTTCACTACGTGGACGCCGAGCGCCTGATCCTCAACTACGGCAACGGGTTCTCTCCGGCCACGGGCGGCACCAAGCACTACGAGCTGCAGAAGTGGCACAAGTCCAACCAGAACTCCTGCTTCGGCCAGCGCTCCCGCGTTCAGGTGGGGCAGAAGGTCAAGAAGGGCGACGTGCTGGCCGACGGCCCGTCCATCGAGGACGGGGAACTTGCCATCGGCAAGAACCTGCTCGTGGCGTTCATGCCCTGGTGCGGTTACAACTTCGAGGACTCCATCCTTATCTCCGAGCGCATGGTCAAGGAAGACGTCTACACCTCGATCCACATCGAGGAGTTTGAAGTCGTCGCCCGCGACACCAAGCTCGGACCCGAAGAAATCACCCGCGACATCTCGAACGTTTCCGAAGAGATGCTGCGGAACCTCGACGATTGCGGCATCATCCGCATCGGCGCGCGCGTCAAGGCCGACGATATCATGGTCGGCAAGATCACGCCCAAGGGCGAGACGCAGCTCACCCCCGAGGAAAAGCTGCTGCGCGCGATATTCGGCGACAAGGCCCGGGACGTGAAAAACACGTCCCTCAAGGTCCCGCCGGGAATCGACGGCACCGTCGTCGACGTCAAGGTCTTCAACCGCCGCTCCGGCGAGAAGGACGAGCGCACCAAGTCCATCGAGGAATGGGAGCTGTCCAAGTTCGACGCCAAGGAAAGCAAGCACATTGCCGCGCTTTCCGACGAGACGCGCGAGAAGATCTGGCAGGCCGCCGAAGGCACCACCTTCTCCAGAGAAGTCAGCGGTGCCCGAAAGGCCGTGCTCGGTAAGCCCGGCGAGCCCGTGACCCGCGAAGCCGTTTACGGCGTCCCGGTCAAAAAGCTCATCGGCGTGTTCGACTCCGAGGTCAATGATCAGGTCAAGCAGCTGGTTGCCGATTACGAAAACCAGGTGCGCGCCATCAAGAACATCTATGACGTCAAGCGCGAGAAAGTCACCGAAGGGGACGATCTGCCTCCGGGCGTCATCAAGATGGTCAAGGTCTACGTCGCCGTTAAGCGCAAGCTCAACGTGGGTGACAAGATGGCGGGCCGCCACGGTAACAAGGGTGTCGTCTCCAGCATTCTGCCGGAAGAGGACATGCCTTTCTTCGCCGACGGCACGCCGATGGACATCGTGCTCAACCCGCTGGGCGTTCCCTCCCGAATGAACATCGGGCAGATCATGGAAACCCATCTGGGCTGGGCCGGATACGAACTCGGCCGTCAGATCAACCGTTATCTGGACGAGCACGACCAGCTCTCCGAAGTGCGCAACGAGGTCAAGGACATCTTCAAGTCCGATGAAATCTCCTCCCTCGTGGACGAGATGGACGACGAGGAATTCGTCAAGGCCGTCCGCCGCGTCCGCCGCGGCATCGTGGCCAAGACCCCGGTCTTCGACGGCGCGCTGGAAGAGGAAATCTGGGACTGGCTGGACCGCGCCCGCGTGCCTCGCGACGGCAAGATGGTCCTGTACGACGGACGTACCGGCGAGCCGTTCCACAACAGGGTGACCGTGGGCATCATGTACATGCTCAAGCTGCATCACCTTGTTGACGAAAAGATACACGCCCGTTCCACCGGCCCGTACTCGCTGGTTACCCAGCAGCCTCTGGGCGGTAAGGCCCAGTTCGGCGGACAGCGGCTCGGTGAAATGGAAGTATGGGCTCTCGAAGCCTACGGCGCGGCCTATCTCCTGCAGGAGTTCCTCACCGTCAAGTCCGACGATGTGCAGGGCCGCGTGAAGATGTACGAGAAGATCGTCAAGGGTGACAACTTCCTCGAAGCGGGACTCCCCGAGTCCTTCAACGTTCTGGTCAAGGAACTCATGTCCCTCGGCCTCGACGTTACCCTGAAGCACGAGGAAAAACCCGTGAAGCAGGCCGACCGCAGGATTCCTTACGAGGAAACCCGCAACGGCTAAGCACAATATATATACCCGGCCCCCTCAGCGGGGGCCGGGTCAAGATAACTTTTAGATCAAGAGGGTTATCAGATGACGTTGGACGACCTGTTCACCCTGCGCGGAGCCCCTAACGCCACCATGGACGGCAAGGGACTCAAGGCGATCCAGATATCAATAGCCGCCCCTGAGAGCATCAGGGAGTGGTCCTTCGGCGAAGTCAAGAAGCCGGAGACCATCAACTACCGCACCTTCAAGCCGGAGCGCGACGGCCTCTTCTGCGCCAAGATCTTCGGCCCCGTGAAGGACTACGAGTGTAACTGCGGCAAATACAAACGCATGAAGCACCGCGGCATCGTGTGCGAAAAATGCGGTGTCGAGGTCATTGCCTCCAAGGTGAGGCGCGAGCGCATGGGCCACGTCGAGCTTGCCGCTCCCGTGGCGCACATCTGGTTTCTGAAGACCCTGCCTTCCAAGATCGGTACCCTGCTGGATATCACCATGGCCGATCTGGAGAAGGTTCTGTACTTCGATTCCTATCTCGTGCTCGATCCCGGCGAGACCCCGCTCAAGAAGCTGCAGGTCATCTCCGAGGATCAGTTCCTTCAGGTCATCGACCACTTCGGCGAAGACGCCATCGAAGTGGGCATGGGCGCCGAGACCATCAAGGGTCTTCTGGAGCAGCTCGACCTGGAGACCCTGCGCGTGGAGCTCCGCGAGGAATCCCGCAGCACCCGTTCGCAGACCAAGAAGAAGAAACTTACCAAGCGGCTCAAGATCGTCGAGGCTTTCCTCGAGTCCGGCAACAAGCCCGAGTGGATGATCATGGAAGTCATTCCGGTCATTCCGCCCGAGCTGCGCCCGCTCGTCCCTCTGGACGGCGGCCGCTTCGCCACCTCGGACCTCAACGACCTGTACCGCAGGGTCATCAACCGGAACAACCGCCTGCGCAGGCTGCTGGAACTCGGCGCGCCCGAGATCATCATCCGCAACGAAAAGCGCATGCTTCAGGAGTCCGTTGACGCCCTGTTCGACAACGGCCGCCGTGGTCGGGCCATCACCGGCACCAACGGCCGTCCGCTCAAGTCGCTTTCTGACATGATCAAGGGCAAGCAGGGCCGCTTCCGCCAGAACCTGCTCGGCAAGCGCGTCGACTACTCCGGCCGTTCGGTCATCGTGGTCGGCCCCAAGCTGAAGCTGCACCAGTGCGGTCTGCCCAAGAAGATGGCGTTGGAGCTGTTCAAGCCGTTCATCTATTCCGAGCTTGAAAAACGCGAAATCGCCACCACCATCAAGAGCGCAAAGAAGATGGTCGAGCGTGAAGACCTCGTGGTCTGGGACATCCTGGAAGACGTGGTCCGGGAATACCCCATCATGCTCAACCGCGCCCCGACGCTGCACCGCCTCGGCATTCAGGCTTTCGAGCCGCTGCTTGTCGAAGGCAAGGCCATCCAGCTTCACCCGCTCGTCTGTTCCGCATACAACGCGGACTTCGACGGTGACCAGATGGCCGTGCACGTGCCTCTCTCCGTGGAGGCGCAGATCGAGTGCCGCGTGCTGATGATGAGCTCCAACAACATCATGAGCCCCTCCAACGGCTCGCCGGTCATCAACCCCTCGCAGGACATCGTGCTCGGTCTGTACTACCTGACCAGCCCCCGTTCCTTCGAGCCGGGCGAAGGGATGATCTTCTCCGATCCGGACGAAGTCATCCGCGCCAACGACGCCGGCGTCATCAGCCTGCACTCGCGCATCAAGGTGCGCATTGACGGGAAGCTGGAGGAGACCACCTGCGGTCGCATCCTCGTGCACGCGATCATCCCGGGCAAGCTGCCCTTCGATCTGGTCAACTGCACGCTGAACAAGAAGAACATCGGCCGTCTGGTCGGCGGCGCCTACCGTCTGGCGGGCACCAAGGCCTCGGTCATTCTCTGCGACAAGCTCAAGGACCTCGGTTACGAGTACGCCACCCGCGCGGGCGTGACCATCGCGGTGCAGGACCTGAAGATTCCGGACAACAAGCCGGAGCTCATCGGCACTGCCACCGCCGAGGTTGAGACCATCGAAAATCAGTTCCGGGACGGCATCATCACCCGTACCGAGAAATACAACAAGGTCGTCGACGTCTGGACCAAGACCACCAACGACGTCTCCAACGAAATGATGCAGGAGATGTCCATCGACGTGATCTCGGACCCGAAGACCGGCAAGACCGAAGAGAACCCGAGCTTCAACCCCATCTACATGATGGCGACCTCGGGCGCTCGAGGCAACCAGGACCAGATGCGCCAGCTCGCGGGCATGCGCGGTCTCATGGCAAAGCCCTCCGGCGAGATCATCGAGACTCCGATTACCGCTTCGTTCCGCGAAGGCCTGTCCATTCTGCAGTACTTCATCTCGACTCACGGCGCTCGTAAGGGTCTCGCGGATACCGCGCTCAAGACCGCGAACTCCGGTTACCTGACCCGTCGCCTCGTGGACGTGGTGCAGGACGTGACCATCGCGGAAAAGGACTGCGGCACCGTGGACGGACTCGAACTCACCCACTACATCAAGGGCGGTGAGATCAAGCAGCGGCTGGCGGAGCGCGTGCTCGGCCGCGTCACCATGTTCGACGTGTACGACGAAGGCACCGGCGAGCTGGTCATTCCGGCCAATACGCTCATCGACGAAGCCTACGCCGACAAATTGGACAACGCGGGCATCAACTCCATTCTGATCCGCTCCGCGCTGACCTGTCGCAGCAAGCGTGGCGTCTGCGCCTACTGCTACGGACGCGACCTCGCCCGGGGCCATCTGGTCAACGTCGGCGAGACCGTCGGCATCATCGCCGCACAGTCCATCGGCGAGCCCGGCACCCAGCTGACCATGCGTACCTTCCACATCGGCGGTACCGCGTCCAAGGAGATCGAGCAGTCCACCATCGAAGCCCAGCATCAGGGCCGGGTGACCTTCTCCCGCATGCGCACCGTCAGCAACTCCGAGGGCCAGGTCATGGTGCTCGGCAAGAGCTGCCAGGTCGGCATCGTGGACGAGCAGGGCCGCGAGCGTGAAAAGTACGTGCTGCCTTCCGGCGCGCGTCTCATGGTCGAGGAAGGGCAGGAAGTCAAGAAGGGCACCCTCATGGCCGAGTGGGAACCGTTCATCGAACCGTTCATCACCGACGTGGCGGGTTACATCCGCTTCCACGACATCATCGAAGGAAAGACCGTGCAGGAGGACCGCACTTCAAGATCCTCCTACACCGTCATGGAATACCGCACCACCAGCTATCGTCCCGCACTGTCCATCGTGGACAAGGACGGCAAGGTGCTCACTCGTCCCGGCTCCGCGACCCCGGCGCATTTCTCCATGCCCGTTGGCGCGATCCTCATGGCCAAGGACGGGGACGAGGTCCGCGCGGGCGACGTCATTGCACGTAAGCCGCGTGAGTCCTCCAAGACCAAGGACATCGTCGGTGGTCTGCCGCGCGTCGCAGAGCTCTTCGAAGTCCGCAAGCCCAAGGACATGGGCGTCGTCTCCGAAATTGACGGCGTGGTGACCTTCGGCCCGGACACCAAGGGCAAGCGCAAGCTCATCGTCACCCCCGAAACCGGCGAGCCCCGCGAATACCTCATTCCGAAGGGCAAGCACATCACGGTGACGGACGGCGACTTTGTCGAGTCGGGCGACCTCATGACGGAAGGCAGCCCGGAGCTGCACGACATCCTGAAGATCAAGGGCGAAAAGCATCTCGCCCGCTACCTCGTGGAGGAAATTCAGGACGTGTACCGCTTCCAGGGCGTCAACATCAACGACAAGCACATCGAGATCATCGTTCGCCAGATGCTGAAGAAGGTGAGCATCGTCGATCCCGGCGACACCAGCTTCCTCATGGGCGAGCAGGTGGACAAGCAGCGCTTCCAGGAAGAGAACCAGAAAATCCTCGCCGAAGAGGGTGCTCCCGCTGTGGCGCAGAATCTGGTGCTCGGAATAACGCAGGCCTCCCTGTCCACCGACTCCTTCATCTCCGCGGCCTCCTTCCAGGAGACCACCAAGGTGCTGACCGAAGCCGCGCTGCGCGGCAAGTCCGACTACCTGCGCGGCCTGAAGGAAAACGTGATCGTCGGCCGTCTGGTTCCGGCTGGTACCGGCTACCGCCGCTACGCCAACACCGACATCGTTGTGCCCGAACAGCCCGAACGTTCCGACAAGTTCCTCGAAGAACTGGAGGAAAACCCGCTGCTCGTCTAGATCGAGCAGGGCCCGGGCCCATCATAATCCACCCGGCCGGAGGAGCCCGACTCCTCCGGCCTTTTTTATGGAAGGCGGCTGTCAAGGAGAAAATCCTTGACAAGCTGTTTGTTTTGAGAATACAGACGGTCCTCTTTGCCCTCGTTGGCAGGGAAGTCTGGAATCAAAATTGGAGGAAGAATGCCCACCATCAATCAGTTGATCCGCAACAAGCGGAACAAGATGGTCAAGCGCAAAAAGACCCCCGCACTGCATGAGTGCCCGCAGCGCCGCGGCGTCTGCACCAGGGTCTACACCACGACGCCCAAGAAGCCGAACTCCGCGCTTCGCAAGGTCGCCCGTGTGCGTCTGACCAACGGTATCGAAGTGACCGCCTACATCGGCGGCGAAGGTCACAACCTTCAGGAACACTCCGTGGTTCTGATCCGCGGCGGTCGTGTAAAGGACCTTCCCGGTGTGCGTTACCACATCGTTCGCGGTTCCCTCGACACCTCCGGCGTTGCCGATCGTCGCCGCGGCCGTTCCAAGTACGGCGCCAAGCGTCCCAAGTAGATTCATTCGTTCGTAATGCCCAGGGTGTGACGACAAAGTAGGATGAGGCATCCGAAATAATGTCCCCCCGGCCAAAATTCAGGAGAAGGCTATGCCTCGTAAAGGCCCAGTCCCCAAGCGGCAGATTCTGCCGGATCCGGTGTACGGCAGCAAGCTGATCACCAGGTTCATCAACCGCCTCATGCTCGACGGTAAGAAGAGCACCGCGGAAAGAATTTTCTACCAGGCTCTCGAAGTCCTCGGCGAAAAGACCAACGAAGAACCCGTCAAGGCTTTCGAGAAGGCCCTGGACAACGTCAAGCCGTCCCTGGAAGTCAAGTCCAGACGTGTTGGCGGTGCGACGTATCAGGTTCCCATGGAAGTGCGCCCCGACCGTCAGGTCGCCCTCGCGATCCGCTGGCTCATCGCCTATGCGCGCGGCCGTGGAGAGAAGGGCATGATTTCCCGCCTTTCCGGTGAACTGCTCGACGCTTTCAATAACCGTGGTGGTGCCGTCAAAAAGCGTGAAGACACGCTCAAGATGGCCGAGGCCAACAAGGCCTTCGCCCACTACCGCTGGTAGCTTCAGAGAGGAATAGTACAGTGCCTAGACAGGTCCCCAGACATAGACAGCGCAATATTGGTATCATGGCCCACATCGATGCGGGCAAGACTACCACCACTGAGCGTATCCTCTTCTACACGGGTGTGTCTCACAAGATCGGTGAAACGCATGACGGCGAGTCCACCATGGACTGGATGGCCCAGGAGCAGGAGCGCGGCATTACCATTACCTCTGCTGCCACCCAGTGCTTCTGGCGTGATCACCGCGTCAACATCATCGACACTCCCGGCCACGTGGACTTCACCATGGAAGTCGAACGTGCTCTGCGCGTTCTCGACGGCGCCGTGGCTGTGTTCGACTCCGTTGCCGGTGTTGAGCCGCAGTCCGAAACCGTTTGGCGTCAGGCGGACCGTTACGGCGTTCCCCGCATCGCATTCGTCAACAAGATGGACCGCATCGGCGCCAACTTCTTCCGCGCCTGCGACATGATCAAGAACCGCCTCGGCTCCAAGGCCGTCCCCCTGCAGATCCCCATGGGCGCAGAGGACGAGTTCGTCGGCGTCGTCGACCTGATCGAAGGCAAGGCCTTCATCTATGCCGACAACCGCGCCATGGGCAAGGAGTACCTCACCGAGGAGATTCCGGCCGAATACCAGGAGAAGTACGAAGAGCTCCGCGGTGAAATGATCGAAGCCATCGCCGAAGAAGACGAGGAACTGCTCGACAAGTACCTCTCCGGCGACGAACTGACCGCAGCCGAACTACGCGAAGGCGTTCGCAAGGCGACCAACGCCCTTGCCATCTGCCCCGTGCTCTGCGGCAGCGCCTTCAAGAACAAGGGCGTGCAGATGCTCCTCGACGCAGTCGTGGATTACCTGCCTTCCCCGCTGGACGTTAAGGCCATTGTCGGCCTGAACCCGGACACCGGTGAAGACGTCCCCTGCGAATGCGATGACGACAAGCCCCTCGCGGCTCTGGCGTTCAAGCTCATGACCGACCCCTTCGTCGGCCACCTGAGCTTCCTGCGCATCTACTCCGGCAAGATCGTCTCCGGCGACAGCGTCATGAACGGCGCTTCCGGCAAGAAGGAGCGCATCGGTCGCCTGCTGAAGATGCACGCGGACAAGCGTGAGGAGATCAAGGAAGCCTACGCCGGTGACATCGTCGCCGCCGTCGGTCTGAAGCACGTCGCCACCGGCGACACCCTGGCCGACCTCAAGAACCCGATCGTTCTGGAATCCCTCGAGGTTCCCGAGCCGGTCATCGAGGTCGCCATCGAGCCCAAGACCAAGGCCGACCGCGATCAGCTCACCAACGCCCTTGCCAAGCTCGCCAAGGAAGACCCCAGTTTCCGCGTCAAGAGCGACGACGACACCGGTCAGACTCTGGTCGCCGGTATGGGCGAGCTGCACCTTGAAATCATCGTTGACCGCCTGCTGCGCGAATTCAACGTCAACGCGAACGTGGGCGCCCCTCAGGTTGCCTACCGCGAAACCATCACCAAGCCGGTGAAGGTTGACGTGAAGCACGCCAAGCAGTCCGGTGGTCGCGGTCAGTACGGTCACGTCGTTCTCGAAGTGGAGCCGAATTCCGAAGAGGGATACGCGTTCTCCGACGAGATCAAGGGCGGCGTGATTCCGAAAGAATATATTCCGGCCGTCGACAAGGGTATTCAGGATGCCCTGAAAACCGGTGTTTACGCCGGCTTCCCGGTCGTCGACCTGAAAGTTAAGCTGGTGTTCGGTTCGTACCACGATGTCGACTCCAGTGAGCAGGCCTTCTACATCGCCGGTTCCATGGCGATCAAAGAGGCTTGCAGCAAGGCTGCTCCGGCACTGCTCGAGCCGATCATGGCAGTTGAAGTGGTCACCCCCGAGGAATACCTCGGCGATGTGATGGGTGACCTGAACGGCCGCCGCGGTCGGGTGGGCGAAATGGAAGCCCGTCCCGGCGTGCAGGCTGTTCGCGCCAACGTCCCTCTGTCCGAAATGTTCGGTTATGCAACCGACCTTCGCTCCAAGACGCAGGGCCGCGCGACCTTCACCATGCAGTTCGATCATTACGAGAAAGTGCCCGCCAGCTTGGCAGAGGAAATAATCAAGAAGAACTGATCGCTGAGTCTTCAAGCATAAGTCGGGCTTCCTTGACGTAGGCACCTGTCTTCAGATAGGTTGCCCGACCGCTTTGACTCCAGCAGTCATTCGGAGACCACCATTTAGGAGAAACTAGTTATGGCTTCCATGACAAGCGATCGCATCAGGATCAAACTGAAGGCGTACGATTACCGCATTCTCGACAAAGCGGTGACCGAGATCGTCGATACCGCCCGGAATACCGGCGCGGCTATTGCCGGTCCCATTCCGCTTCCGACCGAGATTCACCGTACCACGGTGCAGAAGTCGGTGCACGTTGACAAAAAGGCCCGCGAACAATTCGAGATGCGGATTCATAAACGCCTGCTGGACATCCTTGAGCCAACCCAGCAGACCGTCGATTCTCTCGGCAAGCTCTCCCTGCCTGCCGGCGTCGACGTGGAAATTAAGCTTTAGAGAGGATATCATGCCGAAAACGCTTGGAATTCTCGGAAAGAAGCTGGGGATGACCCGTATCTTCAAGGATGACGGCACCGTTTGTCCTGTCACTGTCATTCAGGCGGGTCCGTGCCCGGTGACGCAGATCAAGACTAACGACAACGAAGGGTATAGCGCGGTCCAGCTCGGCTACGACGAACTGCCCGAGAGACTGACCAACAAGCCCCAGCGCGGCCACCACGAAAAGGCCGGCAAGGGCGTGTTCCGTCACCTCAAGGAGTTCCGCATCGCGAACCCTGAAGAATATGAACTCGGCCAGGAGCTGTCCGTCGACCTGTTCACCCTCGGTGAGAAGGTCAAGGTGTCCGGCCGCAGCAAGGGTAAAGGCTTCCAGGGCGCCATGAAGCGCTGGAACTTCGCCGGTCAGCGTGCGTCGCACGGTGCCGAGAAGGTCCACCGCGCCACTGGTTCCGTTGGTAACGCGACGTTCCCCGGTCGCATCTGGAAGGGCAAGAAAATGCCCGGTCAGATGGGCAACAAGAACGTCACCGTTCCCAGCGTTGAAATCGTGGACATCCGTCCCGAAGAAAACATCCTTGTGGTGAAGGGTCAGATTCCGGGTCCGAAAGACGGCTTGGTTGTGATCCGCAAAATCGGCTAGCGAGCTAGAGGTAAATGATCATGGCAAACGTAAAAGTTTTCGATCAGAGTAAGAAAGAAGTGGGCGCCATCGAGCTGGCTCCGGAAATCTTCGAGGTTGAAATCCGCCCCGAGATTCTGCAGCTCGTTGTTCGTTCGCAGCTCGCCGCCCGCAGGAGTGGAACCCACGCGACCAAGACCCGTTCTACGATCCGCGGCGGCGGCCGCAAGCCCTGGCGCCAGAAAGGCACCGGACGCGCACGCGCCGGTACCATGCGCTCCCCGCTGTGGCGTGGCGGTGCGACCACCTTCGGTCCGCAGCCCCGCGACTACAGCTTCAAAGTAAACAAGAAGATCCGCAGGCTTGCCATGCGTATGGCCCTCTCCTCCCGTCTGGGCGAAGAGAAGCTCACGGTTCTCAACACCATTGATCTTCCCGAGATCAAGACCAAGGGTTTCGTCGAGGTCGTCAAAAGCCTCGGCCTGGAAAAGGCCTTGATAGTCGTCTCGGAAGCTGATAAGAATCTCGTCCTTTCTGCCCGGAATGTTCCCGGCATCAAGATTCTCGAAGCCGAGAAGCTCAATGTCTACGACGTGCTGCGTTACCCCGAACTGGTTATGTTCGAGGGCGCGGCCAAAGACGTGCAGGAGAGGTTGAAGTAATGGATTACACACAAGTTCTCATCAAGCCCGTCATTTCCGAGAAGGCTACCGAAGCCAAGGAAGCCGGGAACTGCGTCTCCTTCTACGTCCACCCCGATTCGAACAAGATCGAGGTGAAGAAAGCCGTCGAAGAGGCATTCAGCGTCAAGGTCGAATCCGTGAACATCGTCAAGAAAAGGCCTTCCGAGCGCAAGCGCTTCGGCCGGGTGATGGGTCGCATCTCCGGTTCCAAGAAAGCTTACGTGAAGCTGGCCGAGGGCGAAAAAATCGAATTCTTCGAGGGAGTGTAACAAATGGCAACCCGTAAGATGAAGCCTACTTCTCCGGGCCGGCGGTTCCAGACCGTCTCCGAATTCTCGGAGATTACGAGAACCACTCCCGAGAAGTCCCTTACCGTAGGCCTGACCAAGAAATCCGGCAGGAACAACTACGGACGCGTGACCTCCCGCCGCCGCGGCGGAGGACACAAGCGTCTTTATCGCGTTATCGACTTCAAGCGGGCCAAGGTAGGCATCCCCGCAAAGGTCACCGAGATCGAATACGATCCGAACCGCAGCGCACGCATCGCGCTGCTGACCTATGCAGACGGCGAAAAGCGGTACATCATCGCACCCGTCGGTCTGAAGCAGGGTGATTCCGTCCTGTCCGGGAAGGGCGCTGATATCAAGCCGGGCAACGCCCTGCGCATCAGCGACATCCCGACTGGTACCGTGCTGCACAACATCGAGCTGCAGCCCGGTCGCGGCGGTCAGTTCTGCCGCGCTGCCGGAACGTACGCGCAGCTCGTGGCGAAGGAAGGCAAGTACGGCCTGCTTCGCATGCCCTCCGGTGAAGTCCGCAAGGTGCTCGTCACCTGTATGGCCACCGTTGGTCAGGTCGGCAACGTGCACCATGAGAGCATCAGACTGGGCAAGGCCGGCCGCAATCGCTGGCAGGGCCGCCGTCCCCAGGTTCGCGGCGTGGCAATGAACCCGATCGACCACCCCCTCGGCGGTGGTGAAGGCAGAAGCTCCGGTGGACGTCACCCCGTCTCGCCGTGGGGCATGCCTGCCAAGGGTTACCGTACTCGCAACAAGAAGAAGGCCTCTTCCAAGCTTATCGTTAAGCGCCGCGGCCAGAAGTAGGAGTTTAGATCATGCCTAGGTCTCTTAAGAAAGGTCCCTTTGTAGACGGACACCTGCTCAAGAAGGTCGACAAGGCCTCCGAGTCCGGCGACCGCCGCGTCATCAAGACCTGGTCCCGTCGGTCCACGATCATCCCCGAGATGGTCGGAATGACTTTCGCCGTTCACAACGGTCGTAAGTTCATCCCGGTGTTCGTTACTGAAAATATGGTCGGTCACAAGTTTGGCGAGTTCTCCCCGACCCGTACCTACTACGGCCACGTGGCCGACAAGAAGAAGGGTAAGTAGGGGGTAGAATATGGAAGCCAAAGCTGTTGCCAAATTCATCCGTGTGTCTCCGCGCAAGACTCGTCTTGTGGCCGAGACCGTAAAAGGTAAGCCGGTGGAGGACGCTCTGAACGTCCTGCGCTTCACCCCGAAGAAGCCGGCCCGCATCCTGAGCAAAGTCCTGTACTCTGCCATTGCTAATGCGGAACAAAAGCCCGGTGTGGACGTCGACGCCCTTGTCATCGACAAGATCATCGTCAATGAAGGTCCCACTTGGAAGCGCATCAAGCCCCGTGCAATGGGTCGTGCCTACCGCATCCGCAAACGTACGAGCCACATCACCGTTGTGGTCAAGGAAGCTTAGCTATGGGTCAGAAAGTACATCCTTACGGTTTCAGGCTGGGATACAACAAGAACTGGCAGTCCCGCTGGTTCAGCAAGAAGGATTATCCCGCGTACGTCCTGCAGGACGACAAGGTCCGCAAGTACGTGAAGAAAAAACTGTATCAGGCCGGCGTCGCGCGCATCGAGATCGAACGCGCCGGCGGCAAGATCCGCCTGATCATCTCCACCGCCCGCCCCGGTATTGTCATCGGGCGCAAGGGCGTTGAAATTGAGAAACTCCGGGAGGACCTTCGCAGGAAGTTCCAGACCGAGTTCACGATAGAGGTTAGCGAGATCCGCAGGCCCGAAATTGAAGCACAGCTCGTTGCCGAGAACATCGCGCAGCAGCTGGAGCGCCGGATTGCCTTCCGCCGTGCCATGAAGCGTACGGTGGGCCTTGCCAGGAAATTCGGTGCCGAGGGCATCAAGGTCGCTTGTTCCGGTCGTCTGGCCGGTGCAGAAATCGCGCGTTCCGAATGGTACCGCGATGGCCGCGTGCCCCTGCACACTCTTCGCGCCGACATTGACTACGGCTACGCCACCGCGTCCACGACGTACGGTGTGATCGGGGTCCGTGTGTGGGTCTTCAAGGGTGAAATCCTTGACAAAGAGGTCGAACAGTAATGCTTGCTCCGAAGAAGGTTAAACACCGCAAGCGGCAAAAAGGCCGCGTCAGAGGCAAGGCCCAAAGGGGTAACAGCGTGTCCTTCGGCGATATCGGGCTGAAGGCACTGGAGCATGGAAAACTGACCAGCCAGCAGATCGAGTCCGCACGTGTCGCGATCATGCGCCACATCAAGCGTGGCGGTAAGGTTTGGATCCGCGTTTTCCCTGACTTCCCCATCACGTCCAAGCCCGCGGAAGTCCGCATGGGTAAGGGTAAAGGCGCCCCGGAAGGCTGGTGCGCCCCCGTGAGACCGGGCCGTATCATGTATGAGGTAAAAGGCGTGAACATCGAGCTGGCACGCGAAGCGCTCAAGCGCGCTTCCTACAAGCTCCCTGTCAAGTGCGCCATCGTCGTTAAGGAGGGAACGGAGTAATGACCGTTAAAGAACTTCGTGAACTTGACGACACCCAGCTGGTCGAAAAGCTGGTCGAATTCCGCAAGGAACTCTTCGACCTGCGCTTCAAGCACGCCACCGCGCAGCTTGAGAACATCCGCCAGCTCAATGACGTGAAACGTACCATAGCCCGCATCCTGACGATTCAGCGGGAAAGGCAGGGAGCGTAGCCAATGGCTGAGCTGAATAATCAAGGCAACCGGCGCATGCTGACCGGTCTCGTCATCAGCGACAAGGCCGATAAGACCGTTGTCGTCCGTGTTGAGACTCTGGTCAAGCATCCGCTTCTGAAGAAGTATATTCGTCGGCGCAAGAAAGTCATGGCGCATGATCCGGCCAACGACTGCAACACCGGTGATAAGGTCCAGATCGTGGAATCGAGGCCCCTCAGCCGCCGCAAGCGGTGGCACCTCGTGCAAATTGTCGAAAAAGCCAAGTAGGGTAGAGAGATGATTCAGGTTGAATCCAAGCTCGACGTGGCTGACAACTCGGGGGCCAAGAAAGTATCCTGTCTTAAGGTGCTTGGCGGTTCCCGTCGTCGTTACGCCAGTGTCGGAGACATCATCGTCGTTTCCGTGAAGGAGGCCATGCCCCATTCCAAGGTGAAGAAGGGCGCGGTCATGAAGGCTGTCGTTGTCCGGACCAAGAAGGAAATCGCCCGCCCGGACGGTTCCTTCATCAAGTTCGACAACAACTCCGCCGTATTGCTGAACAACAACATGGAGCCCGTCGGAACCCGTATTTTCGGACCCGTCGCACGCGAACTGCGTGCCGCCGGCTTCATGAAGATCGTTTCCCTCGCTCCCGAGGTTCTCTAAGAGGTAACCATGAAAATCCGCAAAGATGACAAGGTCATGGTGATCGCCGGGAAGGACAAGGGAAAAATCGGCAAGGTCCTGAAGATCCTCCGCAAGAAGGACAAGGTCCTGGTTGAGAAGGTGAATATGGTCAAGCGCCACACCAAGCCCAACCCGTACGTCAACCAGCCCGGCGGTATTGTTGAAAAGGAAGCTCCGATCAACGTGTCGAATGTGGCCGTCGTTTGCGACGCCTGCACCAAGCCGACTCGCATCGGGTACAAGAAGACCGAAGACGGCAAGAAGGTCCGTTACTGCAAGAAATGCAGTGAGACCTTCAAGTAAGGTGGCGTTATGACTCGTCTGGAAAGCGTATATAAAGAAAAGGTCGTGCCTGAACTGCAGAAGGAGTTCGGGTACAAGAGCCCCATGGAAATCCCCAGACTGCAGAAGATTTCTCTGAACATCGGTCTGGGCGAGGGCAGCCAGAACAACAAGCTGATTGAAGACGCAGTGGAGGAACTCTCCCGCATCGCTGGCCAGCGCGCCGTGGTGACCCGGGCCAAGAAGTCCATCGCAGCGTTCAAGCTTCGTGAAGGCATGCCTGTCGGCGTCCGCGTCACCGTCCGCGAGGACAGGATGTGGGACTTCTACGACAAGCTTGTCAATTTCGCCCTTCCGCGCGTCCGCGACTTCCGCGGCGTGCCGGACAGAGGGTTTGACGGTCGTGGCAATTTCACCCTGGGCGTGAAGGAACACACGATCTTCCCTGAACTGGAGATCGACGGTGTGGAACGAGTCAAGGGCATGAACATCACCGTGGTGACGTCGGCCAAGACTGACAAGGAAGGCAAGAAGCTTCTTGACCTTCTCGGAATGCCCTTCAAAAAGTAGGAGAAATACCATGGCCAGAACTGCTCTGAAAGTGAAGGCACAGCGCAAGCCCAAATTCAAGGTGCGCGCTTACAACCGCTGCCCCATTTGCGGACGTCCCCGGGCCTTCCTGCGCCGCTACGGCATCTGCCGTATCTGCTTCAGGAACAAGGCCCTGGCCGGCGAACTGCCCGGCGTGCGCAAGTCGAGCTGGTAATTTCCAAGGAGAATATAATGGCTGTTGTTGATCCCATAGCCGATATGCTGACCCGTGTCAGGAACGCTTACGGTGCATACCACACCAGCGTTGCGGTGCCTGCTTCCAAGATCAAGGAAGGCATCGCCGGCATCCTGAAAGAGGAAGGCTACATCGCCGATTACACTGTCGAGGGCGGGGATATCGTCATCACCCTGAAGTACGCAAACGGCAAACCCCTTGTCACCGGAATGAAGAAGGTGAGCACCCCGGGGCGCCGTCGCTACGTGGGCGTCGAGGACATCCCTCGCGTGCAGAACGGCATTGGTATCTGCATCGTCTCCACGTCCAAGGGCGTGCTCGAGGGTGCAAAAGCTCACGAAGCCAACGTGGGCGGCGAACTGCTCTGCGAAATCTGGTAACGAGGTACACATGTCCAGAATCGGTAAAAAACCAATAGAGATTCCTTCGGGCGTCGACGTTCAGGTTGGCGCGGAGGAGATCACGGTCAAGGGCCCCAAGGGGACCCTGACCACTCCGGTGCACCCGAAGGTCGTCTATACCGTTGAAGGCGGCGTGATCAATGTCGGTCGCGCTGATGAGTCCCGTATCGCCCGTAGCCAGCACGGACTTCGCCGCACCCTCCTCGCCAACTGCGTGGAAGGTGTCACCAAGGGCTTCCAGAAGGGTCTGGAAGTCATCGGTGTTGGTTACAAGGTGTCTGTGCAGGGCAAGAAAGTCGTCCTGAACGTCGGCTACTCCCATCCGGTCGAGTTTGATCTCCCCGCCGGAATCGAGGCCGCTGCCGAAGGCAGCAAGCTGACCATCTCCGGCTCTGACAAGCAGCTCGTTGGCGAGACTGCGGCTCAGATCCGTCGCGTGCGTCCGCCGGAACCCTACAAGGGCAAGGGCATCAAGTACGCTGACGAAATCATCAAGCGCAAGGCTGGCAAGTCCGGCTCCAAGTAGGATGGGTAAAAAATGAAAAACATGAACGCAAGACACCGCAGGAAGATCCGCATTCGCAAGAAGATCTTCGGTACCGCCGAAAGGCCGAGGCTGGTCGTCTTCCGCTCCAACCGGCACATTTACGCCCAGCTCGTGGACGACAATGCCGGCAAGACCCTGTGCAGCGCTTCCACGCAGGTGCTGGGCAAGGACGACACCGAGATGAAGGCCAACCGCGACAGCGCCGCAAAAGTCGGCAAGGACATCGCGGTCAAGGCCATTGAGCAGAAGATTGAATCGGTCGTTTTCGACCGCAACGGCTTCATCTATCACGGCAAAGTCAAGGCTCTGGCCGACGGCGCTCGTGAAGGTGGCCTGAAGTTCTAGGGGTTGACGCCATGATGGAACAGAACGAATCCGGTCTCATCGAGAAGATCGTCTACCTCAATCGCGTTGCCAAGGTCGTCAAGGGCGGCCGCCGCTTCAGCTTCAGCTGCCTTGTGGTTGTCGGCGATGGCGAAGGTAGTGTCGGATACGGACTCGGAAAGGCCAACGAGGTCCCCGAGGCCATCCGTAAGGCTTCCGACAGAGCCAAGAAAACTATGATCTCCGTGCCGCTGCTCGAGGGAACCCTGCCTTACCAGGTTCTGGGTCACTACGGCGCCGGCCGGGTGCTGATGAAGCCCGCAAGCCGCGGTACCGGTATCATCGCCGGCGGCCCGGTGCGTGCTGTCATGGAGGCCGTGGGCGTCCATGATATCCTGACCAAGGCAATCGGAACCAACAACCCGCACAACGTGCTTCGTGCCACCGTGGAAGGCCTGGCCTCCCTGCGCAGCGCCGAGGACGTTTCCAAGCTGCGCGGTTGCCCGGTTTCCACGCCCAGGAAGTAAGGAGACGGACATGCTTAAGGTTAAGCTCATCAGAAGCAAATGCGGAAACAAGCCCAAACAGGTGGCCACTCTGGACGCTCTGGGCCTGCGCAAGATCCGCCAGGAGAAGACCTTTGAGGACCGTCCCGAAATCCGGGGCATGATCGAAAAAGTGAAGCACCTGGTGGAGGTTACGGAACAATGAGACTTCATGAACTCTACCCGTTCCCGGAAGAATACAAGAACCGCCGTCGCATAGGCCGCGGTTCGGGTTCCGGCTGGGGCAAGACCAGTGCCAAGGGCCACAAGGGTCAGAACAGTCGCGCAGGCGGCGGTGTTCGCCCCGGCTTCGAGGGCGGTCAGATGCCTCTTGCCCGCCGCCTGCCCAAGCGCGGCTTCAAGAACATCTTCCGTGCGGAATACGAAGTCGTGAACGTGGGCCAGCTGCTGGCCATGTTCGAAGGCAAGGAAGAAATCACTCTGGTCGACATCTACGACCGCGGTCTCGCCAAGCGCGGCGCCCCGGTCAAGGTTCTCGGCATGGGTGAGGTCGATCGCAAGGTTACCGTGGAAGCGCACCGTTTCAGCGCCTCCGCAGCCGACAAGATCGTCAAGGCCGGCGGCAACGCCAAGGCCATCGAAGGCGAAAACTCGCCTGAATAGATAAAACGGAAGGGGTACCCGTGGCACTGTCTGGAGTGGAAAACCTGGCCCGCCTGCCCGAGCTGAAGAAGAAGCTCTTGTGGACGTTTGTGCTGCTCGCCGTCTATCGCATGGGAATTCATATTCCCGTGCCGGGCGTCGACAGCAGCGCTCTCGCCGACTTCTTTGCGAACGCGCAGAACACCCTGTTCGGCCTGTTCGACATGTTCTCCGGCGGCGGCCTGAAGAATCTGTCCATATTCGCGTTGGGCATCATGCCCTACATCTCCGCCTCGATTATCCTTCAGCTGCTGACCGTTGTCAGCCCCGAGCTGAAGCGCATGCAGAAGGAGGAGGGCGAAGCAGGACGCAAGAAGATCACCCAGTATACCCGCTACGGCACCGTGCTCATCACGATCGTTCAGGGTTTCGGCATCGCCGTTGGCCTCGAAGGCATGACCTCTCCCTCCGGTTCTCCGGTGGTGATGCATGTCGGTTGGAGCTTCAAGCTGATGACCATCCTGACCCTGACGACGGGAACCGTCTTCCTTATGTGGCTGGGTGAACAGATGACGGAAAAAGGGATCGGCAACGGAATATCCCTGATCATTTTCGCAGGTATCGTTGCCGGTCTTCCTTCCGCCATCTTCAACACCTTCCGCCTCATGACCGTTGGTGAAATCAGCCTGTTCCTGTTGCTGCTCATCATGGCGGTCATGGTGGCAACGCTGGCGTTCATCGTGTTCATGGAACGCGGCCAGCGTCGGATTCCCATTCACTACGCGAAGCGGCAGATGGGTCGCAAAATGTTCGGCGGACAGACCACGCATCTGCCGCTGCGCATCAACACCGCAGGTGTCATTCCGCCCATCTTCGCCTCCTCGATCCTGATGTTCCCGGCCACCGTCGCGAACTTCTCCAGCGTTGAGTGGCTCCAGTCGATCAGCCAGATGCTGACCCCGACCTCGGTGCTCTACAACGTACTGTATGTGGCGATCATCATCTTCTTCTGCTACTTCTACACGGCGATCATCTTCGATCCGAAGGGCATCTCCGAGAATATCCAGAAGCAGGGCGGCTTCATCCCGGGCATCCGTCCGGGCGCCAAGACCCGCGAGTACATTGACCGGGTCCTTGCCCGCATCACCCTGTGGGGCTCGCTCTACGTGGCCGCCATCTGCGTGCTGCCGATGCTCATGATCGCCCAACTCAACGTGCCGTTCTACTTCGGCGGTACGGCTCTGCTCATTGTCGTCGGCGTGGCCATGGACTTCATGGGCCAGGTGGAATCTCACCTGATTTCCCGCCAGTACGAAGGTCTGATGGGCAAGGGCGCCAAAGTGAAAGGAAGGCAATAGCCTTGAAGAAATACAGAGGAATTTTCCTCAAGAACGATAAAGAGATTGGCCTCATGCGTGAGGCCAATCGCATTGTTTCGACGATCCTCGATGAACTGGGCCGGAATGTTGAGCCAGGCGTTCCCACCATTCACTTCGAGGAAATCTGCCGGGCACGGTGCGAAGAGCACGGCGTCCGTCCGGCATTTTTGGGCTATCAGGGCTTTCCCTTCGCCCTGTGTTGCTCCGTCAACGAGGAGATAGTGCACGGCTTTCCTTCCAAGGATCGCATCCTGAAGGAAGGAGATATAGTCAGCTTCGACATGGGCGTCGTGTACGAAGGATTCTGCGGCGATTCCGCCCGGACGTTTCCGGTGGGCCGGGTGACTGATGAGGCCCGTCAGCTTATGGATGTCACCAGAGAATCGCTGATGAAGGGAATAGAACAGGCCTGTCCCGGCAACAACCTTCTCGACGTCTCCGCGGCAATACAGACGTATGTGGAAGGTTTCGACTTCGGGATCGTCCGGCGTTTCGTCGGACACGGGATCGGCGCGCGGCTTCACGAAAAGCCCGAGATCCCCAACTTCGTGCCCCACGGTGTCACCGGCGTTCCGCTCAAGGCGGGCATGGTGATCGCCATCGAACCGATGGTCACCGCGGGAACGCACGAAGTGGAGGTCCTCGACGACGATTGGACCGCCGTTACCAAGGACAGAAAACTGTCAGCTCACTTCGAGCACACGGTGGCGATAACGTCTTCAGGACCGCAAATACTGAGCCTTTCCGACTAGGAAGGGACCATAACTAAAATACTTGCTCTTTTGCAGCCGCTGCTGTAGAAGTGACAGCTTCGTTTTCAAGTTGGCCGCATATGGCCGAATAAGCATTCACTGGAGACGGTCATGAAAGTCAGACCTTCTGTGAAAAAAATGTGTCCTAAGTGCAAAATCATCAGGCGCAATGGCGTGCTGCGGGTCATCTGTGACAACCCCCGGCACAAACAGCGTCAAGGTTAAGAGGGGTATTAGCTGTGGCACGTATCGCTGGTGTAGACCTGCCTAGGAACAAGCGCATGGATATTGCGCTGACCTACATCTATGGAATCGGCCGCACCACGGCCCTGGAGATTCTCGACGCGGTCAAGATTGACTGGCAGAAGAAGTCCGACGACCTCTCTGCCGAAGAAGTCAACTCCATCCGTAACGAGATCGAAGCCAACTACAAGGTTGAAGGCGACCTCCGTCGTGAAGTCTCCTCCAATATCAAGCGCCTGATGGATATCGGCTGCTATCGTGGGCTTCGCCACCGTCGTGGGCTGCCCTGTCACGGACAGCGCACCCACACCAACGCACGCACCCGCAAGGGTCCGCGTCGTTCCGTGGTCGGCAGGAAGAAGAAATAGCGCTATACATGGACGCCGTCGGCCCTTGGCCTGCGGCGTGCAAGCAAATACTTACTATAGGGAGAGTCAGCAATGGCTAGACCCCGCCGTACCGGCAAGAAGAAAGAGAAAAAGAACGTCCCTGTTGGCGTGGCCCACATCAAGGCCACGTTCAACAACACCATCATTACCTTCACCGACGCGAAGGGCAATGTGGTGAGCTGGGCCTCTGCCGGCGCCCATTTCAAGGGCTCCCGCAAGAGCACTCCGTTCGCCGCCCAGATAGCAGCCGAATCCGCAGCGCGCCGCGCTCAGGAACACGGCATGCGCACTGTCGGCGTGATGGTCAAGGGCCCCGGCTCCGGTCGTGAAGCCGCCATGCGCGCGATCAATGCCGTGGGCTTCAAGGTCGCGTACATTCGGGACATCACCCCGATTCCGCACAACGGCTGCCGTCCGCCCAAACGCCGCAGGGTTTAAGTTCCAAGGAGTTCAGTCGTGGCAAGATATACCGAAGCCAAATGCAAGCTCTGCCGCCGCGAGGGTGGCAAGCTGTTTCTCAAGGGCGACCGCTGCTACACGGACAAGTGCGCTTACGACAAGCGCCCCTACGCTCCGGGTCACGCAGGTCGCATGCGCAAGAAGCTCAGCGACTACGCCGTTCAGCTGCGGGAAAAGCAGAAGGTTCGCCGTATGTACGGCGTGCTGGAAGGCCAGTTCCGCACCTACTATCAGCGCGCTGACGCAATGAAGGGCCACACGGGTCACAACCTGCTCACCCTTCTCGAACGTCGTCTCGACAACGTGGTCTATCGCATGGGTTACGCAAACTCCCGCGACCAGGCCCGTCAGCTCGTGCTGCACGGCATCTTCGTCCTCAACGGGCGTCGCGTGAACATCCCGTCCATGCTCGTCAAGACGGAGGACGTTATCACCGTCCGCGAAGAGTCCCGCAAGATTCCCGTCATCGGCGAGGCTCAGGAAGTCATCGGCCGCCGCGGCTGCCCCGAGTGGCTGGAAGTGGACGCCGACAACTTCAAGGGCGTTGTGAAGGCCCTGCCCAAGAGGGAAGACATCACGTTCCCCATCAACGAGCAGCTCATCGTCGAGCTTTACTCCAAATAACAGGTGGGATGAATGCTTATTCAGAACGACGACAAACTGGTTAACACCAGAAACTGGACCCTGCTGGAAAAGCCCGAGAAGGTGGTGCGCGACCCCAAGTCCTCTCAGACTTACGGGAAGTTCATCTGCGAACCGCTTGAGCGCGGTTACGCTACCACCATCGGGAATGCGCTCCGCCGTGTGCTCCTCTCCTCCATGCAGGGAGCGGCCATCGTGGCGGCGCGTATTGAAGGCGTTCAGCACGAGTTCACCACCCTGCCCGGGATCATGGAGGACATGACCGAGGTCGTTCTGAACCTCAAGCAGGTCCGTTTGGCCATGACCACCGACGAGGCGCAGATTCTGACCCTCGAGGCGGACAAGCAGGGCCAGGTCACTGCCGGCATGATTCAGGAGAACCAGAACGTCTCGGTTCTCAATCCCGATCAGGTTATCTGCACCCTGTCCGAAGACAGGGCGCTGAAGATGGAACTGGAAGTCCGCATGGGCAAGGGGTACATCCCCGCCGAAATGCACGAAGGGCTCGCCGATGAGATCGGGCTCATCATCTTGGACGCCAGTTACTCGCCCATCACCAAGGTCGCCTATTCCGTAGAGCAGGCGCGTGTTGGCCAGATGACCAACTATGACAAATTGATCCTCGAGGTCTGGACCGATGGATCCGTCATTCCCGAAGATGCTTGCGCCTACGCCGCAAAAATCATCAAGGACCAGATTTCCGTGTTCATCAATTTCGATGAAGTGAACACCGAATCTTCCAAGGAAGACGAAGAGACCATCGACCTCAATCCGAACCTCTTCAAGAGCATCGACGAGCTTGAGCTCTCCGTGCGCGCCACCAACTGCCTCAAGGCCGCCAACATCCAGCTCGTGGGCGAACTGGTGCAGCGCACCGAAGCCCAGATGCTCAAGACCAAGAACTTCGGGCGCAAGTCTCTCGACGAGATTCGCCGTGTCCTGGACAGCATGAACCTGAAGTTCGGCATGACCGTCGAGGATTTCGACAAGAAATATCAGGAATGGCTGAAGAGGAAGGAAAAAAATGAGGCATAGAAAATCCGGACGCAAGCTCAACAGGAGCGACTCCCACCGCAGGGCCATGTTCCGCAACATGGCAAAGGCCCTGCTGACCTACGAGCGGATTCGCACCACCGAGGCCAAGGCCAAGGAACTTCGCAGGGTCGTTGAAAAGCTCATCACCCTGGCCCTGAAGAACGACCTGCACGCTCGCCGTCAGGCATACAAGACGCTCAACAACCACAAGCTGGTGCAGCGTCTGTTCGACGAAGTCGCTCCGCGTTTCGAGGGCGGTCAGGGCGGATACACCCGTATCGTCAAGCTCTCCACCCCTCGCCGCGGCGACTGCGCTCCCATGGTCATCATCGAGCTGACCAAGCGCGCCAACGCCGAAGCCGAAGCTCCCGAAGCCCCCAAGGCTGAAGAAGCCGAAGCATAAACGGCGCCAGAACGAGTTCAAAAAGGCAGGTCACTTGACCTGCCTTTTTTTTGCGGCTATCCATAGACCTCGTCTATCATTTTCTATAGAGGGGTTGCACATGGATATCCGAAAGCTGGAGGCGTTTTGCAAGGTCTTTGAGCTAAGAAGCTTTTCCAAGGCCGGGCAGGAGCTGTTTCTCTCTCAGCCAACCATCAGTTCTCACATTTCGCATCTCGAGGAAGAGCTGGGCGTTCTCCTTTTTGACCGACTCGGCAAACGCACGGTCCCAACTCAACCTGCCGATCTCCTTTACCGCACCGCCAAGGAGCTGTTTCAGAGCCTCGCCGACGTACAGTCCGAAATTCACATGCTGCGCGACAAAGTGGTCGGTGAGTTGCAGGTGGGGGGGAGCACCATCCCCGCCAACCTCATCCTGCCGCGGCTCATTTCCGGGTTCATGCGGATGCACCCCGGCGTCACGTTCTCCGTGGATGTCTCGGACACGCTGGAGATTCTGAAGCGCGTCCACAACGGCGATCTGTCGCTGGGCCTCGTCGGCTCCAAGCCCGACCTGACGGGACTGGCTTCAAGCCTGCTTATGGAGGATGACATGGTCGTGGTGGCTTCGCCCGCGCTGGTGAACGGGAACGTCAGCAGCACGGAGACGCCGTTGGAAGAGGTGCTTTCTCTGCCGTGGATCATGCGTGAGAAGGGCTCGGGTACCCGAAAGTCGCTTGAAGACGCGCTGGACGCCTGTGGAGGACTCAGGGGGCTCAACGTGGTCTCCCATGTGGGGAGCACCACGGCGGTCATCGAGTGCGTCCTCGCCGGGGTCGGCGTCAGCGCCACCTCGCAGCTTGCGGTGCAGCGATACGTGGAGAGCGGCGATCTGATCGTGCTCGACATTCCCGAGCTGCGCAAGCGCCGCCGGTTCTATCTGACGTATCTGAGCGAAAGGAAGCTGTACCCGGCCATGCGGGCCTTTCTGGCATATGTGGAGAGCGCGCGGGAGACGCTGCCTCAGCAGCTCATGCCGGGCAGGAAGGCCAGCTCGGGCTCGGCTTCAATCAGGCTCGTGGAGGCCAGCTCCGCATAGAAACGGCGCAACCCCTCACGTTCGGCGTGGCCGATGTCGTAGACGAGTCCGTCGAAATAGGAGCGCATCTCGTCCATGTCGAGACAGCTGTTCTCGCAAGCGAGCTCGCAGATGGTCTCGATGTGCGCGCTACCCCACTCCTTGGAACGCAACAGCACGTCGCAGGCCTGCCTGACCTCGTCCGGGCGGGCTTCGAAAACCTCTCGCTGTACGACCCAGACGCCGAAGACGAAGGGCAGGCCGGTCATATCGCGCCATGCCTCTCCCATATCGACACGAACAGGGTAGTCGGGGTGATAGCGCAGGTTCAGCGCCTCGTCGCCTATCGCCAGAATCGCTTCGGGGCGTTCGCCGGACGACAGGACGTTGCTGGCGTCGCCGGTGACGTATTCGGGCTCAATGTTCCAGTAACGGGTCAGAATTTTGAGCATGGCCGCCGACGTGTGAGTCTGGGAGCTCACGAGAATCGTCTCGCCATCCAGTTCCTCCACCGGGCGGCGTGAAAGTAGCAGGACGCTCTGAACCGGACCGCAGCTGCCGATGGCCAGATTCGGCACCAGATAATAGCGTTCCGGGTTTCGCGCGTACTCAATGCTGGAGGTGGATGACACATCCAGTTGTCCGCGGGACATCAAGTCATTGAGTTCCGCAGGCGGACCGGACACGATCTCGTATCCGTTTCCCATGCTCCCGGATTCAATGGGGTGGTATATCGGCAGGACATTCAGGTAGCCGATTCTGCCGAGGCGGATCATCTGCCCTCCAGCACGGTGTAGTCCATGCTGCGCTGGCGCGGCTCAAATCCTGCATCCCGCACCAGACGGTGTATCTCCTCGCGTGAGAGCCTGAAGGACACCCCGGCAGCCTTGACCACGTTTTCCTCGATCATGGTGGAGCCGAAGTCGTTTCCGCCGAAGAACAGGGCCAGCTGCGAGATGTCCGGCCCCATGGTCACCCACGAAACCTGCACGTTGTCCACATTGTCGAGCACGATGCGCGATACGGCGAGCATGCGGAGATATTCGATGCTCGTGAACTTTCGGCAGTGCGACAGGGCGGTATGGTCGGGCTGGAAGGTCCATGGAATGAACGCCGTGAACCCTCCGGTGCGATCCTGAAGCTCGCGAACGGCGAAGAGATGTTCGAGCCGCTGGCGTTCGGACTCCACATGGCCGAACATCATGGTGGCGGTGGTCTTCAGGCCCAGGTTGTGAGCCTCTTCCATCACACCGAGCCATTCGCCGGAAGGGCACTTCCGCGGAGCTATCTCGCTGCGGACGGAGTCCACAAGAATCTCGGCGCCGCCGCCGGGGATGGAGTCCAGCCCCGCCTCGTGCAGTCTGCGGATGACCTCGCGCGGCGAAATGTCGTTCAGCTCGCTGAAGTAGACGATCTCCGGCGGAGAGAACGCGTGAACGTGAACGGCGTGGTTGGCCTTGATGTGCCGCAGCATGTTCTCGTACCAGGACAGGGGCAGGTCGGGGTGGTGCCCCCCCTGCATGAGTATCTGGGTACCGCCGAGGGCAAGCGTCTCCTCGATCTTGCGGTCGAGCTCGTCGAAGTCCAGCACGTAGCCGCCTTCGGCGTCAGGGGCCTTGTAGAACGCGCAGAACTTGCAGCCGCAGGTGCAGACGTTGGAGTAGTTGATATTCCGGTCCACCACGTAGGTGACGGTCTTTGCGGGGTGCTTGCGCATGCGGACGGCGTGGGCCAGCGTCCCCAGCTCGTGGAAATCGGCTTCGCAGTAAAGCAGCTCGGCCTCGTCGAAGCCGATGCGCTCCCCGGCGATCACTTTCTCGAAAATGCGGTTCAGCACAGCGCCTCCACGGAGTTGAAGTAGGAATCGCGCTCCACCGGAGTGAAGCCCGCTCCTTCGATCATTTCGCGGATGCCCTCGCGGGTCATGCCCTGCGAGGTAGAGGCCCCGGCCTCGTGGCCGATCTTTTCCTCGACCACGGTGCCGTCGAAGTCGTCGGCACCGAACTTGAGCGCGGCCTGCGCTTCCTTGACGCCAAGCATCACCCAGTAGGCTTTGATGTGGGGGATGTTGTCGAGCATGAGCCTGCTGACGGCGATGGTTCGCAGCTTCTCCAGTCCGGTGAGGGGCTGGTCGATGCGAAGGGCGCTGTTCTCAGTGAGGAAGGGCAGGGGGATGAAGCATACGAAGCCGTCGTGCTCGTCCTGCAGCTCGCGCAGGCGGATGAGGTGGTCCAGCCGCTCCTCGCGGGTCTCGATGTGGCCGAAAAGCATGGTGCAGTTGGTCTTCATGCCGAGCGCGTGCGCCTTGTGGTGTACGTCCAGCCACTGGGCGCCGGTCAGCTTGCGCGGGCACACCTGCTCGCGGACGCGGGGAGCGAAGATCTCGGCCCCGCCGCCGGGGAGCATGTCGAGTCCGGCGCGCTGAAGACGTTCGAGCACTTCGCCGGAGTCGATGCCTTCAAGCTGTGCGAAGTGGCCGATTTCCACGGCGGTGAAGCACTTCAGGACCGTTTGCGGATATGCTGCGCGAATGGCGGAGAGCATCTCCTCGAAGTAGGAAAGCGGCAGTTTGGGGTGGCAGCCGCCAACGATGTGCACCTCGCGCGGCACCACCGGGCTTGCTGCGAGCTTTTGCAGCACGTCCTCCGTGGTCAGGCGGAACGCGCCGGCCTGTTCCTCCTCTTCGCGCTGATAGGCGCAGAAGGTGCAGGCGTTGACGCATACGTTGGTGTAGTTCACGTGGCGGTTGACCACGAAATAGGCGCGCTGGCCGTGCATGCGGCTGCGCGCGAAGTTGGCGAGCGCGCCCACGGCCAAGGGCTCGGGGCATTCGAAGAGCCGGAGGCCTTCCTCGGCGCTCAGGCGCTCGCCACGTGCCACCTTCTCGCGAATGTCAGCGAGACCGATGCTTTCGAAATATTCCGTCTTGAAGATCATTGTTGCTCCTTTGCGGCAAGGCCGTGGCGGATGATGCAGAGCTGTTCGTCGAGCCTGTCGGCCAGCGAGCCGGGGGCCGAGAAGTCCAGCCCGCCGTCGAGGCCGGGGACCTGCGCTCCCTGCAGCAGGCGGTCGATGACGGCCTGAATATGGAAGACAACGGCGTCGCGGGGCACGTCCGCGCGAAGCTCTCCGGCTTCGACCGCGGCGTCCACCATGGGGCCGAGGAAATCGGCGAACTCGTCGCGCAGGGCCTGCAGCACCCGGTCGCGAAGCGGAAAGTCTTCCTGAAAGAGCATCTTGAGGTAGATGCGGTAGGCTCTGGGATGGTTCACCGCAAATCCCGCGGCGGCGTGCGCAACGGCGTGCAGGCGCAGGAAGAAGTCCTGCCCCTCGGTCTGCGTGCGGACCTCCTTGAGAGGGGCCTTCACACGTTCCAGAGCGCGTTCGAAGAGGTACTCGAACAGCCCCTGCTTGGTGCCGAAGTACTTGAAAAGCGAGCCCTTGGCGATACCTATGGCGCCCACCATGCGATTGACGCTCGCTTTGTGGAAGCCGTGGCAGGCAAACTCGCCCGCTGCAGCGTCGAGAATGCGTTCGCGTTTTTCAACGTCGAGACGCTTGAAGGTGTCCATGCCGTTTCCGCCCATATCGTCCTTGCCTTTGCCGGTCCGCGAAGGTATTCGGTGACCGGGTGGTCATCACCAATAGACATGACCGCGTTCCGTGTCAAACCGGAAAAAGGCTTCTTGGAGAAATAATTATGACAAAAATACTCCGGATTGGGATATCTCCCTGTCCCAACGACACATTTATTTTCCACGCCCTGCTGCATGGTCTCGTGGAAGCCCCGGCGCGTTTCGATCCGGTGCTGGCTGATGTGGAAGTGCTCAACGGCATGGCGGGGCGCGGCGAGGCCGACGTGTGCAAGCTCTCGGTGGCGGCCGCCGCCGGGGTGCTGGACGAATATGTGCTGTTGCGTTCCGGCGGAGCCATGGGCTACGGCGTGGGGCCGATCCTCGTGGCAAGGGAGGGCGTGCGTCTTGACACGTTGGATCGGCGCAGGGTGGCCATCCCGGGCCGCATGACCACCGCGAACCTGCTGTTCGGACTGTGCTGCCGGGAAAAAGGCGTGGAGCCTGAGCGGGTGGAGATGGTTTTCGACGAGGTCATGCCTGCGGTGAACCGCGGCGACGTGGCGGCCGGGCTCGTCATCCATGAAGGGCGCTTCACCTTTGCCGAGCATGGACTGACCAGACTTCTGGACCTTGGCGACTGGTGGGAGCGGAGCCGTGGCCTGCCCATTCCGCTCGGGGCCATCGCCGTGCGACGCAGCCTCGGGCTGGAGCTGATACGCGAACTGGACGAGGCCGTGCGCAGGAGCATCCTGCACGCAAGAGAGAACCCCGGAGCCGGCCGCGAGTGGATACGCTCTCACGCTCAGGAGATGGACGAGCGCGTCATCGCTCGTCACATCGAGACCTTCGTGACCGACTACAGCCTCGACGTGGGCGAGGAAGGCGAGCGGGCGGTGACGGCCCTGTTGCGCGAGGCCTGCCGCGAGGCGGGGCGCAGACCGCCGCAGGGTGGCGCCTTCGACTGAGGCCGGAGATTTGTTTAGCGACTTTTCTTGCGTCGTTTTTCCCGGTATGCTTGCGAGACATTCACAAAAGGGACCGAAGACGAGGTACACGCATGGCAACGCTTCCTCATGTTGACGAAGACAACTACATAAAGGGTGTCTTTTCCATTGAAAAGACGGGGAAAATCGGCACCGGAGCAACGGCGCGGCGCGTCAAACAGCAGGTGTATTTCTTTGCCGAACAGGTGGACGAGAGCACGGTGCTGCTTCAGGGGCTGAATCCGGACAAGGTGCCTTCGGGCGTCAAGACGGAGATAACCAAGGACGACCTGCTGCAGGACTATCTTCCGGAGCCCTCGCTCTACAACGAGGTGATGAGCAAGCTCCGCGAGGTTCAGAAGGCCGTGGCGCGCGGCGAGAAGCGGCGCAAGCGCGGCGAGACCTTCACGGCGGAGTTCGAGTTCAGCAAGGCGCTTCAGCTCGACGAGCAGAACGTGCGCGCCAATTTCGGCATCGGCATGTGCTACATGCAGCGCGGTGAAAAGGACAAGGCCAAGGAGGTCTTCGACCGCATCATCAAGCTGGACGCCGCCTTTGAGGACGAGCATAAGCACCTGTTCAACGAATACGGCATCGAGCTGCGCAAGAAGAAGATGTTCGAAGAAGCCGTGGACTACTACCAGCGCGCGCTGGAGCTGACCCGCGACGACGAGAATCTTTTCTACAACCTCTCGCGGGCCGAATTCGAAAGCGGCAACTACAGGCAGGCGCTTGAGGCCGCGAACGAATGCCTCGCGCTGGCCCCGGACCACCCCGAGGGGCTCAAGATCAAGGCCTACATCGAGAAGAAGGGGTTGGCCTAGCCGCAGGAGGGCGCATGTGCCGGGGATTCGTCATAGCCGGAACGCACAGCGGGTGCGGCAAGTCTTCGGTCTCGCTCGGGCTGATGAAGGCCCTTGCGCGCAGGGACCATGCCGTGCAGCCCTTCAAATGCGGTCCCGACTTCATTGATCCCGGCCACCACGCTCGTGCCTGCGGGCGCCCCTCGGTGACGCTCGACGGCTGGATGCAGGCTCCCGCCATCATCCCCGATATCTTCGCCCGCCGAGCCGGTGACGCCCGTGTCGCCGTGGTTGAAGGCGTCATGGGCCTGTACGACGGCGCGTCCGGCAGCGACGAGATCGGCTCCACGGCCCAGCTCGCCAAGATTCTGAACCTCCCGGTGGTATTGGTAGCCGACGTGCGCAGCATGGCCCGGTCCGCGGCCGCCCTTGTTTCCGGCTACGTGAATTTCGACCCTGACGTGAACGTGGTGGGGGTGGTGCTCAATCGCGTGGGCAGCGCCAACCATGAAGATCTGCTGCGTGAGGCCATGGAAACGTCCGGGATTCCGGTGCTCGGTTGTCTGGACCGTGACGAGGACATCGCCGTGCCATCAAGACATCTCGGCCTTCGAACTGCCGACGAGGAAGACGAGGGCGTGTACGACCGTCTCGCGGACTGGGTGGAGCGCGGCATAGACGTGGACGGGCTGCTGGAGCGGATGCCCGAACGCTCCTTCGCTCCGGTCGAGGACGTTGCGCCGCCGGCGCCCTCGGTGCGCATCGGCGTGGCCCGCGACGAAGCCTTCTGTTTCTACTACGCCGAAAACCTGCGCATGCTCAGGCTGGCCGGCGCCGAGCTGGTGGAGTTCTCCCCGCTGCACGACAAGCGCCTGCCCACGGAGCTCGACGCTCTGTACATCGGCGGCGGCTACCCGGAGCTCTACGGGTTCGAGCTGGGCCAGAACTCCAGGATGCGCAAGGACGTCCGCGCCTTTTCGGAAAAGGGAGGCGTAATCTACGCCGAATGCGGCGGGTTCATGTATCTCATGAACGATCTGGTGACCGAACGCGGGCGCTTCGCCATGTGCGGCGTGTTTCCTGTGCGGGCCGCCATGAACGATCGCCGCAAGGCCCTCGGCTACCGGGAGATAACCGCCCTCAAGGACTGTCCGCTCGGCCCGCGGGGCACCGTGGTCCGGGGGCACGAATTTCACTACTCCTCCATCGAGACGGCGTTTCTGCCGGACGCCATGCCAGCGATTTACGCCACCGTGGACCGCAAGGGGCACGCCGCCGGGTGCGAGGGCTTTCTCATCAACAACACGCTCGGCTCGTACGTCCATCTGCACTTTGCCAGCAATCCGGACATTGCCGGGCACCTCGTGGCCGCCGCGCGCGGCTGATCGCGACCCATGCAGCAGTGGATCATGCACATCGACATGGACGCCTTCTTCGCGTCCGTGGAGCAGCAGGACAATCCGGCGCTCCGGGGGCTGCCCGTGGCAGTGGGCGGTGACTCGGACCGGGGCGTGGTCTCGGCCGCCTCCTACGAGGCGCGCAAATTCGGTGTGCGCTCGGCCATGAGCGTTGTCCAGGCCAAGCGGCTGTGTCCGCATTTGAAACTCGTGAGCGGCAGCCGGGGGCGGTACAAGGAGATCTCCGGGCAGGTCATGGGCGTTCTCGGCGAGTTCTCGCCGCTAGTGGAGCCCGCGAGCATCGACGAGGCCTATGTGGACGCCACGGGGCTGGAGCGGCTGTTCGGTCCGGTGGAGGACATCGGCAGGCGCATCAAGCAGCGCGTGCGGGAGGAAACCTCTCTGACCTGCTCCGTGGGCATCGCGCCGATCCGCTTTCTCGCCAAGATTGCCTCAGACCTCGACAAGCCCGACGGCCTTTCCGTGATCCGTCCTGAACAGATGGAGCAGTTTCTGCGGGAGCTGCCCGTGGGCAAGGTGCCGGGCGTGGGCAAGCGCGGGCTGGAAACCCTGCGGCGCATGAACGTGCATCACTGCGGCGATCTGCTCAGGCAGCCGCGCGAATACTGGGAGGAGCGGCTCGGCAAGTGGGGCGGCGTACTGCATGACCGTGCGCGCGGGTATGACCCCAACGGCGTGCAGCGGCCCGGGGCGGCCAAGTCCAGCAGCGCGGAGAACACCTTCGAGAAGGACACCACCGACCGCGAGACCTTGCGCAAGTGGCTGTTGGCCCAGTCCGAGCGAGTGGGCGCGGACCTGCGGGCGCACGGCTACAGGGGACGTACCGTGACCATCAAGGTCAAGTTCTCCGACTACCGCAGCGTGACCCGCAGCAAGAGTCTGAACAAGGCCACCGATCACACCAAGACCATCTACGACGTTGCCGTGGAGCTGCTGGACGCGCTGACCCTGCGCCTTCCCGTGCGGCTGATCGGCGTAGGCGTCTCCAACTTCGGGGACAAACCGAGGCAGCTTTCCCTGTTCGACGAACCGGAAGAGGAAGCGACCGGAGGCGGTCTGGACAAGGCCGTGGATTCCATACGCAAACGGTTTGGAAAGGAGGCGCTGCTGCGCGGCGACCTGCTCGATTATCGCAGGCGCGACAAGGAATAGCGCCATGCTGCATCTTGCCAAGCTACAGGAAGATGCATATTGTCTCAGGTGTCCATCAAACCCGGAGACGAGAATGAACGTAAAAAGCCTTCTTCCGGCCATGCGCCGGTTTTTCTTTTATTCGGCGCTTTGTTGCGCCGCTCTCCTGAGTCTTCCCGCAACGGGCGCTGCCGAACCCCGCGACGTCAAGCTGGAGAAGTACGGTGAGGACCTCGCTCCCGAGATCAACGCCGGGCTGGAGCATCTCTTTCAGGTGCTCAACGACCCTGCGGTGAAGCTCGACGAGGCGAGGGTGGCGCCGCTGGCCCAGTATGTTCTGGACTGCGACGAGGACCCGAGGGCCTACGAACCCGATGAGCGCACCGGACAGGGCATCGTCTACAAGACCGATCTGGACCAGCCCATGGAGAAGGTCATCCGCTACCTGTACGACCCGGAAATCCCCAACTACGTGATGGTGCCGAGCGTGCTGCGCGTGTCCGGCTGGTATCCCGACAGCGAGATATTCGACCTCCGGGAGGGCGTCTGGAGCCGCCTCGACAGCGACGAGCCGTTCATGGTGCGCGGTCGCGAGTTCGAGGAGTGCACCCCGGACTCCTTTGCCGGGGCCTACTACCGCTACGACCTCAAGCGGATGATCGTGGTCTTTCCGTATGAAGGACGCCGCGTGCTGTTTTCCATCTCCGAGCAGGACGGCAAGTCCGCGCCCGGCAAGAAGGGGGCCATCATCGACGACTCCCAGTGGCGGTATTTCTACTCCGGCATCGAGGGCATCGACAAGGGGCTCATGAGTTGGATGGACACCTACATGTACGGCTCCTCCTCGATTCAGGTCTTTACGGATCTTCCGGACGGCGGCACGCGAAACGTGCTCTTCAAGTGGCTCGACGCCGGTTGGAGCGGAATAAACGTGGTGCGCCGGACACACATTTTCGAGGGGAGCATGCGTTTTTCCGAGGCGTTTCAGTCGGTGATGGAGTCCGAGAGGCTGCCGGACTCCGAGGCGCTCGCCGGACTGATCCGCGACGTTCACGAGATGCCCGAGGCGCGCATGGATTCGCTCGTGGCTCAGTATGCGGTCAATTTCGAAAAGGCCTGCGCCGACCATGAAAAGATGGACGGCGGCGACTTCGAGGACATCATCAGCGGCGGAACCTATGCCGAGGTGCTGGACCGCGAGGCCCGGATCGGTATACTGGTGCTGGAGAAGCTCAAATCCGCGCTGGGCATGAAGACCCTCGTGGACGTGGGCGCCACGCCGACAACCGCCGAGGCCGAGGGCGGCGAAAGCGTCGCCGAGCCTGTTGCCGCCGTGCCGGAGGTCGTGCCGGAAGGGTAGCGTCCCTGTCGGACGAATTTTGACGGCGGCGCGGACTCCTTGCGGAGAACGCGCCGCTTTTTTCAAGAAAGGGGGAAGCCATGCTGCTGCCGGAAAGCGAAGCAAAGTTCAAATTCTGTCCGCTGCTGAAGACCAGCGACGACAAGCTCAAGATGTGCATGGGCTCTCAGTGCATGATGTGGCGCTGGGGCGACAACGACAGGCAGAGCGGCTACTGCGGCGTTTCGGGAAAGCCCGTGGCCGGGAGCTAACGGCTCATGGCGAAGAAGTTTTCCTTCAGGCTGGAGCGGGTGCTCGACCTGCGCGCGCAGCTTGAGGATCAGGCCCGCATGGCCCTTGCCAACGCGCAGGCCGAATACGATGAAGGGCAGCGCAACCTTGAAATGTTGCAGGAGCGCCTTTCGGGGCACATGGCCAAGCAGGCGGAATCCCGCAAGTCCAGCGGCGACATGTGGCTGTGGGAGAATTACCGCAGGGCGCTTGAAAACGATGTGGCCGAGGCCCGCGTCAGAATGAAGAGCTTGGCCCGCGCCTTGCAAAAGGCCCGGCAGGATGTGGTGGACCGCTCCCGCGACAAGAAGCTGCTCGAGAAACTCAAGGAAACACAGGCCAGGAAGCATGATGAAGAAGAAAGTAGCCGAGAACAAAAAGAAAACGAAGAAATGTCAACGCTTCGGTTCCAACCTTCGGATTTCGAAAATTCTTCTTAGCCTGATCTTTCTGGCGCTCATCAAGCTGGCCGTGTTCGGTCTCATGGGCGTCGACTCTCTGACGGCTCGCGTCACCGAGGCCGTCATTCCGTCGCCGGCACCCACCGAGGCCATGGCCGCCGAGGACGAGGACAACGCCGACGAAGAACAGCCCGCCGAGGGAAGCGGCCAGTCCGAAACATCCTCGGACAAGCCCGCCGACATGAGCGTTACCGACTGGAAGACCCTGAAGCGCAAGGAAGAGGAACTCGCCAACCGCGAGCGCGAATTGCGCGAGCTGGAGGCCGGAATCAAGGCCCAGATGGCCGAGCTCAAGGAACTGCGCAAGCAGATCGGCGACATGCTCGACGAGGCCAAGAACCTCAAGAACAAGAAGGTCCGCCAGCTCGTGGACATGATCTCCAACACCAAGGCCAAGAAGGCCGCCAAGATTTTGGAGAACATGGAGGAAGACCTTGCGGTCAAGGTGCTCTCAGGGATGCGCGGACGGCAGGCGGGCGAGATACTGTCCTACGTGGAGACCAAGAAGGCCGCCACGCTCTCGGAGCGGCTGACCAATCTCCAGATTCCGTTCGAGGACAACTAGCGGTGACGAGAATCCGTCTGGTCGTGGCCTACGACGGCGGCGGGTTCTGCGGCTGGCAGCTCCAGCCTGAGGACCGCACCGTTCAGGGCGAACTGGAGGAGGCGGTGGCCCGCCTGGTCGGCGAACCGGTGCGCCTGCACGCTTCCGGCCGCACCGACAGCGGGGTGCACGCCACGGCGCAGGTGGTGCACTTCGACGTCCCGGATTCACGGGCCGACCTGCCGTGGACTCGCGCTCTCAACAGTCTCACCGCCGATGATGTGGCCGTGCTGAGCCACGAGACGGTGGCCCCCGATTTTCATGCGCGCTTCGGCGCGGTCTCCAAGACCTACGAGTATACCCTGTGGCACCGGCGGCGGTTCCTGCTGCCCCAGCGCCGCCGCTTTGTCTGGGACTGCGGCCCGCTGGACTTCAACGCCCTCGGCATGGCCGCCGAAGTCCTTCAGGGGCGACACGACTTCAGCGCTTTCCAGAACGTGGGCACCCCGGTCAAGGACACGGTGCGCACCCTCGAACCGCTGGAACTGCTCCCCGGCATCACCCCGCACGAGACCGTGCTCCGGTTCACGGCCGACGGCTTCCTGAAACAGATGGTCCGCAACCTTGTGGGCTGTCTGGTGGAGGCGGGCAGGGGTAAACTTTCCCCGCGGGACGTCCGATCAGTCCTGTACGAAAGGGACAGAAAGGCGGCCCCGGCAACGGCCCCGGCGCAGGGGTTGTCGCTGGTGCGCGTGCTCTATCCCGGATTCGACAGCGGGGAGGCGGCAGGTGTCGGAAACGACCATCATATGGGGCCCGGCGAAGCCCATCGATCAGGACAGGTTCGGCACTGACCGGCTGCGCCCGACCACGCCCTCGTCCGAAGCCTTCGACACCTACCAGCAGGCGGACTTCGCCTCCCGCTACGAGCGCCTCTCCCCGGTGCTCGGAAAAAGCCTGACCAACCGGCTGTTGGCCTTCCGTGACGCCATCGACGCCTTTGCCTATCCCAAGGACGACATGCCCCTGTTCAAGGGACGGCTCGCCGTGCGCGGCGAGGATGTTCAGGACAAATATTCGGTAGACCTGCCCAAGGACGGCGAAGCGCTCTCCTATTACAAATATCTTTCGTGGGGACTGGACAAAAACGCCGCCACCGACCTCGCGGCGGGCGAATATCAGGTGGACCTGAAGCTCGGTGACGAAGAACAGCGCCTGACCTTCAACGTGGGCGAGGACTGGACCAACGCGGATCTGGCGCAGGCCTTCGCTGACGGAGTCAACGGCTCCACACTGGGCGTTCGCGCGCACCTGTTGGATCAGTCCTACCCCGGACAGGAGGTGCCGGGACAGCTCGCCACCGGGCTTTCCGTTGCGCTATCGGTCAATGCCGCGCGGGAGGAGCAGGACGTCTCCCTTGCCAACGCCAAGGGGCTCATGCTTCAGGAATTCGACTTCCGCGCCGTGAATGATCCGGTTGGACCGGCGGATACGGGGCGGTATCAGCTCTCGGAGGCCACACCCGGACGTGAGTCGGTTTTTCGCACGGCAGTGTTCGACCCGGGTGCGGACAATACCATGAATCCGGGCGAATATTCCTTTGACTGGTCGCTCGGGGAGGAGTCGGGCACGTTCTCCGTTGCTGTCTCGGACGGAGACACGTGGCAGGACGTTCTGGACAGGCTCGTGTCCGAAGCCAACGGTTCGCAGGAACAGTTCACGGCCGAGAAAAAGACCGTGGACGCCCCAGTGTATCAGGACGGGCGGACTCTGAGCCGCGAAGAGCAGCTTGTGGAGTTCTCCGCGCTGAACCCCAAGGTGGAGGAGCGGCTTTCCATCAGCGGCGGCGGGCATCTGCTCGATGGAGAATTCTCGGTCTCCGAGACCTTCGAGGGCGGCTATGCGGCTACGGTGAGCGAAGACCAGTACGATGCATACAGCACCGGCACCCGGCTTCGGGTGTCATCTTCAGATACCCTGCCGGGCGGCCTCTCGGCCGACACCGACTACTACGCCGTGCGACTGGATCCGGACCAGTACGGATTTCGCATCGGCTTTGCCGCCAGCCTTGCCGACGCCGAGGCCGGGAATACCATCGGCCTGACTTCGGAAGGGACTGGCGATCTGAGCATCGAAACGCAGGGAACAGGCACCGAGATTTTCGACATCGCCACGGCGTGGCCCGGGACCGACACGCGCATTCGCGCTGAAGGCACCGAGCGGACGCTGGAGGCGGGCGGGCTGTTGTCGTTGGACGACGGGCGCGTCACCGTGGATGTGGCGGATTCCTTTTCCGGCACCCTGCCGTTTTCCGTGGTGGAGCCCATGGAACGCATGGAGCGCACGCTGGGGGACGCGGTCTCGGAGTACAACAACCTGCGTTCGTTCATCCTTTCCAATCAGGACCTTTTCCGCGACACGCTGGCGGAGCAGTGGCGCGGTCCGTTGCAGTCCCGCATGGACGTGCTGCAGCACGCCGGGTTCTCCGAGCTCGGGGAGCGCAAGCTGCTTCAGGTGGCGTTCGACGACCTGTTCGCCCGAATTACGGCCGATCCGCAGGAGATGCGCGAAACACTGGTGGGCGAGGACGGGCTGCTGCCCGCATGGCACTCCGAGGTGGAGTCGGTGTTGCAGGACCCGGATTCGTGGCTCGTGCCCGAGACCTCGGTCACGGACGACCTCTATCCGCCCCCGGAGCCGCTGACGGAGATCGCGCTGGAGACCAAGAGCCGGCTGGTGGACACGCTGGACGATCTCGGTACCGAGCCGACTTCGCCCTTCGGAGGCGGGCTGGTAAACATGAAGGGCTAGCTACTTGAAGGCCAGCGGGATGGACGCGTTCTCGAATGCGTCGAGGATGCGCTCCAGCAGTTCGTTTTCGCTGTCGCGCCGGGAGCGGGGCTTGCAGAGGTAACGCAGGGTCAGCTCGTATCCCGCATCGGTGACTTTCAAGTAGACCTTGGGCGTGAGCCGCCGGAAGATCATGAACTCGTCGTCACCCACCGGATCGGGCGGTTCGGGCTGTTCCAGAGTCGCTGCGTAGGCTTCTGCCGCGCCGGTCATCAGCTCGCGGGCGCGTTTCCAGTCGCCCTCCGGCGCAACGGTGAGCGTCAGCTCGTTCCAGATGAAACGAAAGCCCTTGAAGTAATTGAGAACCGGCGTCGTGAGCACCAGCGCGTTGGGAATCCTCGCCATGCGGCCGGTGCTCTGGTCCGCCTTGACCCAGTTGCCCACCTCCACCACGGAGAAATACAGGATGCCTTTTCGGGTGACGTCGCCCACCACGTCGCCCACCTGCACCCGGTCGCCGATGCTGAACAGCTCACGCCAGATGATGACCCAGAAGGCCACGAAGTTGAGGATTATCTCCTTGCTGACGATGGTCAGGCCCACGGCGATGATGCCGAGGAAGGTCAGGAAGTTGTGCAGTCCCTCGAACCAGATGCGAATGACGGCGATGCCGATGATGAGGTAGGCGAAAAGGCCGACCCACCCGGCCAGCACCGTGAGCCGCTGGTGATTGTTCAGCAGCCGCGCCGCCGCGGCCAGCAGGATGCGCTTGAGTCCGAACACCACGACCACCGCCAACGCCGTGGCCGCGAGTTTGGCCATGGAATCCGGGAGGGTGCTGCCGTGAACGCCCAGGTTCAACTGCAGGTGATGGAAGAACTGGTTCAGGTCCATGAAGGGACCATACTACTCAAGGCCGCTTATTTCCACCTGTTCGATGTGCTCTCCGAGCTCGCGGACCTCGCCGATCTGCCACGCGTCAGCGCCGGTCTCGCCCAGACGGTCCAGCACCGCGTCGGCTTCGTGCTCGGGCACCACGAAGATGTAGCCGATGCCGCAGTTGAAGATCTGCAGCATTTCGGGCCACGACAGGCCGCCTTCCTCGCGGAGCCAGTCGAAGACCGGAAGCATGGGCCAGGAGCCGAACTCGATGACCGCGCGGGTCTTTTCCGGCAGCACGCGGGGCACGTTGTCGTAGAAACCGCCGCCGGTGACGTGCACCATGCCCTTGACGTCGGCCATGCCGAGCACTTCGAGCACGGCGGGAGTGTAAATACGGGTGGGCTCCAGAAGCACCTCGGCCACGGTCTTGCCGTTGCCGGGGAAGGTGTCTTCCGGCTTGAGGGCGGAAGCGTCAAAGAGCTTGCGAACGAGGGAGAAACCGTTGGAATGCACGCCGCTGGAGGCCAGCCCGATGAGTACGTCGCCGGGCTCGATGCGTTCGCCGGTGACCAGCCTGGGCTGATCCACCATGCCCACGGCAAAGCCGGAGAGGTCGTACTCGCCGTCGGGGTAGAAGCCGGGCATCTCCGCGGTTTCCCCGCCCAGCAGGGCGCAGCGGGACTGCTTGCAGCCCTCGGCAACGCCTTCCACCACCTTCTCCGCCACGCCGGAGTCGAGCTTGCCCGTGGCGAAGTAGTCGAGGAAGAACAGCGGGGTCGCGCCCTGAACCAGCACGTCGTTGACGCTCATGGCCACCAGGTCGATGCCCACGGTGTCGTGCTTGTCGAAGTCGAAGGCCAGCTTGAGCTTGGTGCCCACGCCGTCCGCGCCGGAGACGAGGATGGGGGCCTCCATGCCCGCGATGTCCGGACGGAACAGGCCGCCGAAGCCGCCGATGCCCGTGAGAACGCCGGGAGTGTGCGTCGCGGCAACGAGGTCCTTGATGCGTTTGACGAATCGGTTCCCCTCTTCGATGTCCACCCCTGCTGCGGTGTAGGCTTCGCTTCGCTTGGCGCTGTCGCTCATTGCTCGTGCTCTCCGTTTGCTGATTGTTGGCGTTGCCGAGGGTTATAGGGATTTGCGGCCCGCTTCGCAAGGCCCGGGTACGGTTCGTGCAATGATTTTCCCGGGCGTCGGAAAACCGTCCGGGTTGTCTCACGCCGCAAAAGGCGTATCATGGAGCAAATCAAGGCAGGCCATGCTGTCCGGGAGGAATCATGCGCAGGTTCATTTTGGTGTGGATCGTTGTTCTGAGTGTCGCGGGCGCAGCCTACGCGCAAGGGAAATTTCCCAATAAGGATACGGCGAAGGACCGCCGCGACCATGCGTGGGGGACGAGCAGGAGCCACACGGGCTCCACCATCGGCTTCGGCAAGGACGATCAGGGCGACGACACCACCGTACTCGACTCCGGCCCGAAAAAGGAACCCGTGGACTGGTACGACAAGATCATCATCACGGTGAATCCCGATACCAAATGGCCCCAGAGCGGCACCGAGAACTCCACTACCACCACCTACGACAACTCCACGGACACCGAAACCACCACAACCACGACAAAAAGCTGGTAGGTGCCAGATGACCGAAGCAAGACTGTGGAAAGCGCTGGACGACGGACGGGTGCAGTGTCGACTGTGCTCGCATTTCTGTCTCATCGAAGACGGCAGGCGCGGCCTCTGCGGCGTGCGCGCCAACCGGGGAGGGGCGCTCGAAACCCTTGTCTACGACCATGTGGCCGCGCTGGGCGTGGACCCGGTGGAGAAAAAGCCCCTGTATCACTACAAGCCCGGCACCACCACGCTCTCTTTCGCCACGCAGGGGTGCAACTTCTCCTGTACGTTCTGCCAGAACGCGACCCTTTCGCAGGCTCCCAAGTCCGGCGCCGAGCCGCGCGGGGAGCGCGCCACGCCGGAGCAGCTGGTTCAGGCCGCCGTGGACAACGGTTGCGAGAGCATCTCCTATACCTACTCCGAGCCGACGGTCTTTTTCGAGCTCATGCAGGACACCGCGCGGCTGGCACACGAGCGAGGCCTCGCGAACATCATGGTCTCCAACGGATTCCAGAGTCCGGAGTGCCTTGTCGAGCTCGACGGGCTCATCGACGCGGCAAACATCGACCTCAAGGCGTTTTCGGAGCCGTTCTACCGGGACATCGTGGGCGCCAAGCTGAAGCCGGTGCTCAAGAACGCCAAGCGCATCAAGGAGATGGGCTGGTGGCTTGAAGTGACCACGCTGCTGATTCCGGGCAAGAATGACGACGAAGAGGAACTCAAGGGGCTTGCCCGCTACATCGCCAACGACCTCGGCACGGATACCCCCTGGCACCTGTCGCGGTTCCACCCGGACTACCACATGCGCGACGTGGCTCCCACTTCGGTGCCGGGTCTGGAAAAGGCATGGAGCTTCGGGCGCGATGCAGGGCTGAAGTACATCTACATCGGTAACGTCCCGGGGCACGATTACGCCAAGACGCGGTGTCCGGGCTGCGGCGAGGTGGTGCTGAATCGTGCGGGCTTTTCGCTTTCGTTCAGCGCCGTGAACGACGGACGGTGCAGCGCCTGCGGCGAACGCATAGAGGGCGTGGATATGCCATGACGCTTGCGCTTCCTTCAGGTTTCGCGTAGGAACACCACCGCTCGGGGCGTGGCGCAGTTTGGTAGCGCGCCAGTTTTGGGAACTGGATGCCGGGAGTTCAAATCTCTCCGCCCCGACCATAATAAAAAATAGCCTTTGATCTTGGTAATGTACTGAGTTCAAAGGCTTTCTTTTTGCCTTTGGTACAGACAACTGGTACAGAAAGGCATGGAAGACATGGCAAGACAAACCCACCTCGTCCGGCGTGGAACCAAGTGGTATTTCCGGTGTGCTGTTCCCACTGACATCATCGACACCTTCGGTAGGAAAGAGCTGAAGAAGTCCCTTGGAACCTCTGACTACAGCGAAGCCCTGAAGTTGGTACGCGCTGCCTCTGCTGAAGCTGAAAGAATGTTTGAAGAGCATCGTCGTATGCTCAAGGCACAGTCACTACCACCTCTCAAGGAACTCTCCAAAGAAGACATAAGAAAAGTGGCGGATACTTATTACGCCTTTCTACTTCAGGAGGACGAGGAGACACGCAACGATGATGCTCCATTTGAAGGTTTTTATGAAGGTGAGGAACTGGAATACCCTGCCAAGACTTTTGAGGAACATGTAGAAGACACAGAGATTACTGAGTCTATGAACAGATACTACCAACAGCGAGGGAAGGTAAACCCGTTCTACATGGATGAAGCTGAGGAGGTATTGTCTTGGTCTGGCATTCGTCTGGAAAAGAACTCACCAAGCCTGAAGGCAGTAGCCAGACAGCTTCAAGCAGCATCTCTGAAAGCTATCAAAGCGATCAAAGAAAGGAACGAAGGCGGTGTGGTAGAAACTCCTGCTACCGAAGTCCTGTCTCCATACTCACTTGCTCCACCGCTTTCTCAGGCAAGGGACGAGTGGTTCAAGGTAAAAGCAAGGGAAGGCTCATGGAGTAACCCACGGACCAAGGACCAGCATCTTACATGGACCAATCGTTTCATAGGCATCATTGGTGACAAGCCCATTGACCAGTACACAAAAGCTGATGGTCGAAAGTTCAGGGATATTGTTTCCAGCCTTCCCAAGAACATGGAGAAGTACAATGTCCTGAAGGGGTTGCCATTAACGGCGATTCCTAAGAAGGCGAAAACTCTTGGCTTGGAACCTATGTCGAGGGCCAACGTCAACAAATATATCACTGGCGTATCGGCTCTATGGAAGTGGATCAGCAAGAACTACGACGAGAGTCCTTCAAATCCTCTTGAGGGGATGGAGTACAGAATCAAGACCAACCCGAGGAAGGAGCGTGATCCGTTTACCACTGAAGAGTTAAACACCATTTTCCGGTCTCCTGTGTTCACTGGGGCCAAATCCTACAAGCAATGGAGGAAGCCGGGAGAGTTTGTGATGGATGGTTCATACCGCTACTGGATTCCTTTGATAGGACTGTTTACTGGTATGCGGCTTGGTGAGATATGCCAGATGGGTGTAGAGGATATTCGTGAGGAAGATGGTATCCACTACTTCGACATCCACAAAAGAAGGGAAGGTATGAGCTTGAAGACTCCTCATTCTGAGCGACAGATACCTGTCCATCCTGATTTGGTGAAGATGGGCTTCATGGAATACGTCCAAAAGCTGGAAGCAGAGGGGCAAGAAAGGCTTTTCCCTGACTTGAAGATAAGTAGCGAAGGATATTACTCCAAGAACGCTTCTATGCACTTTCAACGCTTCTTCAAGTCCATAGGAGTGAAGCACCGTAAGAACTGCTTCCATAGTTTCCGGCACTGCTTTGAGGACGCTTGTCGTGACTCAGATATTCCGGGAGAACAAATGGATTCCTTGCAGGGCCATACGCAGGCAGGCCAGCGAAAGAGGTATGGCGATGGCTACCATCTCCAAAAACTCAACGAGAGCATGCAGAAGCTTCGCTACCGTGATCTGGATTTGAGTCATTTACACCGGAAATAAGGGATGATGGCTATCTTGTAAGCTCTACAACTACCATCTCAGGCTTCCATATTTGGCTTCTGACGCATTCTAACAGTGCGAGGCTACCCATGGTTCATCTGAGATGGTACGGTCAGCAATCTTCAAGGCCTTTGCCATGATGGTCATTTCATCATCACCACCATCTTTGCTGACAGGGATGTAGCCACCCGTTTTACGAATGGCAGGAAGGACTTCAGAGGTAATCCATTTCTTGAAGCGTTTGGCTTCAGGCTTGCGAGAGCGCAGGATCAGAGAGTACAGGCCGGATTCGTTGATGATGAGGGACGGACGACCTCCACGATTCCCAATGTGGATAGTATCCACCTCATCAGCATCAAGCACCTTGCGAACATCACGGGTTTCAGTCCCAAGCACATCACACACATCCTTGGCAACGAACCACGGCTCACCCTTCTCATCACGAAGAGTCCGTACTTGCCCCAGTGTGTCATTGGTAAAGACAGTTATTTCATTCATTTTCTTCTTTTTCTTTTTCTTGGTTATTGGTTATTGGGGAACGAAGGAAGTAGTTCAGGATGTTCCACCTGTTCCAAGACTTCCTCACAGAACTCACGCCACAGCTTCCAACGATGATTCCACCGCTGAAGAATGATGTTCCGCAGAGTCTTGTAGTCTACACGCCAGACTTCGGGTTGCATTGCTTGTCATGAGTCGTTTTTGAAAAACTGATTTGTAGGACTTTCCCAAGTACTCCCCTACATGGAGAGTGTAAAAGTGTTAAAGTTTTAACACTCAAACCTTCAGCATTTACACCCTCACAGAGGTATGGAATAGAAAAAAAGCAGGAGGGTGGCTACTCATTTCTCTCTCCCTTCTCTCACCCAACTCAGGTAAATTGAAGGAAAGAAAGATAGGCGGTCCTGCTTCGTCGTGTGATCTGTCTTTGAATTACTGAGGGTGTAGAGGAGGAATAAGGGAATATGAGTAGATAGAATGAAGGGAATGTAGACAGAATGTTAATAAGGGATAGTTGCTATACTGAATAAGGGAGTGATAACAGGGAATGTAGGCATATGTAGACAGGGAGTGTAAACAGGAGTGTAGACATATGTAGATATACTGTTAACATATGCAGCATTCCTTTCTCCCATCCCTTTCCACTCCGTCCTATAGTGAAGGGGTCACCTTAATCCATTGAGATAATGAAGATTTCTCTGATGGTGAAGTGTAGGCTTGAGAGGGGGCGGCTGAAGCATGTTTGCCGTGATGTGGCCAAAAACCCTCAACCACCCTCTCAGACTTCCATATTTAGCTTCTAAAGCATTTTAAGCTCTTCGGCTACACATTGGTCAGAGTGGGTAGGCAAAATCCCTTAGAAGCCAAATATGAGCGAATTGCAGCAAGGTAATCTGTAGTGACTACCTCCGTAGAACCTACACTTCCTTTCCTTCAAGAATCTGGACTGCCCGTTGAATGTAGTTGCTCATGGTTTCAGTCATCTCCCTGTCCAGTTGCACAAGCTGCTTCCATTGATTCTCTGTCAGCTTGTCAGATTCGTAGCATACATCTCCACCAGCTTTTGAATTGATGACTACGCAGCCTTCACTTGATTCGTAGTCGATGAAGGTTTCCATGTGGTCATAGAACAAGCGGCTGCTGGTGCAAGGGCCATGTGAATCAGTGTCGATGGTAACAAGCATTTGAACAAGTCTCCCTGAGTGAATGTTAAACGTACAATATGAAGAACCTCAGACAAGAGTGGTGCTTGTATCACAAGATTTTCTCTACGTCTCGTTGGTTTCTACTTGGATACTCAGGTTTCTACTTGGATACTCAACCTCTCTTGATCCCTTCACCATCTACAAAGCAGCTTTCTTGATACGCTGTACAGTCTTGGTTGAGCATCCGAGCTTACGGGCAATGGAAGCATGGCTCATACCCTCAGCAAGCAATCCCTTGATGGTATCCTTGTCGTAGCTGGGCTTGCGTCCGGCGTACTTCTCAGGGGATTCCTGTTTGGCCTTGGCAATTCCTGCAAGCTGCCTTTCTTTCCTGAGATTGGTTTCAAACTCTGCGAACACGCCAAGCATCTGAAGAAAAGCCTTGCCGCTTGCTGTACTGGTATCAATGCGCTGATCCAACACCTCAAGGTCTGCTCCCTTGGCCTTCAGGAAATCCACAATGCTCAGGAGATCACGCATGTCACGGGCCAGACGATCAAGCTTCCAGACTACCAGCTTGTCACCTTCCCCTATCATCTCAAGGATTAGCTCCAGCTTCTCCCTTCCTTTGCGTGTAGTCCCGCTGCCTTTCTCTGAGCGTATGACAGCGTTAGGGTATGCTTTCCTCAGTGCTTCCTCTTGCATAGTGGTATCTTGGTCGAGCGTAGAGACACGGCAGTAGGCGAAGATCGTACCTGATTTGGACATTACGGATAAGCTCCTGCTGAGGTTGTACCAACGTCCATATGTGGACATTACGGTTTAGACCCTAACAGCAGACATGGACATTTGCAAGACAAAACAACCCTAATGTCTATGCCTTGTCCACTGGTCATGAGGGTGTACCCAAATGTCCACCATGGGCAGTAGCTTGGAAGGATCAGGTGGAGGCATGAACGGCTAAAGACTCTGCGAGTAACAGCCGTGGGGGGATACTATGCCGAGGGCCGAACAGTAGGAAAGATGACAGACGAAGAGCGGAGCAAAGGAAGTAGTGTAGCAAGCACCCAATGGGGGGAAGTCAGGGCAGACGAATAACGTACATACCCTCTCACATTTTTTTGTGTTTGTTTTTAGTGGGTCAGGGAGAGAATGAGGAGGCAGAAGCTATGAAATATCATACGTATTTGCCCTGACCGTATCCTACATTAAATCTGAATCCATTGGTCGTCCGAGCGTGGGAGTGAGTGCAAAAAAAGATGTGTATTTCAACTTTAAATCAAGCTACTCCGTCTTGCCCTTCAGAATCCCTTAAGCCTTCTATCGGGAGAGGGATTTCCTTAGCAGGAACAGTAGGCATATCAGGAGCTATTAAATACCGACCAGCCAATTTTTGGAACTTGTTGTCGTAGGTGTAAAGCTTGTTGGCTTTAGTTGCGAGGGCAGTACCCAATATCGTACAGTCAGCCTTGACTGGCTGTTGAAAAAGTCCATCAAATCGACGACAATCTCCCGAAGCGAAGGGGGGCTCATGGCTTTGGGGAAACAGGGTGATCGCGGTGGGAAAATGTTCTTGTCTTGGGATGAGATTCCCAAGTCACCCGGACATGTCTTTTATGACCGCCTACAGTCGGTTTTGAATAAGGCTGGATTCGATAGCTTTGCAGAAGAGCTCTGTGCCCCGCTATACGCCTCGCGCAGAGGTCGCCCTTCGATTCCTCCAGGACGTTATTTTCGCATGCACTTGGTCGGCTACTTCGAGGGCATCGACTCTGAACGTGGAATTGAATGGCGTTGTACCGATTCGCTTTCCCTTCGCGAGTTTCTTCTTTTGGAGACAGGTCAGTCAGTGCCGGATCATTCAAGTCTGAGTCGAATTCGTTCCCGTCTTCCTTTGGAGCTGCATCAAGAGATTTTCACATGGGTTCTCGACGCTATTACCCAAGCTGGCTTGGTTCAGGGTGAGCGCATCGGCGTGGATGCCTCCACGATGGAGGCAAATGCAGCCATGCGAACCATCGTCCGCAAGGACACAGGCGAAGGCTACCGTCAGATGCTGCATCGTATGGCCAAAGAAAGCGGCATGGATACCCCGACAAACGAAGACCTGTCCCGCATGGACCGTCAGCGCAAAGGCAAAAAGACTTCCAACAAGGATTGGGAGTCCTCAACCGATCCCGAAGCCAAAGTCGCACGAATGAAAGATGGTCGTACGCGTCTGGCGTACAAGCCGGAACACGCTGTGGACTTGGATACCGGCGCGGTGGTTGGGGTAGATATTCACCCGGCTGACCAAGGCGATACCAAAACTCTGGGTGAAACACTTAAAACCACGAAAGCGAACCTGAAAGCCACCGGAAAAAGCCCGTCTCCCAACAGTCCGGCAGAACTCGTCGCAGACAAAGGATATCATTCTCGTGCTGTTTTAAAGGAACTAAACGACGGCCCTTGGAAGACACGAATCGCCGAACCGAAACGCAAAGGTCTCAACTGGTGGAACGGGGATCATGATGCCCGGCGTGCCGTGTATAACAATCGAATACGTCTTGGTTCTGGCAAGGCGCGCGAGTCAGCGAAGTGCCGAACCGAACTTGCCGAACGAAGCTTTCAACACACCCTTGATCGGGGTGGTATGCGCAAAACATGGCTGCGTGGCCGGGAAAACGTCGAAAAGCGCTACCTGCTCCACGTCGCAGGCTTCAATCTCGGTCTGCTCATGAGAAAGCTGATCGGGTATGGCACCCCGAAAGGGGCAGCAGATGCTTGGGGAGTTGTTTTCTTCGGGTGTTGGGTGAAATCAAGCTGGATATTGGTCGTTTTCGCGGTTCATAAAGATCGCCCCGAAAGCTTTCTGCCGGTTGCTTTAGTCTGCAAATGAGTCCGTGGAAACACAGAAAAATGGATTTTTCAACGAGCTGTTGAACTGCTTACGGACCATACCCATCTCAGTCAGTGCATCATAAAGGCCGTCAGCCTTGGTCTCGCGCCAAATTTTACCGTAATGCTTGGCTGCAAGACTATCAAAAGGAGCAACCTTGATATGACGTTGAATCTCCTTGCGTATGGCGTTGTGAGTACTCTTCGGGACGCCACAGAACATTTCTGCAAGGGTAACGCTTGAAATGTATAGGTCAGCCTTTTGTCTCTCCAGATCAGAAATCAAGTGCTTGGCTTTAGGTACCAGAAACTTCTGACTCTCTTTCGCCTGTCCGAGTATGGCCCAAATCATAATCTGGGTATCAATAAAAACTATCGACATACTCACTCCCGCCGCAAGTCTTCCACAAAGGCGTTTACATCATCAATCTCCTCAAAGAAACCACCTATCTTTTGAGTCAACTGATCGAACGCTTCAGTGAGTGGCATTTGATCGTAGTCCAATATTTCAATAAGCTTGAAGCTCTGTAAGGAGCCATCATCATTTTCCCACTGGGCATATCCGCGTAGTCCCACCCAGGAGTAGATTTTTTTACCGAAATCAGGAGCCATGTCATAGGAAATACTGACTTGAAAGCGCGTACCATCTGATTGTCGCAACCAGACAGCAGGGCTACTGGCACCACCAACACTTTCAACCTTTCCGTAAATGGTGGTTTCGCCTGTTAATGGTGCGTCTTTGACTATTTTGAGTATTGTCGGAGGTCGGACAACAGCATTGGGCCGCTTGTTATCAGAGTGAAGTCTAAACTCGGAATTGCATTCATACTTCAGGGAAAACTCTTCAACCCTCTGTATTGACTTAGCAACCTCACTGGGGAACTCAGAGCGATCCTTAGTTTTAATCGCCCTTAGCATTTCTTTCATGGCTGGCTTCACAGCAGCTTTACCACTCTCACCAATGGGCTTCAGTTCAACGGCAGCACAGCCTTCCTTGATACCTACCAAGCTGATGCCCAACCCATTTTCAAGAATAGGTGTGGACTCTTTCTTGACGATAGCAATCAGCCCCTCCTCAAGTGATTGCAGCACTTGGGCAAGGTCTTTGATTCGGATGTTATCCGGGTGAACGTCTTCACTGTTGAACTTGATCTGGAATCGATCCGAGCGGGGCCGTTTTGCCATCTTTTCACCTAATCCTTGACTGTCCTATTCGATTTTGAATAGCCCAATCCAACATCTATCGCAAGCATCTCTAAAAATAGTAACTCTCCCAAATAGCCTTTTCCCTCTGGCACTTGAGCTACAGCCAATAGGTTGTGACACGTACGGTTCGCACATTATGCTTTGCTGCAAAGTATCCAGTGCCAACAGTAACCGCTTACTATGAATTCCCTTTTTCCTCTTTCACGATTTCAGCAAGCAGGACACGGGCTAGAGTTGAAGCAGACATCCCTCTGACCTGTGTCGATTTACTCCCGAATCCATATGAGACATAGATCATACCGTTATTAACGTAAAAGCTACCGGTATGCTTTTCTCCGTCAACTTCGACTGATACTTCGAATTGCTGGTTGGAAGGTTTAGCTGCCATTAGTCTCTCCTTTTATTTCTTTATGTATGAAGGACATCCAGCAAGCTCATACCACATTCAATATCAATCAGGAATTCACTGACCCTAATCAATAAAAAAAACAGAAGATGAGACACAAGCTCTTGAATCCCACTCAATCCTTACCCAACCGGTACAGGAGACATCCCTTGAAACTGGTACAGAGAGGTGGTACATTGGTCTCAAAGGGTCAAGGGCTAAGTGGTTGATGTTGTAGGGGATGTGATTTAGTGTTTTCAAATCTCTCCGCCCCGACCATATTTCGAAAGCGACTTCAGGTGGATACCTGAGGTCGCTTTTGTTTTTTGATCGGCACAGCCGGCGTTCGCATGTGTTGGTGTGCGACGCATGGAGCGTGCGGGGCAGCGGTGTCGGAGCGGTGCGCAGTTGAGGAACCTCATAATTTATCCGTGATGTTGAAATATGCCGTGCAAACGTGTAACGCTGAGATGAAAACTTTACTGGCATAAAACGGTGCGGCGGACCGTGCTGTTTTTCATCCACGAAGAATCATCGTGTATGGCGATAAACCATTGCAAAGGAGCTTCAATGTCGAGTCTCAAAGAGTATTTTGAAAGCAAGAAAGGATTCGGTGTCCTTTCTACCGCGGGAAGTGACGGAAGTGTCAACGCTGCCGTGTATTCTCGTCCTCACGTTATGGAAGACGGTTCTCTTGCTGTCGTAATGAATGATCGGTTGAGCCATAAAAATGTGCTGGAGACAAAGAAGGCGCACTTTCTTTTCCGGGAAAACACTGCCGGATACAAAGGGAAACGCATATCCATGACCATGATTCGTGAGGAAGAAGACACGGAACTGCTTTATGAGCTTTGCCGTCGATGCGAAATTGATGAAGAGGGGCCGACAAAACGCAGGTTCCTTGTCTTTTTCAGTGTCGACAAAGAACTTCCGCTGATCGGATCGTAGTTGACGAGTCTCCTCTTTCGCCGCAATGCCCCTGTCAGTTGTGGCGAAAGAGGGTCGCAATGGTTCGATGCCTGTAATCGAAGATGCTCTCCAGCCGCTTGCGGATCACCAGCGCGTTCAGCGCGTCTCCGGCAGGGCCGAAGCCGACCCGGTAGTTCACCTCGTCGGCCATGATGACAACGCCTTCGCGTTCGGTGAAATGATGCTGATGATGCCAGAAGGCGAACGGTCCAACCCGCTGTTCATCCACGAAGAAATGAGGCTCCCGGGCATGGGTTATCTCGGTGACCCATGACAGGGGAATCCCGAAGAGCGGCCTGACCGTGTAGGTGATGATCTGGCCGGCGTACATGGCACGTTCCGCGCCGCTGCGAACCTGGAACCCCATCCAGTCCGGCGTAATGCGCGCAAGGTTCCGCGGTGCTGAAAAGAATGACCACGCGTCTTTCAGCGAGATGGGCAGTCGCTGCTCCCGTTTCAGGGTGTGTATCAAGGGGATCTCCTTTTTTCGGCAAAAACCGTTTGGAAGGGGATGGCAACGGCTTTTCACGGAATCTTTCGTGAGTTCGCGAACCGGAAGTGGTATGCGTGGCGAGTGGTCACTCGAGACAACAGGTATTCCGCCTGGAATGAACGCCTAGCAAACGGGGATCGGGCGGCGCCCCTCAGCGCCTGACCGCGCGTATGTCCCGATGGAAGCGTATCACCGTGGAAGGGACGGAGACATGATTTGTTTCAGGGAGATGCATGATTCACGGCGGTTCCGCGAGATGTCTCGCCAGCCAGAGCGTGTTGCCGCCATGCGGTGTGGCCGCCTCATAAAGAGTCTGCCCACGACGGTGCACGGAACAGGCGCCAAACCGGAAAGGAATACATGATCGCTTGGATTAAGGCTCTTCGGCTGCCCTCGCAAAGCTACATTTTTCTCCCTCTCCTGCTGGGGCAGGCTCTGGCCTTGCATCAAGGGGCCGAACTCGGTGTTGCGGCTTTTGCGCTCGTGCATGGTTTCGGTCTGGCCATCCAGTTCTATATCGTTCTGGCCAATGACTACGCAGATCAGGAGACGGACCGGCATAACTGGACGTTCACGCCGTTCTCCGGTGGCTCCCGCGTGCTCGTTGACGGGGACCTGACTCCGAGGCAAGTCGGCCGGGGCGCCATCCTGACGGCTGCCTGCTCGTTGGTGGCGGCTGCGGTTCTCAACCTGCTGGTCGGCACCGTCTGGCCGGTCGTACTGGCTGTTTCCGGCGTGCTGCTCCTCTGGCTGTACAGCTATCCGCCAATGAGGGTTTCCTATTCAGGCGGCGGCGAGTTCCTCCAGATGTTCGGCGTGGGCGTGATCCTGCCCCTGTTCGGCTATGCGGCTCAGGCGCATGGGCTGGCCGGTTTTCCGTGGGCCGTGTTGCTGGTGGTGCTTCCTACGCAGCTGGGGTGTGCCATCGGCACGGCCATCCCCGACCAGCCGTCTGACGAGCTTGACGGCAAACGGACCGTGCCGGTGCTTGTCGGCGTTCGGAACGCGAAGGTCTGGGTCCTCGTCCTGCACCTGCTCTCGCTGACGGCATTGTTCGCCGGGCCATGGTCGCCGCACGTCCCTTCGACAGTGTTCATGACAGCCGGTTTGAGCATTGCCGTGCAGCTCGTATTCCTGCCCGCCTCGCCGGGAACGAAGGGCATGCTGGCCGGGACCTTCTGCAGTATTCTGACGACCCTCTGCCTGATGCTGGGGCTGACCATCGCCTACTGGCCGTCATGAGCGTCGAGTAACGGCAGCGTGCAAGCCGCTGTGGGGGGGCGGGTGATGGCTTCCACGAGCGTGTTCGGGTTTTCTCCAATGCAAATGGCCGGCTGGTAAGGTCCTGCCTCGCTGCCCCGGCAGAAGTGTCGGACGTTGGCGGCTTGACATGGGGCGGCTCATGCCTATTCTCGTTCCCCGCGGCAACGAGTCGCGATAGCAAGTATTCATCATTCACAACCCCTGTACCATAGTAAGGACCCGCTCATGGAACTGAACGATCTCATGCAATCCGTTGCGCCTGTCTCTCCTCAGGGAGCCGATGCCGAAGCCTTTGTGCCCACCGGGGTCTGCTCCAAGCTCATTCGTTTTCAGGTTGAGGAGGGGGTTTTGCGCAACGTGGAATTCACCGGCGGATGCAGCGGCAATCTGCAGGGCATCGGCCGGCTGGTGGAAGGGCTGCCGCTGGCGCAGGTTGCCGATCGACTGCGGGGTATTACCTGCGGCAAGCGCGACACCTCATGTCCAGACCAGCTGGCCCGCGCCATAGCGCCGTACCTCGAAGGCTAGCCCTTCGCGTTCGTCAGAAGGCCCCGGATGTCCGGGGCTTTTTGTCTTTCAGTGCCGGCGGCTGCTCCCGCGTCAAGGAGCCCTCGCAGCAGGGGGCTGACCGAGAGAAGGGGCGCAAGGACGGTAATCGGGTCCGGCTGGAAGCGGATTGTTTTTTCCGGCTCACCCAGAGGGCGAAGAGCCATACGCACAGAAATGTCGCGAGTAACCCGGCGAGTTCCAGTAGCCCCGGACTGCTGTTCCGCCGGAAAGAGTGGGAACCATGAAGGCGATGTTGAGCTTCTTCAGATGTCGCACGGTCCCATGATATCGCTTTGGGGGTGACAGTCGCAAAGCGATATTGCCCCGACTGTCCGGGACGGCGGGGCCGTACCTGTCGCCCCGCCTCGCCTGCGGCGGCGATCCGCCAGCCGTTTCAGCAAAAAACAAGCAAGGAGTCGAGCATGTCCGAAGCGCTTCATGTCGGATTGATACAGATGGCGATCAGTCGGGAGACCGATCGCAACGTGGACCTGTTTGAAGAGAAGGCCAGAGCCCTCTGCAACGACCCGAGACGGCCGCACCTTATTGTGGGCGTGGAGTTCGGCATTGCCCCGGAGACCGTGGAAAAGCCGGACGGATCGGCCATGCGGCGCCTTGGGCGTCTGGCCGCGGAACTGGGCGTCTGGCTGGTGCCGGGCAGCCTGAAGCTGGCCGAGCCAGGCGGAGGATTCAGCAACGCAGCGCCCGTGTTTGATCCGGCGGGCAACATCGCCGGTATCTACAGGAAGATGGTGCCCTGGGACACCGATCTGGAAAAAGGCACCATTGCGGGCAGCGACTACCACGTCTTCGACATAGCCGAGCCGGAAGTTCGTTTCGGGCTTCAGATATGCTTCGACGCGGATTTCCCCGAAATCAGCCGCACGCTGACCCTCATGGGCGCCGAGGTCCTGATCCAGCTCTCAATGGATCCGGACAGCATCCCGGCCAGCTATCAGCACATCAAGTACGCCCGGGCCATCGAGAATCAGGCGTACTACATCTACATGAACGGCGCGTGCGATTACGGTCATTACCATCTTGCCGGGGGATCGCTCGTGGTCTCTCCCGAAGGCGACTGCCTGTTTGAAGCGGGCGAGCGTCCTACCGCGACCATCGTCAGCCTTGATCTGGACCGGTTGCGGCACTGCCGCCGGGAGGGCAGCTGGGATCAGGTCGCCCAGTTGCAGGCGCTGTACGACTACGCCCCAGCGCAGCCGCTGGCCGGGCGTGAGCGGGAGGGCGAAGTCTTCGCGAGGCGACCGTTCTCCGGGGGAGGACGGGATTAGCCGCCGGACCCCTTGGGGTTGAAGCGTCCTCTGAGCATGAAGTGAATCACGACGGGGCTGAGGAGGCAGGTGGCGGCGCAGACGATGACCATGGCGCTGAAAGTCTCCTCTGTCACGGCCCAGTCGCCGAGGCGGGCGCCCTGTTCCATGACCACCATGGTGATCTCCGCGCGCGGCACCATGCTTGCGCCGAGGAGCGCGCCCGTCGGCAGGTCCCGAAGCGCCCAGGCCGGGAGCCCGGCCGTGAGGACCTTGAAGGCTACGGCGAAGGCGAGCAGCAGGAGGCCCGGCTCGACCGACGCTCCCAGAACCGCCGGGTTGATTTCCAGCCCGATGTTGATGAAGAAGAACGGGCTGAAAAACTCGTAAATCGGCACGAAGGGCGCTTCGTCCTTGACCGCTTCCGGGTCCCGGCTGAAGAGGAGTCCGGCAAAGAAGGCCCCGATGGCGAGGGAAAATCCGAGCAGTCCGGCCAGCGCGGCGATCATGAAGCCGAGGCCGGTGATGGAGAGCATGTACCCTTCATCGGGTTCGAACCGTCTGAGAAATTTCGAGATGGGCGGCTCGAGATACCTGCCGAAAAGGACGCAGAAGAGGACGAAGCCGCTGAACTTCAGGGCGAACCATGCAGCGGTGCTGCCTGCGTTCATGAGCACGTCCCCGTGCGCCGCGCCGTTGTGCAGGGCCGGGAGGACCGTGAAGAGCAGGGCCATGAGCACCACGGCGCAGATGTCGTCAAATTCCGCGAGGTCGAGCAGCAGGTTCCCCTGAGGGGTGTCCAGCGCGTCGGACTGCTTCCAGACCTGAACGGAGACGCCTACGCTCGTCGCGGTGAAAGCCACGGCAACCACCAGCGAGGGAATCCACGCAAGGTCGAGGAGATGGCGGGAGACGAGAAAGCCTCCTGCGGCACAACCCGCGATGTTCACGAACGATGTGATGCCCGCCGGCTTGAACTGTTCCATCAGGCCGGAGAGTTTCGACTCCAGCCCCACCCGGAACAGCAACGTCACCAGCCCGACCTTGCCCAGAAACGCGAAGAGCGCCTCATAGCCTTCCGGCAGAGGGCCGCCGTTGTCCTGTATCACCCGGAGCGCGAACCCGACCAGCAGATATCCCACAAGCGGCGGGACAAGCGTCCTGGACAGGGCGTGGCGCATGAACATGGTCAGTATGAGGATGGCCCCGGTGGCGAGGACCATGAGCGAAAGATTGTCCATCAGCTCGGTCATGTGAAGGGCTCCGCCGTTTGCAAGGCCGCTGGGCCGGTGGCGTCACTGTCTGCTGATGCTTCCGGTGGACCCTTGCGGCTCACTTCGAGTCCTTTCTCTTTCCGAAGGAGATGCCTTTGCCGTGGCCCACGAAGAGGTAGCAGACGCCGAGGGCCGCGAGAATGGCGCCGAGGGCCAGCACCTCCAGCGGTTCCAGCTGTTTGAAGTCCAGCACGATGACCTTTCGCGCGGCGGCCATGACGGCGGTGTCCAGCACCAGCCGCACGTGGATGATGTCGCTCTCCAGATACATGACGATGTTCGCGAATATCTCGATGGCGATGAGTACGGCCATGAATGCGCCGAAGGTCGCGAGGATGTCGTTGATGTTCAGCAGGAAGTACGGGGGGGTGGAGAGCTTGGTGTAAAGCACCCATAGCACGTCCAGAATGCCCCAGATGATTACGAAAACCATCAGGAAGGCGAGCGCCTTGACCGCGTAGCGGATGATCCGGTGCGCGAAGTCGATGTGCGGATCGTCGGACCCCAGCAGGTGGCAGTCCTGTTTCGCTACGGCCCTGGATTCGGCGTGTTCCTTGTCGCAGGAGGGTTCGTTCATGAGGGTGTCCTTCTCGGGTCTCGCTTACTGGCCGCATCACGCGGACGTTTCGGGATTTCCATGAAAATAGATCATGTTCGGCATCATTTATCAAGACGGAAGAACATCCCGGTCAGCTCGCCATGGGAATATGAAAAATCCCCCGCAGCGATCGCTGCGGGGGATTCGACCGTTCGTATCGGTGTCGGGGTATCAGCGGTGGTTATCGTCGAGTTTGCGCATGAGGCCGTTGAGCTCTTCGGCCAGCTCGGCGACGTTGCCGATGGACTCGACGGAGCGGTTGACGTTGTCGAAGGTCTCGCTGGCCACGCGGTTCACATCGGTGGTGTTGCGGGTGATCTCTTCGCTGGCGGCCGACTGTTGTTCCGCGGCCGTGGCGATGGATTGAATCCTGTCCGCAGTGTCGGTGACGATCCGGACGATCTGGTCGAGGGACTCGCCTGCCTCGGCGGTCAGGCCGGTGCTCTTCGAAACGGCCTGCGCCACCTTGTCGATGGCGACCATGTTGGAGCTCGCCCCTGTCTGGATGCCGGTGACGGAGTCGCCGACCTCCTTGGTGGCCTGCATGGTTTTCTCCGCCAGCTTGCGGACTTCGTCGGCGACCACGGCAAACCCTCGGCCAGCGTCACCTGCGCGCGCGGCCTCGATGGCGGCGTTCAGGGCCAGCAGGTTGGTCTGGTCCGCGATGTCCGTGATGACGCTCATGATCTGGCCGATCTCGTCCACGCGGCGCCCGAGGTCGTCAAAGGCCGTCTTCATGGAATCCACCTGCGTGCTGACCTCTGCGGTGGCTTCCACCACCTGATGCACGATTCTGGAGCCTTCCTGTGCTCTGGAGCGTGCGGAGTCCGCCTCCTCCACCGCGTTGGTGGCGTTGCTCGCGACCTCGGAGACCGTGGCGTTCATCTCTTCCATGGCGCTGGCGGTCTCCTGAACCCTGTCGCGCTGGAGGCTGGCGCCGGAGCTGATGTCCCTGACCTGACCGGAAAGGTTGCCGGACTCCGTGTGAAGCTGCTCGGCGATTCCGGTAGCCTTGGCCGCCACTTCGGTCATCTCGGTCATCAGAGCGGTCACGCGGGCGCTCTCGCCGTCGGCCTGTTCCCGCGCCCGATGAGCGCTTTCGGCCTGCTCTCTTGCGCGCTCGGTCTGCTCCCGGGCATCCGCCATGCTGACCTTGAGGTTGCCTGCCATCTCCTGAAGCGCTTCGACCATGACCCGAATCTCGCCGTGAAAAGTGTCGGCCTTCACCGTGGCGTCATAGTCGCCCGAGGCGAGGCGGCGCGTGAAGTCCGTGGCTTCGCCGAGGGGCTTGAGGATGGCCCTGAGCAGGAGCACGCTCAGGAGGAGCATGATGGCTGCCACGCATGCGGCAACGATGATGACGGTCCAGCGGGCGGTGGACAGTTCGGCCTGAAAGGACTCGACACAGTGCTCGTACTGGGCATCCTTCTGCTTCACCAGCGTGCCGAAATACTTGCGGGACTTCTGGGCCAGCGGCGTGGCGGAGCGCCCGTAGTCCGGATACCGCGTGTAGCGTTCGGACTTGGGCAGCTCGCGCAGGGCGCGTGCGAAGCGGCGTCCGTCCTCCACGAATCCGAGGGCCGCGGTGCGTGCCTTGTCGATGAGCCGCTCTTCTTCCCGATTGATTGCAGACTTTTCCAAGGTGTCGAAATTCTTTTCGATTCGTTCAATTCGCGCGTCGAGCTTGCCCAGATCCTTGTCAATGTCGCTGCCCAGCATGATGTTGCGGGTCAGGCGGCTGACGTAGTTGATGTCTCGCGTGATGGCCAGCGAGGCCACCTGTCCGTCCAGAGCTTCACGCTTCATGCTCTTGAAGCGGCCTTCGATCTCCACGAGCGTCGCGGAGGAGAGGGTCAGTATCCCGATGATGGACAGAATACAGAAGCCGATGACCCCCGCAAGTTTGCATTTGAGTGTTTTCATTGATGCGAACACGATAGGATTTCCCCCTTACATGGTCCCTCACCCGGTATCCGGCCGGTTGCTGGTGTTTGAAACAGCCCCGGGCCAAGCAAGAAAGGTTCCACGGCGGCAGGGAGTATCCTGCCGTTGGAGTGGGCTGTATTGATTGTATGTTTTCCGACTGGTCAGCGAGGAGGCTTGTGAAGTGGCGCGCGGGGTGACAACCTTGGTTTGCGCACTGTGCTGTCTGGTTTGCAGGGCAAAACGCAAAAAGCCGACCCGAAAGTTTCGGATCGGCTCATTGCGTACAGTGAAAGGAGGGCTAGAAGCCGAGCGAGGCCAGCAGGGAGCGGAGCGTCTGTTCTATCTGCGGTGTTTCCGGGATGCCGAGCACATTGCCGCTGGTCATCTGCCGCTGTGCGAGGCCGTCAAGTGGCGGGAGGGTGACACGTGCGGCGGGCAGGGCTGGCAGTTCGGGCGGCTCGCCGCCGGTGTAGCGGTTCACGGCCAGCACCTGATTGGTCAGGCCGAGGTCCGAGGCCATGCGGCTGACATCGGAAGCCACCCGGAAGCTGCGGAAGCTCGGTTCGCTGACAACAACGAGGCCGTCCACATGCGTGACCGTTCCGCGTCCGAGGTGCTCCACGCCCGCTTCAAGGTCTACCAGCACGCAATCGTCGCTGTCCATGACGAGGCTTGCGAGGAGGGCCTTGAGCAGGGCGTTGGCGTCGCAGGCGCAGCCGCCGCCGGCGTTGGTGAGCGCCCCCATGACCAGCAGGCGCTTGCGTCCCGGTGCGATGCCGGGTTCGGTGGCGCCGCACAGCGGGACGTCCACGGCAAGGGTTTCCGGCAGGTCGCCGACGTCGGGATTCAGGTTGAGGAAGCCGCCTTCGTGGATGCGCTCCCTGACCAAATCCTGACGGGCGATGATGGGTTCGGGCAGGGCGGACTCGTCGAGCCCGGATGCCTGCCCGAGGGACAGGGCCGTGTCCGCGTCGATCATCCAGACGTTTCTTCCCTGTCGGGCCAGCAGGTCGGCCATCCAGGCGGTGAGCGAGGTCTTTCCCACGCCGCCTTTTCCTGCGAAAGCGAGCTTCATTCCGGGTGCTCCGATGGTGAAAACGGGGGCGGGAAAACCCGCCCCCATTGGCGTTCTATTCGCTCAGCCCGAGGGCCTTGCGCTTGCTCCTGATGCGCTCGTCGAACAGCTCCGCGGTCTTGACCGGGTCCGGCTCGATGACGAACGAGGCGCCCACCAGATCTTCGAGGCCCGAGGTGGCGATGTTGGTCACGGTCTCGGAGCCGAGGATGTTCGGCGGATGGCCCAGATGGGTGTATATGCCGCTTGCCACGGCGTACAGGCCGATTGCGGCGGCCTTTTCCGAATACCATTCGGGCGAGGACGCGCCCACGGGCAGATCGCTGATGTCCACGCCGATCTCGTTGGCGAGCGCGGCGCACAGCTGCAGGATGCGGGAGTTGTCCACGCAGGAGCCGTAGTGCAGGACCGGCGGAATGCCCAGCGAGCCGCAGACCTTCTTGAGGCCGGGGCCGGCCATCTCGATGGCCTCGGGCACCAGCAGTCCGGCCTTGCCTGCCGCGGTGGTCACGCAGCCGGTTGCCAATACGAGGATGTCCTTCTTGATGAGTTCCTTGGCGAGGCCCACGTTCATGGAGTCCTGCTGGAACTTGGGGTTGTTGCAGCCCACGATGCCGACGGCGCCGCGGATGTCGCCCGCCTTGATGGCGTCCACCAGCGGGGTCAGGCTGCCGCCGAGGGCGCCGATGACCGCCTCGTTGGAGAAGCCGGTCATGAGCTTCACGGGCTCGCAGGGGATGTCCACGCGGGAGGCGTCGCGTTCAGCGTAGGCCTTGATGGCCAGCCGGACGATGTCGCGCGCCTGTTCCATGGCGTTATGCGGGTGAATGTCGTAATGGATGGCGCCGGTGAAGCGCGCCTTCTGGGCGGTGTCGATGAAGCGCGTGTGGTAGCAGCCCGCGATCTGCACGAGGCTGGGCATGATGCACTGGTAATCCACCACCACGGCTTCCACCGCGCCGGTCAGCAGGGCCAGCTCGGTCATGAGGTGGTTGCCCGCCATGGGGATTCCCTGACGCATGAGCAGTTCGTTGCCGGTACAGCAGAGCCCCGCCACGTTGATTCCCTTGGCGCCGAGTGCTTCGGCCTCCTTGACCAGCTCGGGTTCGCGCGCGGCGGCGAGGATCATTTCCGAGACCACCGGGTTGTGGCCGTGCACCAGCAGGTTGACCTTGTCCTCCTTGATGACGCCGAGGTTGGCCTCGGACATGGAGGGCGTGGGCGTTCCGAAGATCACGTCGGAAAGCTCGGTGCCGATCATGGACCCGGCCCAGCCGTCGGAGAGCGAGGTGCGGGCGGCGTGGACCATGGTGTTGGGCGCGTCGTTGTCGCAGCCCATGTGCGTGCGGTGCATCATCTCGGCGATTTCGCGGTCAACGCCGCGCGGAGTCATGCCGAGCTTGTCCCATATCTGGCGGCGCTTTTCAGGCACGCGGCTCAGGAAGGCCACCTGCTTTTTCCGGCTGCCGAAGTCGCTGAAGAAGACCTCGACCGCGTCCCGGGCGACGTCCATGATCTCGCGGCCTTCGGTCTCCACACCGACTTCCGCGGCAATGGCCCGCAGCTTGTTTTCATCCGAGATGGAGTAATCCTTGGTGTCACCTTCCACGATGGCTTCGAGCACTTCGATGAGGTCGCGGCCGTGGTCGGAGTGACCGGCCGAGCCGCCGGCGATGAAGCGGCCGAAGTTGCGCGCGACGATGACGTCGGCGTCCGCGCCGCACACGCCGCGCGGTGCCTTGGGGGTGACCTTGCACGGCCCCATGGTACAGATTCGGCAGCTGACGCCGAGTTCGCAGAATTTACAGTGGGGGGTCTGTTGCTGGAGCCGCTCGTGAACCGTCTCGATTCCTTCGGCTCGGGCCTTTTTCATCATGGCCTGCGCATCTTCCCAGATGGACAGTTCTTCTACCGGACGAGGTTCCTTTGCCATACCTCTTACCTCCCGATGGGTTGGGCGTTGTGTCATCTACGGCGTGAGGCTGAGAGCCTCGGTGCTCACTATAGACAATTCCGGCACAAGTTTTTGTCGGGTATCCGACATTGCGGGTATAAAATCCGAGAAACCGCTTCATTCAAGTCCATGGGAGCCTGGTTCGACTCTGGCGCGCAGGGCCTGCGGGTCCGGCAGCAGCCATTTCGAACGCCCTTTCTTGCGGATGAGGCCGTCGCGGACGAGGTTGTTGATGAGGGTGGAGACCGTCTGGCGGGTGGCTCCGAGGAGTTGGGAAAGCTGCTCCACGGTCAGGCCGGTCTCGATCTCGACGGTACCGTCTTCGTGCGTCGTGCCTTCCTCGGCCTCCTTGAGCAGGAAGTTCACCAGCCGGGTGTTGATGTCGCGAAACACGAGGCCGTCAATAACCGAGAACGAGTTCTTCAGGATGTGACCCAGAACGCGAACCATGGTGCGGTTGAACAGGGGAATCTGCGCCATGCAGTTCTTGACCGAGTTCACGTCCGTGGTCAGCAGCGCGGTGTCTTCCAGAGCCTGCACGTAACAGTCGGCGTGGGTGGAGTACAGGTCGCCGGGGTTCAGGATGCCGAGGGTGAACTCCTTGTCCTCGTAGCCAAGGTAGATGCGAACCCGTCCCGAGGAGATGATGAAGACCAGATCCTCTTCTTCGTCGGGACGAAAGATGATGCTGCCCTTCCTGACCGATCGTTCACGGAAGTTCCGGCGCAGGTCTTCCAGTTCGGGGCGACGCAGTTCGTCGAGGAGGTTGATGCCGGAGAATTTCATGCTGCTGACTCCTTCATGACAGGGCCGAGAAAGATATCACGGCCTCATGAAACTGTCCACGAAGCGGCGCGTGCGTATGCCCCGACCGGATCACTCCTCCAACTTGCTCTTGATTCTCTCGAACTCCTCGTGGTCGATCTCGCCTCTGGCGTACCGTTCCTTGAGAATGTCCAGCGAGGTTTTCTCCTGGGTATTTCTCCCTGCAGAGCCGCGCATCATCAACACAATGATGAATCCGATGGCGGCAATGAGGACTATCATGCCGAAACCGCCGAAAGGCATCCCGCCCATGTGTCCGGAGTAGCCGCCGGGCGAGCCGGGGCCGTGTCCCGTGCAGCCCGAGGTGAGCATGGCCGCGAAAGCGGCGGTGATAAGGGGTGTGCGCGTCATTTTTCCTCCTTTTCCTGCAAGTGTAACACTTCGCAAGGGTTGCAACAATGCTCGCGTGCGGTGACGCGGCATTTGCGGAGGCGGTGGGGTGTGAGTGTCGGTGCCTTACCGGACGCTGACGAACCGGCAGTCCATGGTGCCGTCGTCGGCCACGGTGATGTGCGCGAGGGAACCGGATTCCCCGAGACTGCCGGGATTGCAGAGGCGCAGGCCGCCCCGCACGGACCAGTCCCGAGCGTGAGTGTGGCCGTAGCAGACGAGGTCACAGTCGGCTGAGAAGGCTTCGGCGACTTTTTCCGGCACCTGCGGGCGTGGACCCCAGCCGTGCGTCATGCCCACGGTGAGCCCGCCGACATTGACGGTCTGCAGGGGCTGAAGCTGGTCCACGAGAGTCGGGTCCCAGTCGCAGTTGCCGCGAACACAGTGAAACTGCGGGTGCTGGAGGAAGTAGGACCAGACCGAGGGGCTGGTGATATCGCCGCAATGAAGAAGCGCGTCGGCCGGTTCCAGCCAACGCGCGTACACTTCATCCAGCCAGGCCGGAGGCGAGCCCATGTGCGTGTCGGAAATGACGGCTATGAGCATCGCTATTCGGCGATTTCCTTGGCGCGCATACGCAGGTAGGCATCCTTGAACGCCTGATAGGGATCGATGGCGCCCTGCTTGAGCGTGTCGTACTGATCGAGATTGAGCGAAAGATAGTTGACGCGGCCGAACGCGAAGTAGCCCACGGCCTGCCAGAAGCTCAGCACGTAGGTGTCCACGGAGACGAAGTAGTCCCCGGCGAAACCGGCGGTGTCGCGCACGGTGCTGGGACCCATGACGGGCCATACAAGATAGGGACCGTTGTCGAAGCCCCAATGGCCAAGGGTCTGGCCGAAGTCTTCCTTTCCGTCGGGGATCTCCGGGCGCGCCTTCTTGTGCGCCGAAGCGGGATCGCCCAGCCCGCCGAGGCCGAAGACGGTGTTGACCATGAACCGCGACATGTTCAGTCCGGCACCCTGAAACTTGCCCTGCAGCAGGCAGTTCACGAAGCGGACCGGGAAGAGCAGGTTGCGGAAGAAATTGCGGAAGTTCACGCGCAGCTTTTCAGGCACCACGTACCCGTAGCCCTTGGCGATGGGCTTGAAGAGGCCGTAGTAGAGGCTGTCGTTGAACTGGAACCAGAAGCGGTTCCAGCCCTCGAACGGGTCTGAGGCCAGCTCGCTTGCATCGGGCTGCTGCGCGCTGGGGGTTGCGTCCCCTTCGACAAGGTTGCCGGAGTCGTCCCAGACGTCTTCGTTGAAATTGTACTGGGCAAGCTGATCCGATGGGCAGGTAGGCCCGGAAGCGAGAGCCGTTGAGGCGGCGAAAAGAACGATGGCGAATGCCAGAATGATTTTCAGGCGCATGGCTAGTTTCCGTTTTCGGCTCGTTGAGCGGCTTCAAGTTCCTCGGCTTTCTGCCGGAGCTTGTCGATCAGGGTCTTCGCGTCGCCGTCATGCAGGATTTCGGCGAACTGGGTGCGATAGTTCTTCACCAGGCTGATGCCTTCGGCGATGATGTCGTAAACCATCCACACGCCGTCAATTTTCACCAGTCTGTAGTTTACGGAGATTTTCTGGTCCTTGTCAATGACCTCGGTCAGCACCATGGCCTTGTCTCCGCGAACCATTTCCTTGGTGTAGTTGATCTTCTGACCGGAGTAGCCTTCGAGCTTGGGAAGGTAGTTGAGTTCGAGCACCTTCCGAAAGACCCCGGTCAGCTCCTCGCGCGTGTCCTCGTCCATCTTCAGCCACGGACGGCCCACGGCCATCATGGCGAGGTACTTGTAATCAAAGTACTTGTCGGAAAGTTTGGAGATGTCCTCAAGGGCGGCAGCGCGCTTGTCGTTGTTCTGCAGGCGACCGTCCTTGAGCAGCTCGACGATCTCGCCGACGCCTTCCTCGACGCGTTTCTGCGGCGACTCGGCAGCAAGGGCCGAAGCTGCGAACCCCAACAGGGCGATGGTCGTTACAATGGTGCAAAGAATGGTTTTGCGCATGTCTATACCTTCCCGAATGCGAATTTGCTGATGAGGTCTTCAAGGTCGATGGCCGGTTCGGTGTCGAACAGGAAGCCGCCCGGTTCGATCGGGCCGCCAAGGCCCGGCGTGATCTTTATGTACTTGTCCCCGATGAGACCGCTGGTCTTCACCGAGGCGATGGAGTCGTCGGTGACGTCGACGTCCTCGTGGATTTTCATGTCCACGTCAGCCACGCCGTCCTTCTGGTTGAGGGTGATGGCGCTGACGTAACCAATCTTGACGCCGTACATTTGCACGGGGGCGTTGTTCTTGAGCCCGGAGACGTCGGTGAAGCTGGCTTTCAGGGTCCAGTGGCTGTCGCTGAAGATGCCCACGTTGCCGAGTTTCACGCTCATGTAGACCATGGCGAGAAGCCCGACAAAGACGAAAATGCCGACGGCCGTTTCCTTGCTGTATTTCTTCATGTTGCTCATCCTCTCGGAACCTGTCCTTTAGTCCAGCAGCCTGCTGCAGTCGATCTTGAGTTTGGAGGAATCCAGCGCCGGCATGGTCAGTCGAGGGGTGCTGCGCTCTGCGGGAAGCCTGTCGAGGAATCGCCTGAGGTACTGATCCTCGGTGGCGTCCAGCTCCTCCACGGAGCCCTGAAACAGGCACCGCCCGTCGCCCAGCAGCACCACGTGGTCCGCAATGGCCCGCATGCTTGCCAGGTCGTGGCTGACCACGATCATGGTCATGTCGAAGTGCGCCATCATCTCCAGGAGCAGTTGGTCCAGCTCGGCGGAAAGAATGGGGTCCAGCCCGGAGGTGGGCTCGTCGCAGAACAACACCTGCGGATCCATGACCAGCGCCCGCGCGAGCCCTGCGCGTTTGCGCATGCCGCCGGAAAGTTCCGTGGGGTATTTGTCGTCGGTCCCCTCCAGTCCCACGAGCTGGAGCTTGTTGCGCACGATCTCGAGTATTTCCGCTTCGGTCAGCTTGGTGTGCTCGCGAAGAGGCAGGGCGAGGTTGTCCGCAATGGTCAGGGAGCCAAGCAGGGCGCCGTCCTGAAACAGCACGCCCATGCGCTGCTTGAAGCAGCGGGCCGCCTTGCCGGAGAGGGAATGCACCTCGTGCTCACCCACGAAGACGCGGCCTTCAATGGGGTCGTGCAGCCGCAGGATGTGCTTCACGAGGGTGGACTTGCCGCACCCGGAGCCGCCCACGACCACCGTCACCCTGCCAGCCGGCATCTCCAGATCGAGCTGCGAGGCCACGGGGGTTCCCCCGTAGCCGATGCTCAGATGTTCCGTGCGTATTCCCGGTGCTTTCGTCATGCCGTCATCCCTCCTACCACAGTATCGAGGTGAGAATGTAGTCGGAGGCGAGGGTAACGACACAGGCCTTGACCACCGCCGAGGTGGTGGACTGGCTGACGCCCTCGGGCCCCACATGCCCTTTGCGGGTGTGGGTGAAATATCCTTCGAAACAGCAGATGGTGCAGACGATGCAGGCGAAGACGAGAGACTTGATGAGTCCGCCTTCGATGTCGCTCCAGCTGAGCGATTCCTGCACGCGCGCCCAGTAGACCCCTTCGTTAGCCCCGAGCAGCTTGACGCCGGTGAGCCAGCCGCCGGTGATGGCGATGAGATTGAAGAAGGTGGTCAGGATGGGGAAGCTGATGATGCAGGCCGCCATCTTGGGCGCCACGAGGTAGCGCATGGGGTTGATGTCCATGATGGTCAGCGCGTCGATCTGTTCGGAGATGCGCATGACGCCTATCTCGGCGGTCATGGCCGAGCCGGCGCGTCCGGTGAGCATGATGGCCGTCAGCACGGGCGCGAGCTCGCGCACCATGGAGAGCCCGACCCCGGCACCGAGGAAGCCGTCGGCGCCGAAAATGGACAGCGCGAAATACAGCTGCATGCCCATGACCATGCCCGCGAAACCGCCGATGAGGGCGATGACGCTGATGGATTGCACGCCGATGAAGTATATCTGACGGATGATCTTGGCGAACTGCCCCCATCCGGCGAAGACAAGACGCAGGGAATCGAGGAAGAAAATGGCCAGCGCGCCCAATTCCCCCACAAACCCCAGGAACGCCGCGCCCAGCGTGGCGAACGGGGAGGTAGTTCCCCTCACAGCTTGTGACATTTCTTTCCCCGATGACGGAAATCTTTGGACGCCGCCAGTCCCCAACAGCGCGCCCAAGCCTTGTCCGTCTGCTTAGCTTAGCGACTATTACAGAATTCAATGGGAGTTCGCAAGCGCGGTATTGAAACCATGATTATCCCGGCGCCGCGCATTGGAAATAATGTTCAACATATACAAATTGGGGATATGGTCGAAGGAAATGAGGCACATGCGGTGTGAGCTCGAAGAGGGAGGTGGAGCGTGCGAAAATGGTTTGCCGTACTGATGCTGATTCTGGTCGCCGCGCCCGCCGGTGCCGTCGAAGGGAAGGGGCTTGTTTTCCTCACGCAGGACTTCCCGCCCTTCACGTATTTGGTCGACGGCGTGCCTTCCGGGCCGGGCGTGGAGATGGTGGAGACGGTCTGTGCGGAGCAGGGACTGGACTGCGATGTGCAGATTCTTCCGTGGCCGCGGGCGCAGATGCTCCTGAAGCAGGGGCGGGCGGACGCGCTGTTTCTGATCGGCAAAACGGTTGAACGGGCCGTGTGGCTGCGTTTTTCCAGACGAGTGGTCCGCACCGAGTACGGCTTTTTCGTCCGCACGGACAAATCGACTCCTCTGCGGGAGCGGGGAATGCAGGCGCTGCGGGAGAAGATGGTGGGCGTGTATGGTCCCTCCAAGACCTCTGCAACGCTGGAGGCGCTCAGGGGCGAGATGAACGGGGACTTTTTCATAGATATGACCCCGGATGACGAGGAGGCGTTCAAGAAGCTCGCCTGGGGCAGAGTCGATGCGGTCTTCTCCAACCGCGCGGTCGGGATGGCCCTCATGGCCAAGCTGCATCTGGGCAATCTGGAGTATGCCGGCAAACACACGGACGTGGATTACTACATCGGCTACACCCGCAACCCCGAAAAGGCCGCCGAGGTGGATCGGTTCGACGCGGCGCTCGGGGCCATGGTCGAAAGCGGTCGGATCGAAGCGATTCTCGGGCGGTTTTTTCTGGAATAGGAACGTCTGCGGGGCTGTTGCGGGCTACTTCTTTCCATTCTTTCGAATCCACCAGTCCGGATCGGGACCGAGAAACCACCAGTCCTTGTGGTCGGTGCGGGCGATGGTCTCGGCAAGTTCCCGCCCCCACTGCGTGCGTACGCGTTGTACCGCGATCTCCAGCCACTGGGTGGCGTAGCGGTTGCCCATGTCCGCCTCTTCCTTGAGGTTCAGGATGAAGTCAAGCTGGTCCGCGTCCTGCGCGAGCCTGGCTTCCAGCGTCTGCACCGCTTCCAGCTCTTCCCACATGGGCAGCAGCTCGTCCGCGAGACCGGTTCCTGCCGTGGCATGCTCCAGCGCCATGGTGCGCGTGGAGCTGTTGTAGATGCGGTTGACGTAGTTGAAGTCACCGGTTCTTGCCTCGTGCAGGTCGTGGAAGAGGCACAGCAGGGTGGTCCGGGCTTCGTCGGCGTCGGCCATGCGCGCCAGCACGTAGCCGATGACAGCCGTGCGGAAGGAGTGCTCGGCCACATTCTCCGAGCCGGAGCCGAGGAACTGGTAGCCCGTCCTCGGCGTCTTGCGGAGCATGCCGCATTCGAAGAGAAAGTCCGCAATCCGCGTGACGCGGTCGCGAGCCGAAGCCGCGCCGCCCTGTGCGTTGGTGTCGTCGTGTTTCATGCGGACTGCATACTCCTCGCGCCCTGCAAGTTCAAGGAAATGTGAGCGGGCGGATTGTGGACCGGCGCGCGGGGGTGTGCTACTCGGCGTCATGCGTGCGATTCTGAAGAGCATAATGCCCGGCGCGGGCGGCTTGGGCGAAGATGCGGCGGCCCGCCATCTGGAATCCGAAGGGTTTCGTGTGCTGGAGCGCAACTGGCGTCACGGCCGTCTGGAGCTTGATCTGGTCTGCCGCGACCGGGACACGCTCGTGTTCGTCGAGGTGAAGACGCGCGGGCGCGGCTCGCGCGGCTGCGCGTCGCAGGCCCTGAGCCGGGAGAAGTGTTCGCGGCTGGTCAGGGCCGCTTCACAGTATCTTTCCGCCCACGACTTGTGGGACATGCCGTGCCGCTTCGATCTGGCCGCGGTCTCCGAAGGGCCGGAAGGCCTCGAGGTCGCCCTGTATCGTGACGTGATCGACGCCGCGGATTACACCTGAAAACCGGAAAATTGCCGCTTCCGTCCCACGGCTGCCGGTGGTAGAAGAACCCCCGATTCCACAGGACGGTACCAGCCATGAACGATTCGAACGATTTTCCCGCGCCCGGCCTGTACGTGGTGGCCACGCCGCTGGGCAATGACGCGGACCTCTCGCCGAGGGCGGCCGGAGTCCTCTCCGCCGCATCCCTGATACTGGCGGAGGACACCCGACGCACCGGGCTGCTGCTTCAGCGCTGCGGCGTGGCGCGCTCCGGCGACATGACCAGTTTTCACGAGCACAACGAGGCGGCGAAGACCGCCATGGTACTGGACCGGATCGAGGCGGGCGAGGCCGTGGCCCTCGTCTCCGACGCCGGGACGCCGTTGATGTCCGATCCCGGCTTCCGGCTCGTGCGAGGCTGCCGCGACGCCGGCCTGCCCGTGCGGCCCGTGCCCGGTCCCAGCGCCCCGGTGACCGCGCTCTCCGCCTGCGGGCTGCCGCCCATCCCATACGCCTTCCTCGGTTTTCCGCCGCGCAAGGAGGGACAGGCTCTCAAGTTTTTCCAGGTATATCGGGATACTGGAGCCACGCTGGTGTTCTTCGAGCGCAAGACCCGGCTGGAGGCTTCCCTCTCCGCCGCGTTCAAGGCGCTGGGGGATCGCCCGTACTGCATCGCCCGCGAGCTGACCAAGGATTATGAGGAGTACCTCTACGGCACCCTCGCTTCGCCGGATGCGGCGCACTTCGAAATAAAAGGCGAGGCGACGGTGGTCATCGGTCCGCCCGAGGAGGGAGCCGTGAGCGAGGCCGAAGAGGCCGATCGCGTGTTGGCGCAGGAGGCCGGGGCCGGCGGCAAGCCCAAGGAGGTCGCCCGGCGGGCCGCGGCGCGGTTGAGCGGCTGGACCCCCAAACAGCTTTATGCAAGGATGCGTACGCAATGACTTTCGAGCGTCTGGTGAAGCGCGCCGTCGAGCGCATGCCTCTTGCCGATGCCGACATCGAGGCCGTGGCCCTGTGTCCGGATGAGCGGCTGGGTGAGTTGATGCGCGCCGCGCAGTCCGTGCGGCGGCATTTTTTCGGCAACCGGATGCATGTGTGCGCCATCGTCAACGCCCGCAGCGGGCGGTGTCCCGAGAACTGTTCGTTCTGCGCCCAGTCCGCGCACCACGACACGGGCTGCGAAGAATATCCTCTGCTGGATCCTGCCGAGGTCGGGCGCGCGGCGCAGGAGGCGAAACGGGGCGGCGCGAGCCGGTTCGGGGTCGTCATCAGCGGTACGGGGCTGCGTGAGGGTGAACTGGACGATTTTTCACGCTGTCTGCGGGCGGCGGCCGAGGCAGGGGTGACGCCCGACGCGTCGCCGGGCATCGTGAGCCGCGGCGTGCTGCGCCGGTTGAAGCGGGCGGGCATGGCCGGATACCACCATAATCTGGAGACCTCGGCCTCGTTTTTTCCCCGCATCTGCTCCACGCACGATTATGAAGAGGACGTACAGGCCGTTCGGGACGCGCTGGCGGAAGGTCTTTTCGTGTGCTCCGGCGGTATCTTCGGGCTGGGTGAGAGCTGGGAGCAGCGCGCCGAGCTGGCGTTGACGCTTGCGGAGCTGGGGGTGCCCTCGGTCCCGGTGAATTTTCTGACCCCGGTGCCGGGAACGCCGCTGGAGGAGCGTCCCGTGATGTCGGCCTCGGAGGCGCTTCGGACGCTGGCGCTGCTGAGGTTCCTGCTGCCGGACAGACAGCTGCGGCTCTGCGGCGGTCGCCCCGCCGTGTTCGGCCCGGAGAGTGCGTCGGTGCCTTTCGGGGCGGGCATTACCGGAGTCATGACGGGCGACTATCTGACAACGCCGGGCGAGGGCCCGGCAGAGGACCTTGAACGCATCCGCGCGGCCGGGCTGGATCCCGTCGGCGCCGGAGAATCGGAGATACATAATGGCTGAAGGCATTCATCGTTTGAGTCTCATCGTCTGGACGGCCATCATGGCCTCGTCCATCGCCGTGGGCGCGTATCTCATCGTCCCGATCGGGCCGGTGCCGATATCCATGCAGCCGCTGTTCGTCTTTCTTGCGGGCATGCTCCTCGGGCCGCGATACGGCGTGGCCGCCGTCGGGCTTTACATTCTGGCTGGAATCGCCGGGCTGCCGGTCTTCAGCGGCGGGGGCGCGGGCATCGGCTACGCGCTGGGGCCGACCGGGGGCTATCTTCTGGGCTTCCTGCTGTCACCGGTCTTTACTGGGCGGGCGCGTGACACGGAAGGGAACTTCGGCTGGATTTCCGGCCTGTTCTGGGGCCTGTGCGCCATGCTGGTCATCTACGGCATCGGCTCGGTGTGGCTGAAGATGTCGCTTGATCTCACCTGGGGCAAGACGCTCACGGTGGGGGTTATCCCGTTTGCGCCGTGGGACGAACTCAAGGTGGTGGCGGCGATCCTGATTTCGCGCTATCTTCAGAGAATCAGCCTGCTTCCCGGCTGAATCGGTTTTCTTGGAGGGAACGGCCATCGGACTCGGCAGCACGGATAGCCTCATGCGGGAGGGCAAGGCGCAGGCCTTCATGCGTACGTTCGTGCGCTGCTGGCTGGGCGGCGCCTGCTTCAACACCCGCGGCATGCAGAACATAGGCATGACCTATGCTATGATGCCCGGCCTGCGTGCCATCCATCCGGACCCCGCCGCATACCGCAGAGCCCTGCGGCGCTATGTGCGGCATCATCAGTCGCATCCGTTCTGGCTTCCCTGTCTCGCGGGCATTTACCTGCACCTTGAACAGAACATCCATGACGGACGGTTTCCAGAAAAGATGTTCCACAAGGTGCGCGACACCACAAGCTATACCCTCTCGGCGCTGGGGGACTCGGTTTTCGCCGGGAGCCTGCTCGTGTTCTGGGCGCTGGCGACCACGGCCATGCTCCTTGCGGGGCTGCAAGTGGCCCCCTTCGTGCTCGGCTTGCTGCTCTTCGCCGGTCTGCAGGGCTTCCGGGCGCTGACCTTTCTGGCCGGGCTGCGGAACGGCTTGCAGTTTCTGGAGCGGCTCAGGCGCTGGGATCTCATAAACTGGGGCGCGAGGCTGAAGTACGCCAACGCCGGGTTGCTGGTGGTCATCTGGGCCCAGATATGGCCGCAGCCCATGGTCTGGTGGCAGTGGGTGCTCGGCGTCTCCGCGCTGACACTGTTCGGGAGGTTCGTCAACACCGGTCTGATCTCGCGGGTGTTCGCGGCCGCGGCGTTTCTGCTGATGACCGAACTGTTGCCGGAAATAGGGTTAACGGCGCAAACCATCATGTCCGTGGTGCCCGGAATGTGATACAGGAACTGTCGAACGGTTTTCGAAACCGATCAAGGACGAAGGATATATGGTCAAAAACGATTCGACCCCCGGCGGCAACGGGGAGACGCACACGCGGGAAGTCGTGGTCAGCAGTCCCAACGGGCTCCATGCGCGGCCCGCGGGCAAACTGGCTCAGGCCGCTCAGGGCTTCAGTGCGTCGGTGAGCATCGCTTCCGGCGAGCAGGTGGTTGACGCCAAGAGTATTCTCGACATACTCACACTTGCCGTCGGAGAAGGAACCACTCTGGAACTCAGGGCCAGCGGCGACGACGCGCCGCAGGCGCTGGACAGGCTGTCGCGGCTCTTCGAGAATCGCTTCAGCGAGGAGTAGAAGGAAAAGTGAACGGCAAGACTATCAGCGGTATTTCCGTGGCGACGGGCATTGCCATCGGCAAGGCCGTGTTCGTCAACCGCAGCCACAAGGCGCACCTGCCGCGCAACACAGTGCCCGCCTCCAGCATTGAAGGCGAGGTGGAGCGGTTGAACGCGGCTTTCGAGACCGTGCGTCAGGAGATGCAGGCCGTTCGCGAAAAAGTCCCCGCAGAGCTTCAGGACTACGCCCTGCTCATCGACACGCATCTCATGATGCTGGGCGATCCCAAACTTTCCAACACGGCGGCGGAGTACATCCGCACCCTCGGCCTCAATGCAGAGTGGGCGCTGGAAAAGTCCGTGGCCGATCAGGAAGCGGCCTTCGGCGCCGTGGAAGACCCTTACATCCGCGAGAGGATGCAGGACGTGCACGTGGTTGCCGACCGCGTCCAGTCGAGGCTCATAGGCAAGGGCGCCGACAGCGCCGCGGTGCAGGGCCGCGTGATCATCCTCGCTCACGACCTCTCTCCGGCGGACATTGCCGAACTGGAAGTGAACAGGATCATGGCCTTTGCCACGGTACAGGGCGGCAAGACCTCGCATACGGGCATCATGGCCCGTACGCTGGGCATCCCCGCGCTCGTGGGCGTGAACCGGCTCGAAGAGGTGATCAGCGACGGCGACCTGATCGTGGTGGACGGCCTGCAGGGCCGCATCGTGGTCAATCCCAGCGAAGAGGAGCTGACCGACTATAACGAGCGGGCCGCCCAGTTCGAGGAATACACGAGGCAGACCCGCCTTCAGTGCCAGCTCCCGGCCGAGACCTTCGACGGATTCAAGGTGGACGTGCACGCCAACATCGAGCTGGTGGAGGAAGTGGCGGCGGTGCTGGACAGCGGCGGCGAGGGCATCGGCCTGTATCGGACGGAGTATGCCTACATGAGCCGCTCCGACCTGCCGAGCGAGGACGAGCTGTACCAGAAGTACTCGGATCTGGCCTCCATCATGAAGCCCCGCAAGGTCATCTTCCGCAGTCTCGACCTCGGTTCCGACAAGTTCATGAGCAGTTTCGGGATGCTGGACGAGGCAAACCCGGCCATGGGGCTGCGGGCCATCCGTTTCTGCCTCAAGCATCCGAGGATTTTCAAGACGCAGTTGCGAGCGATCCTGCGTGCCTCGGCGCACGGCAACGTCGCCCTCATGTTCCCGATGATTTCAGGCATCAAGGAAGTGCGTCAGGCCAAGGCATGGCTGGCGCAGGCCAAGGCGGAGCTCCGTCGCGAAGGCGTGGAGTATGATCCTGAGATGCCGGTGGGCATCATGATCGAGCTGCCCTCGGCCGTGATGATCGCGGATCTGCTGGCGCAGGAAGTGGACTTCTTCAGCATCGGCACCAACGACCTGATTCAGTACAGCATCGGCGTGGACCGCACCAACAGCCACGTTTCATACCTGTACCAGCCGTTGCATCCGGCCACCCTGCGCGCCATCAAGCTGGTGGTGGACGCCGCTCACGAGGCGGGCATTGCCGTGAGTCTGTGCGGCGAAGTCGCCTCCGATCCGTACTGCGTGCCCCTGCTCATGGGCATGGGCATCGACTCGATCTCCTTGACGCCGCAGGCCATACCGGGCATCAAGCGCGTCATCCGGCAGACCCGGATGCGCGAGTGCCGCGAGCTGTTGCGCAAGGTGCTCGAGTGCCGCACCGTCGGCCGCATCAACTCGCTGGTCATGGAGACAATTTTCAAACAGTACCCGGAAGAATTGACCTTTTTCGCATCGCTTCTGGAAAACGACGAACTTCCGCACTAGAGACATATATGGGAAAGAAAAAGAAGAAACCCGCTGCAAACGTCATCGGGCAGAACAAGCAGGCCCGCCGCCTGTATGAATTCATAGAGACCTTCGAGGCCGGCATCGCCCTGCAGGGCTGTGAAGTGAAATCCCTTCGCGAGGGCCGCGTGAGCTTCAAGGACGGCTACGTGCGCTTTCGCGACGGGGAAGCGTGGCTCGTGGGCGTGCATATCGCCCCGTACGAAAACACCTCCCAGTTCGACCGTCCCGATCCGGAGCGTCCGCGCAGGCTGCTGTTGCACAAGCGTGAAATCGACATGCTCCAGTCGCGCGCGGACCAGAAGGGCCTTACCGTGATCCCCGTGAAGATGTACTTCTCCCGGGGAAAGGTGAAACTGCAGATCGCCCTCGGCAAGGGCAAGAACGTGCACTCCAAGAAGGAAGACCTGAAGCAGCGCGACATTGCACGGGACACCGCCCGACAGCTCGCTGCATACAAATAGCGCCTGTTCGGTATTTTTCAATGCGGACTATGGACCCAGGATGCAGGGGCCGCCCTTTCGGGCGGCCCCTTTCCTGTAGGTCTAAGGGGGGGGGAGGGATGAATATGGCCGATGGTTCGGTCGGCCTGTATTGCGTGACAGTCCGGAGGTTCGCAGAGCTAATCGCCGCCTGAGGGGGCAGAGCGACGATGGGAGTGAGGGGGCACTTGCGTTGACGCTCTTCCGGCCCTGTCTTGCCGCTATGGTTCAGGGGAGGTGCCTTTCCTGGTCCCGGGCCCATCCGGCATGGGCCCGGTCCGAGAGGAGGTGTGCCAGTATTGCTGTCACATTTAGGATAGAGGCAATGCTTTTCTGCTTCTCACCCTGATCTGTAGTGAGAGTTTAGCATTTGCCGTGCCAAAATGTAACATGCTGAAATTGCTGGGTGCAGGCGCTGATGTGCAAGGTGTTTTGTGCAAAGAGACGCAACTTGTGCGTTGCACAATTTGCACAATTGCGCGTCAGCCGAGCAGGGCGTACAGCACGGCGACGAGGGCGATGCTGGTGGCGCGCAGGCTCTGGTTGACCACGATGAGCCTCGCGGCCATGCGGGGGCGGAATATGCCGGCATAGTAGGGAAACTGGTGCCGGAAGGCGCGCATGGGGGATGACAGGACGTTACCCGTGAGCAGGGCGAGGACCACAGTGTGGGTGGTCAGGGAGGCGTCCTGCAGCAGGGCGCTTGCCGCGGCGAGTCCCACGGTGAATTCACCGGCCACATGGAAGGCCACGATGCCGACCGCCTCGGTGGGGAGCCAGGACAGGAACCCGACGTTGTCCGACATGAACTGCTGGAGCGAGGCGAATATGCCGTAATGCCGCAGCAGGAAGAACAGAATGTAAATGGGGACAGTGAAGTAGAGAATCTTGGGCAGCCGCCTGCGAAACCGCTTGAGGGTTTTCTGGAGCGGATTGCCGCGATTGTCCGGGGCTTCGTCGAGTCTGCACGGCACGCACCCTTCCGGGACCGGCGGCAGCAAAAACCGCCCCATAAGGACGATGGTGCCGGTGCGAAGCACCGCGGCGCTGGCGGTGATGCCCACGTAGACCACCGCCGCTGACCCGATGAAGGGCGCGGCGATGAAGAATATGGTGGGCAGGTGCAGAAAGTACGTGGGCAGGCTGTTGAACAGGTTGGAGAGCAGCAGTTCGCGGTCGGAGATGGTCTGCTTCTCGTGCGCCTCGGCGAGCATGGTGTTGGCGGTGACGCCGGAAAAGAAGGCCAGCGAGAAACTGGCGGCGGACACGTCCTTGAGCCGGGCCCGGCGGGCCAGCGGTTCGGCGAACCGCGCCACGTGCCGGGTCCAGTTCAGGGACTCGATGAGGTTGCCGATGAAAAGGCCGACGCTGATGAAGAACACCAGCCGCATGAGCGGCCAGAGCAGCCCGTCCCAGAGAACCGGCCACGAGAGCAGTGAGTCCATCTACCGCTTCGGCCTCTTGATCTTTCTGAGCTTTGCCACTTCGTCGTCATCCATGTGCAGGGTGTGTTTTTCCGTGGGAAAATGGCAGTGCCGTACATCCTCGCAGTAGCGCCTGAGCGTCTCGGCGCAGAGCTCGCCCAGCTCGCCGTAGCGACGCACGAACTTGGGCGTGAAGCGGTCGAACATGCCCAGAACGTCATGGTAGACGAGAATCTGACCGTCGGTCACCGCGCCCGCGCCTATGCCGATGGTCGGCACGCTGAGGGATTCGGTGATGAGCTGCGCGGCCTCTTCCGGCACGGCTTCCAGCACGATGGCGAAAGCTCCCGCCTCTTCGAGCGCCAGTGCGTCATCCAGCATGGATTTGACCGCCTCGGCGGTTTTGCCCTGCGCCTTGAAGCCACCGAAGCGGGCCACGTGCTGCGGGGTGAGGCCGACGTGGCCGAGGACCGGGATGCCCGCATCCACGATGGCCTTGACCTGCGGGGCAACGTTCACGCCGCCTTCGAGCTTGACGGCTTTGGCGCGTCCTTCTGCGAGAAACCGTCCGGCGTTGGCGAGAGCCTGTTCGGTGCTCAGATTATAGGAAAGAAACGGCATGTCACCCACGAGCAGGGCGCGCTTCACGCCGCGGCTGGCTGCGCGAGTGTGGTGCAGCATTTCGTCCATGGTGACGGAAAGGGTGTCCTCGTGCCCGAGCATGACCATGGCAAGCGAGTCGCCCACGAGGACCAGATCGGCCCCGCTTTGGTCGGCGATTGTGCCGGAGCAGTAGTCGTAGGCGGTAATGCAGGCTATGGGGTTTTCGCCCTTGCGCGCACGTATGTCGGGAGCGGTCACCGGGCGGTCCTGTCCGGTTTTGGGAGCGGTCTGGGTGCTCATCCTTGTCTCCTTGGCGTGTCGATCAGTCGTTCAGTTCGCAGACGCCGGATACCACGCGGTTCCGGCCCTGTTCCTTGGCGCGGTAGAGATTTTCGTCGGCCGCACTGAGTGTTTTATGCAAAGAGCCGGAAATGTCCAGACAAAGTCCGATGCTGATGGTCACGGAAATCTCGCGGCCCGAAGCCCGGCCCGGCGACTGTTGGACAGTCCTGCGGAAACCGTCGAAAAGCGAAGCGGGGTCCTGCTCCACGGGATGCCGGAGCAGAACGGCGAATTCCTCGCCGCCGAACCGGGCGGTCAATGCCTCGCCCTCCGGGAACGCGGTGTCCAGCAGAGCGGCGATGTTGGATATCACCGCGTCGCCCGCGTCGTGTCCGTAAGTGTCGTTTACCTTCTTGAAATGGTCGATGTCGAGCATGGCGAGGCACAGGCGGTCCCCGGCCTTTCCGGCGCGGTCAATGAACCCGTCCGCGCTCTCGAAGAAGCACCGCCGGTTCGCCAATTTAGTGAGCGGGTCGCGGTAGGACAGTTCCCGTATGGTCTCGATCTGCTGCAGCATGTCCAGCGAGTGTTGGACACGGCAGTAGAACTCTTCGGAGATGAAGGGTTTCTTGAGAAAGTCGTTGGCGCCGAGCTTGATGAACCGCGCGGAGAGCATCTCGTCACGTTCCGAGGAGAGACCGATGATCGCGAGGCGGTCTTTCGGGAAATTCTCCCGGAGACGTCTTGTCAGCTCGAAGCCGTCCATGGAGGGCATGTTGAAGTCCGTGAGCACCAGCTTGACATCGGGCATTTCGTCCATGATGCGAAGAGCTTCCTGTCCGTCGCTGGCGGTGAACACCTCGTAGCGGTGCGCCTGCAGCAGTTTGCGGACCTTGGTGAGGGCGGTGGGGGAGTCGTCCACGACCAACACCTTGGTGTCGGGATTGCTGCGGATGCGGCGGATGGTGTCGAGCACGGTGTCTACCGCCTTGGGGTTCTCCTTGAGCACGTAGTCGGCCACGCCCAGCGAAGCGATGCGGTGCCTGGCGCCGTTGGAAAAGGTGGCGGTGAAGACGAGGGCGGGCAGCCCCTTGCCGGTGACATAGCGGGCCATGTCGCCTTCCTCGGCGTCCGGCAGAGAGAGCCCGTGCAGCACCACGAGATAGTCTTCGCCCCGGGATTCGATGAGGGAGACGGCCTCGGCCATGGTGGTCGCCCAGTCTACGCTCAGGTCGAGTTCCTCCTCGATCCTGTCGCGAACCATGTGTCCGAAAAAACGGCTGTCCTCAACAAGCAGTATAGTGTGTCTGTCCACGGCTGTCCTCCGTGATGGTCGATTCGACATGGTAGCACCCTGTCGGAAAAAGGAAAACCGCCGCTTCCGAATCTCGGATGCGGCGGTCGTAAAAGTCGAATATGGGCGGAGGCCCCTAGACGTTGCTGAGGTCCTGAAGAACCCAGACCACGCGCCCCACGGTGCGTTCGTCCATTTCGTCGGCGGGAATGGTCAGGTCATCGTACTGGGTGTTCGCGGCCTTGAGCACGAACTGTCCGTCCTGAAGGAACACGCGACGGATGAGCAGTCCCTGATGCGGGAAGTGCACGGCGCAGAGGTCCCCGTCCGGGTGCTGGGTCTGGTCGCGGTCGATGCCCACGTAGGCGCCGCGCTGGATGACAGGCTCCATGCTGGCGCTGTCGACTTTGCAGACCTGCAGTTTGGGACGGAAGTACGTCTCCGGGATGGCCAGTTCTTCCAGCGCCTCCGGAGCCCAAGTGGAAGCGGACTTGTCGAGTCCGGCCATGGTGGAAACGGGTACCACGCGGGCGCGCGCGTTGTTGCGACCATACGGAGCCGGGGACTCGCGCAGAACCACGTCCGCGGAGATCTTGGCCTTGTTGGGGTTCAGGTACACGGGCTCGACTCCGTCCGAGAGCCAGTCCGGTGCAAGGCCGTGGCTGCGATACAGCTTCAGGAACCATTCTGCCGGGATGGAGCAGCGGCGCTTTGCATCGGAAATGCTTGACTGGCGTACGTCCAGCACTTCCGCCAACTGAACCTGAGTCCGGGCTCCGGTAGCTTTTTTGATGCGTTCAAGCGACTCGTCGAACCATTTCTGTTGCCCCTCGTCGCAACGTTTTTTCAACTTCGGCATGTGGCGTCTCTCCGGTTTTGATCATGAATATACCATATAGCGTATATTCGAGGGTTATAAAAGTAACCCCAGCTCTGTCCTCATGCGTGGTGGCGTAGTGGAGATGTGAGTCGGGACAGCAACTGACTCTCGGGAGCTTCTCCCGAGTTTTTGTCTGGGGGATTCCCCTAGAAGGTTTGGGGGCAATATCAATTTTTGTCAATAGGAAATTTTGCTATTTAAAGCCGAACCCGGTGATTCTCACCGGGTTATCGGCGTTTGAAACAGCATGTCTATATTGTCCCCTGACGGGGAAAAAACATTCTATTGGAAGAACTTGAGGAAGGGGGAGTCGGGGGTCATGATGAACTTGGACTCACCCTTGAGGGAGTTGCGATAGGCTGTAAGGCTTCTCTGGAAATCATAGAAGTCCGGAGACTGACCCATAGCGTCCGCGTAGATCTTGGTGGCCTTGGCATCGCCCTGACCGCGGACTTCCTCCGCAGTGCGCTTGGCCTCTGCCAGCAGAATGGTGCGTTCCTTGTCCGCCTTGGCCTTGATCTTGTCCGCGGCTTCGCGCCCCTCGGAGCGGTACTGCTTGGCCTGACGCTCACGTTCGGCCTTCATGCGGCCATAGATGGCACGCTGGTTTTCTGCGGGAAGGTCGGTCCGCTTGATGCGCACGTCCACCACCTCGATGCCATAGGGCTCCAGAAGCTCACGGCTTTTGGCGGTGACCTTTTCCATGATTTCAGGACGCTTGAGCGAAACGATCTCGATGAGCTTGTAGCGCCCGAGCTCGACGCGCAGCTGTGAGCGGATGATGTCGTCAAGGCGGGCCTGCGCGGCCGGGATGTTCTGCACCGTGCGGTAGAACTGAAGGGGATGGACGATTCTCCACTTGGAGTACGAGTTGATGTCCATGTACTTCTTGTCTTCCGTGGTGAACTCTTCGGGCTTGGCGTCATAGTCGAGTATCCGGGAATCCACGTACACGACGTTCTGCACGAAAGGCAGCTTGAAGTGCAGGCCGGGTCCGAGCGAGTCGTCGGAGACCGGTTTACCGAGCTGCAGCACGATGGCCCGCTGTGTCTGGTCCACCGTGAAAAGGCTCTGGGTCAGGACGGCTACGCCGATGAATATGACTGCCAGTAAAAGGATGGCTTTCTTCTGCATGAACTGAGCCTCGCTTACTGGGATTTGTTGGTGGTTTTTCCGCCGCCGGGCTTCACCCGTTCAAGCGGAAGATACGGCAGAGACTGCTTCAGCGCCTCGTTGGACAGGATGACCTTGTCCGCGTTGGGATCGGCGAGCACTTCCTCCATGGTCTCGAGGTAGAGGCGGGTGCGGGTCACGTCCTTGGCCTTGCGGTATTCGCGCAGCACGGAGAGGAAACGCGAGGCGTCACCTTCGGACCGGCGGACCTTGGCTTCTCGGTAGGCTTCCGCGGCGTTGATGATGCGTGCGGCCTGACCTCTGGCCTTGGGGAGGATGTCGTTGCGGTAGGCCTCGGCCTCGTTGATGAAGCGGCTCTTGTCCTCGCGGGCGCTGGCGACGTCCTTGAAGGCGTCCACGACGGCGTCCGGCGGATGCACGTTCTGCATCTGCACGTTTTCCACGCGGATTCCGCTCTTGTAGAGGTCGAGAATCTCCTGCATCAGCTGGCGGGTGGCCACCTGGATTTCCTGCTTCCCGGTGGTCAGGGCGCGGTCGATGTTGCTTTTGCCGATGACCTCGCGCATGGAAGCCTGCGCCGCGTTCTTGATGGTGCCTTCCTGATCGAACACGTTGAACAGGTAGTTCCGCGCGTTCTTGATCTGGTACTGCACGATGAACTGCACGCTGACGATGTTTTCATCGCCGGTGAGCATCAGCGACTCGTCCGTGACCTTTCTGGTCTGTCCCTGCTGGAAGGGGACGGAGCGGCTGCGGTTGAGCGAGCGGAACCCGAACTCCATGCGGCGAACCCGCTCCACGTTCAGCGTGACGGCGCTTTCCACCGGGTATGGAATATGGTAATGCGGTCCGGGCGACGTCATGGTCTGGTATTCACCAAAACGTTTCACCACGCCCACTTCGCCGGGTTCGACGATGTATACGCCCGAGATGAGCCAGAGTATGACCACGGCAAGCAGCACGAGCTTCCAACCGGGGAAGCGCATGCGCTTGAATTTCTCGAACTGTTGGTTGAAATCTTCAAATCCGGGAGGTGTGGGTGAACCACCGCCTCTGCGCCCCTGTTGCTGCTTTTGCAGTTTTTCCCAGTCCCAATTCATAATAGCCCCTGTTTAGGCACAAAGCCGCGCCGGGTCAAGATATACTGATAAAAACCATCGTTTCTGGAGACCCATAGATGAAAAAAATAACCAGCGAGATATTCCGAGCATACGACATTCGGGGAGTGGTGGACAAGGACTTCGATGAAGAATGGGTGGAGCGCCTCGGCAGGGCCTGCGGCGACTACTTTCTCTCTAGGGGCCTCAGCCGCGCCGTGGTGGGCCACGACTGCCGCCACAGTTCCCCGGCCTATCAGAAAGCGCTCTCCAAGGGGCTGGCCTCCACGGGCGTGGACGTCATTCAGCTCGACCTCGTTGCAACGCCGGTATTCTATTTCGCGGTGATGCACCTCGGGCTCGAAGCGGGCGTCATGATCACCGCCAGCCACAATCCGCCGGAGTTCAACGGATTCAAGGTGTGGGCCGGGGAGACCACAATCCACTCGGAGGAGGTACAGAAAATATTCCGCGCGATGAAGGACGGCGATTTCCCGCAGGGCGACGGCATCATCAGCCGTCACGACATCCTTCCCGCCTACCGGGAGGACCTTCTCTCGCGTGCGACGCTCGACCGTCCGCTCAAGATCGTGGTGGACGGCGGCAACGGCACCAGCGGAGACTTCACCGCGGACATCCTCGAGGTTGCCGGAGCCGAGGTGGTGCGGCTGTACTGCGAACCCGACGGCGACTTTCCGAATCATCACCCCGACCCGGTGATCGAGAAATACGTGGAAGACCTCAAGACCCGCGTGGTGGAAGAGGGCGCCGACTTCGGCGTGGGGCTGGACGGCGACGGCGACCGCATCGGCGCGGTGGACGAGACCGGAAAGCTGCTCTACGGCGACCAGCTTCTTGCAATATACGCTCGCTCTCTGCTCGCGCAGTCGCCGGGCGAGACCGTTGTGGCGGACGTGAAGTGCAGCCATCTTCTTTTTTCAGATGTGGAGGCCCACGGCGGCAAATCGGTCATGTGCATCACCGGTCACTCCATCGTGAAGGCTCGCATGAAGGAACTCGGCGCGGCGCTTGGCGGCGAGATGAGCGGCCACATGTTCTTTTCCAAGGGGTACTACGGCTTCGACGACGCCACGTATGGCGCGCTGCTTTTGGCTTCCATCATGAGCCGGACGCAGACGCCGCTTTCCCAGATGCTGGCCGATTGGCCCGAGACGCACAACACCCCCGAAATCCGCGTGGACTGTCCCGAGTCCGCCAAGTTCGAGGTGGTCCGTCGCGCACAGGAGTATTTCCGCAAGGATTACGAAGTGATCGACATGGACGGTGCCCGTGTGGAGTTCGGCGACGGCTGGGGGCTTGTCCGGGCCTCCAACACGCAGGGCGCGCTGGTGATGCGCTTCGAGGCCGAGAGCGCCAAACGCCTTGAGGCGATCCGCGAGATCATGGAGACCCCCATTCGCCGGTGGGTGAAAGAACTGAGCGGCTGATACCGTGTACATGCTGTCCTGGTGCGGCTTTTACAGAAAGCTACGGGCCGCCATACTTCGCCGCGGGGTGCACGTGGAGGGTTCCTGTCTCGCCTGCGGCCGCTGCTGCCGAAAGATCGTGCTCATGGACCACGGCCGCTGGCTGCATCGCGAGCGCGACTTCGAGCGCCTCAAGCGGGAGGAGCCTCATTACGAACGCTTTCGCATCACCGGGCGGACGGACGACGGGATGCTCATGTTCACCTGCGACCTGCTCGGCGAGGACAATCTGTGCTCCGTGCATGACACGAGGCCGGATTTGTGCAAGACCTATCCTGCAAAGCTGTTATATTATCGCGGCGGCATCCTGCTGGACGACTGCGGCTATCGCTACGTGGAGTGGACATTTCGCGACGCATGGGACAGCCTCCTCGGCAGGAAGCGCGTATTCGACGACGTACTGCGGCGGGAACTGGACAAACAGGACGAGAACGGAACCGATTCATGAAGAAATACCTCATCGCCGGGATTGTGCTTCTGCTGGCCGCTGGCGGCGGCATCTACTTTGCCACCTCCTCCGGCGGAGACCGGATCAAGGTCATCAGCACCGATACCGTCACGCGCGGCGACGTGCGCAAAACGCTCGAAGCCACCGGCATCATCAAGGCTCAGGTCGGCGCCATGGTCAAGGTGGGCGCCCGTTCAACGGGCGAACTCGTGGAAGTGCGCGTCAAAGTCGGCGACGAAGTGGAAAAGAATGAACTGCTCGCCGTGGTGGACGACCGCGAACTGGAATCCCAGCTGCGCGAGGCCGAAGCACGCTACAAGCTCGCCAAGGCCAAATACGACTACGCCCGCAAAAATCTCCCGCGCCGCGAGCGGCTCGTGAAGAAAAACCTCGAGCCGCAGGATACGCTCGATCAGGCCCTGCAGGACATGAAGGTCGCCAAGTACGAAATGGAAGCCGCGCAGGCCAAACTCGAAACCCTGCGCATCCAGCAGTCCTACACCCGCATTAAGAGCCCCATCGACGGCGTCGTGAGTCAGGTTGCCGCGCAGGAAGGGGAGACCATCGTCTCCGGCCTCAACGTCTCCAATCTCGTGACCGTGCTCGCTCCGGAAAAGCTGGAGATGTGGATCTATGTGGACGAAACCGATGTGGGCCGCGTCGCCAGAGGGTTGCCGGTCGAGTTTTCGGTTGATGCCTACCCCGACAGGGTCTTCATGGGCAGCATCGACCGCGTCTATCCCGAGCCGGAAATCCGCGACAACATCGTTTACTACCGCGCGCTGGTCAAGGTGGAGCCGCAGGAGGCGCGCCTGCTTCGCCCAGAGATGACCACCCAGTGCCGAATCATAGTCGAAACCTCCGAGAGCGTGCTCACCATCCCGAACACGGCCCTGAAATGGGTCGGCGGCAAGCAGCGCGTGTTTCGCGTTGTCTCCGGGCAGGAAAAACCGCAGGAGTTGGAGCCCGACCTCGGCCTTCAGGGACTGGAGCGCAGCGAAGTGCTTTCCGGCCTCGAAGAGGGCGACGAAGTGGCAACCCAGCTCGTGCTGCCGAAGAGTCCGGAAGACGACGAGGGCATGTAGATGCAGTCCGCCATCAGCCTTCGCAACATAGTGCGCACCTTCTCGCAGGGCGGCGACAACGCCGGCCCCGGCATCGAGGTGCTCAAGGACATATCCATAGATATCGCCCGGGGTGAATTCGTCGCCCTTCAGGGGACGTCGGGGTCCGGCAAGTCTACCCTGCTGCACATCATAGGCCTGCTGGACCGCCCGACCTCCGGCACCTACGAGCTCATGGGGCGCGACACCTCGGGGCTGGACGACGACGAGCAGTCGGACCTGCGCAACCAAACCCTCGGCTTCATCTTTCAGAGCTTTTACCTGATCCCATACGCCACCGCGCTGGAGAACGTGACCCTGCCGGGGCTCTACTCCGGCAGACCGCAAACCGAGTTGCGCGAACGCGCCGAATATCTGCTGGAACGCGTCGGCCTTGCCGACCGCATGAGCTTTCGCCCCAACCGGCTCTCCGGAGGCCAGCAGCAGCGCGTCGCCATGGCCCGCGCCCTGCTCAACGAACCAGACGTGATCCTCGCCGACGAACCAACCGGACAGCTCGACTCCGGAACCAGCGCTGAAATCATGAATCTATTCCACGACGTTCACCAGAGCGGCAAGACCATCGTCCTCGTCACCCATGACAAAGAAGTCGCCAAAACCGCCCAGCGCATCATCCATCTCACAGACGGACGCGTGGACTGAGCACCCGGCTCGCTGCCTCCCCTCTCTCTCCCTTCTCAAGCTGCGCCGTTCGCAACCAGCGATGCAGCTATCGACTTTATTTATCCCTCTGTCTTGTGTCGGATAGATGAACGTGCTAACTGCATGACAAAATAGTTTTCGGGGGAACAGTTTTCATGTTCTGGATCTTTTAAATGAGGAGGAGGGTGCAAATGTACCGGATCGAACAGAGCGTATCGTGGGCCGGAGGTGCCATTCTGGCCTGTACCGCATCGCTGCTTGCCGTCACATGGTTTCTCCATTCGTCGCCATGGCTGCTGTGGGTAGGAATACTCCTGCCGATAGCACTGTATCTGCGCTACGCCACCAACCAATACCTTGAGATCAATCCGGCCGACAAGACCATCACCAGACCCAGGCTCCTCTTCTTCAGGGAAACCGTCCCCGATGAAACCATGACCACCGAAACAGAAATAGTTACCGAAGACGGAAGCAACACCTACCTCGTGCACGTCAAAGGAAGCTTCGGAGAAATCACCGCCAAGCTGCCCGGATACGAGAGCTACGTCACCATGCTCTACTCGAAAATGGCAGGCGACCTCGGCCTCGCATAAGGCAGCGCCATCAACCTCGCACGGAAAAGCCCCGTCCTTGGACGGGGCTTTTCTTATGCTTCCGCTTTTGTCTCCGACGGGCAGGGGCGCTGCCCCTGCACCCCGCCAAAGGGGCGGACCCCCTTTGGAATCCCTGGCTTGTCAGCGGCGTTGCCGCTGACGGGGATGTATGGTTCTGTGCGTTTTAGCAGACGAACTCCGTTAGCAGAGTTCAGCTAAGCAGAAATCGCTCAAATCACGCATTTCCCTTCAGAACTCACAAAAAGGTATCCACTCCCGCCAAGCAAGTGCCGCAGCAATGCCGGTCGAGGCACAGACCTCTCGTCGAGGGCGGCGGCGCACCCTCAACAGCGCAGATTTTGCCTTCTTTTTTCTGCGCAAGCAAAAAAGAAGGTCGGCCGACAGGCCAAACCCTGCAACTGGTGCGAAAAGGCGACCCTCCATCGGAAGAGGCCGCCGGAGCTCAAAAAAGGGCGCGGAATGAATCCGCACCCTTTTGTATTCTATGTCTCGACGTATTAGCCGATAGGCGTGTTCTCGACCATGTTCCAGATGCCGCAGGGGCAGACGCTGGCGCAGAAGCTGCACCCGATGCACTTTTGCGGATCGGAGACCATCTCGAAGCCGCCGTCTTCCAATGTCTTGCGGGAGATGGCTGCCTGCGGACAGACGGTCTCGCAGAGCCCGCAGTCGCGACAGGTTCCGCAGGAGGAACATTCGTCGGCGCACTGCTGCAGGCTGGAGAACTCGGTGAGTCTGGGATCGAAGTATTCCAGAGTCATGCGCGAATAATCGATCATCTCGCGGGTGTCGGTCTGCGGGCGTTTGCCCTGGAACATCTCGTCGATGACCTCGGCGGTGCGGCGTCCGTGACCGATGGCGTGCGTGAGCAGGCCCGGGCGCACGATGTCGCCGATGGCGAACACCTTGGAGTCGGTGGTCTGATAGTTGTCATTGACCACCACATGGCCGCGCTCGACGGCGATGTTCTCGGGCAGAAACTCCACGTCGGGCTGGTCGCCGATGGACATGATGACCGTGTCGGCGGGCAGCAGCTCCCCGGACTGGAGCAGGACGCCTTCCTCGGTGACTTCCTTGGTGAAGCAGGGCCATTTGAACTTGGCTCCGACCTCTTCCGCTTCCTTGCGTTCCTTGCCGAAAGAGGCGGGTTCCTGAATGTCGATGAGGGTGATGTCCTCGGCGCCGAGGGCCGCGGCTTCGGTGGCCACGTCACAGCCGACGTTGCCCGCCCCGATGATGACGACCTTCTTGCCGGGCTTGATGGCCTGCTTCTTGGCTTCCTGAAGGAAGGTCAGGGCCGGGACGATGCGCTCGTGGCCGGGCACCGGGATGATGCGAGGCTTCTGGGCGCCCACTGCGAGCACGATGAAGTCGTAGTCATTGCGCAGCGCGGTGAAGCCGTCGCTGTCGAGCTTCTTTTGCAGGTGCACATGGGGCAGCACCTTGCTGACCCTTTCGAGTTCGGCGTCGACCACATCCTTGGGCACGCGGCTGTTGGGAATGGCGGAGGATATTTTGCCGCCGAGGGTCTCGGCCATGTCGAAGACCACGGCTTCGTGCCCCTTCATGCGGATCTGCCATGCCACGGAGAGGCCGCCGGGACCGCCGCCGATGACTGCGACCTTTTTGCCGGAGAGCGGCGGAAGCTCGGGGACTTTGCTGTTGACCCCCTCGCGGCCGATCTTCTGGATGTCCACGGCGGGCATGTTCTTGGTCTGGCGTGTACAGCCTTCCATGCACAGGTTGGGGCAGAGGTAGCCGCAGACCGTGGCGGGGAAAGGCGTGTAGGCCAGCGCGAGGTCAACGGCTTCGTCAACGAGGCCGTCGCGCACGAGCCGCCAGCGTTCCTGCACGGGCATGCCGGTGGGGCAGCTGGTCTGGCAGGGGGCTGCGTATTTGGCGTTCTCCCAGACCGGGACAAAGCGGCGCAGTTCGCCATTGACCACGAGCGGGATGGGGCTGCGGTCAATGTCTGTCAGGTCGCCGATGAGACCGCCCTTGCCGAGTTCCTCTTCCCATACATCGGCGCGGAAGGCGCTCATGGAGCGGCGCGCCGTGCCTTTCTTCTCGTACGGGGTCTTGGCGACGATGAGCTGCCAGTCCTCGCGGCGGGTGAGCTCGTCGAGCAGCTCGGTACGGCCGATCTTGTTGAGGAAGTTTTCGACATTCTCGGTCAGCCAGCCCCAGATATCGTCGCTGATGGGCTCGAGGCGCGCGTCGGCGTTGGAGAAGCCGTCGTGCGGACCGCGGACGAAGATGCGTCCGCCGACCATGCCGACACAGGGACGGTATCCGAGGACGTTCTCGGGGTTCTGGGCTTCATGGCCGCAGATGACGGCGGTGCCGCCGGCCATGAACTCGGCGAAGTAGTCGCCGGAGCCGCCGAGCACCCACATTTCGGGCGGATCGAAGCGCGGGTTGGTCTTGGTCATGGTCATGCCGCGCGCGCCGATGTTGCCTTCGATGAAGACCTTGCCCTGCGCCATGGCGTTGCATGCGCCGTTGGAGGCGTGGCCGTGAACGACGATCTCGGCGCCGGCGTTGAGCCAGCCCACGTCGTCGGAGACGGGGCCCATGACTTCGATGGTGGTGCCGCCGAAGCCCATGGAGCCGAGCCGCTGACCGGGCGCGCCGTTGACGGTGATATTGACGGGCTCCTTGTCGGAGACCCAGAGGCGGCCGCCGATGCCGTGCTGACCGAAGGCTTCGACGGTCAGCTCGCGCGCACCTTCGGCCACGGCCTGCTGGATGCGCTCTTCAAGGATGCGCGATTCGACCCTCGTGTCGTTGTCGCGGCCCTCTATTCTGATGCTTTTCGTTGCCATTGTTGTTCTCCGGTATCCTGAGGATTCGCTGTCTCGGGGCCTAGACCACGTACTTGATGCCGAGGCGTTCGGCGGCGTCCTTGTCGCTGATGCCGAGCGCGTCCGACATGCCGATGGGCAGGGACGTGGAGCGTCCGAGCGGAGCGATGATCTTTTTCAGTTCCGTGTCGAAGCTCAGGTAGAAGTCCACCACGCGTTCGGCGACCTTTTCGGGATCGAGGCGGCGATAGATACGCGGATCCTGCGAGGTGATACCCTTGGGGCACACGCCGATGTTGCAGACGTTGCAGCGGTCGGCCTCAGAGCCGACGCAGCCCGCGGCGGCCTGCATGACGTACTTGCCGCACTGCACCACGCTGGAGCCGAGCATGATCATGGCGGCGGCGTTGGCGGCGAGGTTGCCGGTCTTGCCGATGCCGCCCCCGGCCACGAGCGGAATCTCGTTCTGGGTGCCGGTCTTGCAGAGCGCGTTGTAACAGTCGCGCACGCTGCTGGCGATGGGGTGGCCCATGTGGTTCATGGACACGTTGTAGGCAGCGCCGGTGCCGCCGTCCTCGCCGTCGATGGCGAGGCCCGCGGCGTAGGGGTTGCGCACGAGGTTGTTCAGCACCGCCAGCGAGGTGGAGGAGGCCGAGATCTTGGGATAGACGGGCACGCGGAATCCCCAGGCCATGGACATGGACTGGATCATCTTGGCAACGGCTTCCTCGATGGAGTACTTGGTCTGGTGCGTGGGCGGGCTGGGCAGGCTCACGCCTTCGGGCACGCCGCGGATGGCCGCGATGAGCTTGTTGACCTTGTACCACATGAGCAGGCCGCCGTCGCCGGGCTTGGCACCCTGTCCGTATTTGATCTCGATGGCGCAGGGGTCTTCCTTCATGTGCGGGATGGCGTGGATGATCTCGTCCCATCCGAAGTAGCCCGAGGCGATCTGAAGAATGACGTACTTGAGGAAGCGCGAGCGCAGCAGGCGCGGCGGACAGCCGCCTTCGCCAGTGCACATGCGCACGGGCATGCCCAGCTCCTCGTTGAGGTAGGCGACGCCCATCTGCAGGCCTTCCCACATGTTGGGAGAGAGCGCGCCGAAGGACATGGCGCCGATGACCAGCGGATAGATTTCGCGAACCGGCGGTTTCCAGCCGTGTTCGTCGAAGGTCTTCATGGACTGCTCGGGCGACTGCACCCGGCCGAGCAGGGTGCGCATCTCGAACTCGTGGCGTCCGGCATCCAGCGCCGGGTCGGTAAGCATGGAGATGCGGATGAACTTGATCTGGTTCAGCAGGCTCTCGTCGGCATTCCTGCGGCCGCCGCGGGTGCGCGGCTGTCCGCCCCTGTTGTTGTGGAACTGCAGGGTGTTGGAATGGAACTGGCGCGCTGGCTGGATGGCGTTGTTGGGGCAGACCATGTTGCACATGGAGCAGCCGATGCACGCGTATGCCGGGTCGGTGCGCTGACGAATGCCGTAGTAGATGGAGTATTCATTGTGCGCCTTGGTGCGCAGTCCTGCCGGGGTCTTGATCTCGCGCTTGCGGAACACGCCGAGTTCGATGGCGCTGACCGGGCACACGGAGGTGCAGCGGCCGCATTGCTGGCAGGTTTCCTTGTCCCACTGGATCTGCCAGGGGAGATCCTTGACGCCTAACGTCGAGGGGGTAACGGGTCGTTCTGAGAGCATGTGACAACCTCCCGGCAATCGGGGCCGACGATCGCCGTATCAAGATGCATGGGTTGAAAGTCCTTGGTCCTGTCGCGGTCGGGGATGGCGGCGTCGAGGCCGCATATCTCCGAGGAGAAACCGTAGATGCCGTCCTTGCCGCCGACCACGCCGGGGCGCAGCTTCTTGCGGTCCTGGGTCATGAACATGGAGCCGTCCGGCAGACAGCCGATCACGCAGTTGGGGCCGTCGATGATCAGCTTGCGACAGCTGCGCTTGAGTTCCTGCAGGAAGGCGCCGTCCGGGTGTTTCTCCATCTCCTCGTTGCTGAGAGGCGTGATGATGTGCTTGTAGGCGCGGATGTCCAGCCCGAGACGCTTCACGGTGTAGTGGGCGATGTGGGTGAAGACCTCGGAGTCGGACTGGTAGCCTTCGTAACCGGTGATGTCGCGGGACTGCAGGTATTCCCGGATGGGAATGAAGGCGGTGTTTTCGCCGTTGGTCATGGTGCCCACGCCTTCGATGAAGAACGGGTGGCAGGCGTACAGGTTGATGGCGTAGTTGGTGTTCTGTCTGCCCTGGGCAAGGATGTGGCGCGCGTGAATCTCCTCCCGGCCGAGCTGGAGGTATTCTCCTATGGCGAGCGGGTCGCCCACTTCCTTTATCATGATGGTGTCCGGCCAGAAGGAGAAGGCCATCATGTCGCCGGTCTTTTCGCCCTCGGCGCGCAGGTCGAGGCGCATCTGCACCAGCTGCCTTCCCTGCTCCTCGGCGGACAGGGTCTTCCATTCCGCCGGCGGCTGGAAGGCGATGGAGGCGTATGTGCCGCGTTTCGGGGTTCCCGGAGGCGGTGCGCTTTCAGGGGTGAACAGCACGCTGTGCTTGGCCTTGAACCCCTTGGCGGAAACAAATTCATCGGCCCGCCGCAATCCTTCGTCGGTGAAGATGCCCGAGAGAATCGGACAGTCGCCGAGTTCCTCGAACGGGCCGCCCAGCCCGTTGAGATACAGCCCCACGCCGGAGCCGTCGTGCCCCTCCTTCATGACGTTCAGCGCGTCGACGGCGAGCATGGGCGATATCGGATCACGGCTGGTGAGTGCAAATAAGCGGCACATGATCACTCTCTCCATGGTTTGAGTTCATTTTTCAGAGTCGGAAAGGTCTGCATATTTGCAATTTGGCCTGAAAGTCAAAGGAAAAAGCGCCCGATTGACATATTTTTGTTTCAAAAGGGGATTCAGGGGTGTTTTGACTTGTGCATAAAGGGGGTAAAATGAACATTTTTGTTTAAAAATGCGTTTTGTGCCTCTTCTGTGCCTTGGTCAAGCGCCAATTTGGCGTCAATTCTTGCGTGAAGACAGCGGTGACAGCTTTGCAGGCGGAGCGGAGGTGTCACAAAGTCGGGAAACGCCATGTCAATTCGGCGCAGCGTCAGGAAATTTCTGCGCTCGTGCGCGCAGCGCCTGCCGGATGAGGCCACCGTGGTTGACTTCACGAGGCCGTGACAATTATAAGCGGCAGGAACCCGCGACGCCTCCAGCCCGGCCCAACCCTGCGGCCTGCGGGCCGAGACCGTCCAAAAAACATCAAGAAGGTACGATGATACCATTCAATAAGCCGTTCATCGTCGGCAAGGAACTGTACAATATCGCCTGCGCCGTGGTGCAGAACGGCCATCTGGCCGGCGACGGCCCGTACACCAAGCAATGCCACGAGCTGCTCGGCAAAATGCTGGGCTGCAAGTCGGTGCTCTTGACCCACTCCTGCACCGGCGCGCTCGAAATGGCCGCCATCCTCGCGGACGTCGGCCCGGGCGACGAGGTCATCATGCCGTCGTTCACCTTCGTGACCACCGCGAACGCCTTCGTGCTGCGCGGCGCCACCCCGGTGTTCGTGGACATCCGGCCCGACACCCTGAATATCGACGAGACTCTCATCGAGCAGGCCGTGACCGAGCGAACCAAGGCCATAGTGCCCGTGCACTACGGCGGCCGCGCCTGCAACATGAAGGCGATCATGGACATCGCCGAGCGGCACGACCTCATCGTGGTCGAAGACGCGGCGCAGTCGCTCATGTCCTTTGACGGCGACCGGCCGCTCGGGACCATCGGCCACTTTGGCTGCCTGAGCTTTCACGAAACCAAAAACGTCATCTCCGGCGAAGGCGGCGCGCTGATCATCAACGACGACCGCTTCCTCGATCGCGCCGAGATCATCCGCGAGAAAGGCACGAACCGCAGCCAGTTCTTCCGGGGACAGGTGGACAAGTACACCTGGGTGGACATCGGCTCATCCTACCTTCCCAGCGAGTTGACCGCCGCGTTCCTGCACGCCCAGCTGGAAAACGCCGAAGCCATCGACACCAAGCGCCGTGAACTGTTTCAGGTCTACAGCGAAGAGCTGGCCGACCTTGCCGAACGCGGCACTATCGTGGCTCCTGACAACGACGCCTGCCACGAGTGCAACGGGCACCTCTATTTCATCATCCTGAAAAGCCTCGAAGAGCGCACCGAGCTGATTCGTTTTCTGGCCGAACGGGAGATCAAGGCGGTCTTCCACTACGTTCCGCTGCACTCCTCGCCCGCCGGGGAGCGCTACGGTCGAACCTTCGGCGACCTGAACGTCACCGATCAGGTCAGCGACACGCTGCTGCGCCTGCCTCTCTATTACGACATGGAAAAGGACGACGTGCGCGAAGTGGCGGCCGCCATCCGCGACTTCTTCGCCTGATCCGCCTTTTGCTGCCAAATGCAAAACGGCCGCTCCCGGATATCCGGGAGCGGCCGTTTTTTATCTGAATGTGAACCGCGGCTAGCCGAAGAGGTCCAGCAGACCGAGGCCGTTGAGCATGACCAGCAGCACCAGCAGCGGCGAGACGTAGCGCACGATGAGCAGGAACAGCGAAATTACCGCCCCGTTGTGCAACGAGTTGTTGTTGGACAGGCATTCCTTGACCTTCTCCTGCCCGAAAAGCCACCCGGCGAACAGGCAGATCATCAGGCCGCCCGCGGGCATGAGGATGTTGGAGGAGAGCTGGTCGTAGAAGTCGAAGAAGTTGAGGCCGAACAGCTTCACGTCGGCCATGGGGCCGAAGGAGAGCGTTGCCGGGACACCGCACAGACCGAGCCCGATCGCCACGAGGATGGTCGCTTTCCGGCGGGAGCAGTCCTTGAGCGTTTCTGTGAAGAACGCCACCGGGACCTCGAAGAGCGAGAGCATGGCGCCGATGGTGGCGATGGCAGTCAGCACGAAGAACACCACCATGAACAGCTGGCCCATGGGCATGGAGCTGAACACGGCCGGGATGGTCATGAACAGCAGCCCCGGACCGGCGGCGGGCTCGAAGCCGTAGTTGAAGACCGCCGGAAAGATGGCGATCCCGGCCAGCAGCGAGACCGTCAGGTCTGCCAGCATGACGCGAGTGGCCACCAGAGGGACGTTGGCATCCTGGCGAAAGTATGAGCCGTAGGTCATCATGGTGCCCATGCCGATGGAGAGCTTGAAGAACGCCAGCCCGAGCGCCATGAGGACCGCTTCCCCGGTGATCTTGGAAAAGTCGGGCGAGAACAGGAACGCCAGGCCTTCCCCGGCCTTGGGCAGGGTCAGGGAGCGGATGCACACCGCGACCAGCATCACGAAAAGAATGGGCATCAAGGTTTTGGTGGTCTTCTCGATGCCCTTGGTCACGCCGCCGATGATGATGGTGCTCACCAGCGCCAGCACACCCCACTGGAACGCCAGCGAGGACCACGGGTTGGAGACCATGGCTCCGAACACTCCCTCGGCCACCGCCGGATCGGTCGTGTTCAGATCACCCAGAGAAGCCTTGATAACGTAGTTGAACACCCAGCCCGCGACGTCCGTGTAAAACGCCATGATCGCAAACGCGGCCACCACGCCCGAAGCGCCGACAAGCATCCAGGCCTTGCTGCGGGCAACCTTGCGCCATGTGCTGATGGCGTTACTGCGCGCGTAACGGCCCATCATGATTTCGGAAATCATGACAGGCAGCCCCACGAGCAGGGTCGCAAGGATGTAGATGAGCAGGAAGGCCGCGCCACCGTGCTCTCCCGTCATGTAGGGAAATTTCCAGATATTGCCCAGCCCGACCGCGGAACCGAGCGTCGCCGTCAGGACTCCCAGTTTCGTTGCGAATCCTTCCCGATCGCAATGTGGAGTTGCCATGATTATATCCTTTTTTCTGATTGGAAGATTCTCCGTCAAGAACGCGGGTGTTTGATAGAAAAAAAGAGAAACATTTGCAAGAATGTAATGAATGGCGAAAGTCGAAGCATTCAAACTACGAAATCCGAAAAAGACAGACTTTCGCCGTTGTTGAAAGAACCGGTACGGCAAAATTGTGAACAGACAAAAGCAATTGCGTCATACACGCATGAGGGGTAGTATTTTTTACCAATGGAAGAATCTCCTGACCACAGGAGCCAAGATTACTCATAAAAGTCCTTTTTGCGAGGCCATATGGCACGGAAGAGCAGAAACAGAAAAAGCGGAGACCTCACTCGCAAAGCGATGATAATCGTCGTCCTGTTCACCGTTGCAGTCGCCGCCGGGTTGGCCGTGGGCTACTATCGGCACGGCTATACGCCCATGGCCGAAGTGGCCCTGAATGCCAGCATCACCATAAAGGGCCTCTCTCTTAAAGACCTGAACCTCACGAGCAACGAAATCGGCGAACTCAACCGCTCCATGAGTCGCCACGCAAAGACATTCACCGAAATGTCCATAGAAATAGACAAGAAAGCCGCAAAGAGAGTTCGCGACAACACGCGTCTCGCATGGAGCATGAAGCTCACACCGCGAGGAAGCGGCGTCGTCAAGTCCTGGCCCAGAAAATGCCCGAGAAAACGACTCGTCGAAAGCATCGTCCAGTACGTCGATACCGCAGCCAGCGAGTACAACAGGCTGAGACGCTCCCCCGACATGAAACGCGGCATCCGCGAAATCTACATCTGAGAATGCTCTCGGCGGCACTGGTCCGCCGGATCCCTTCCTTTTTGCTCGGGCAACTTGTCAAACCAAACCGAACAGCTTGGCAACGCCTTGTACTTCAGAGATTTTCCGGTTTGCCCTCTAGCCGAACTTCTTCCCTGGGCGATGGTTGACGAGGTTTAGCGTCCGGGTCTTCGAGACCGGGCAAAAGAATCTCTATACCTTGACCGACATTGCTGCGGTGCTTTGCTGGAAGCTCTGAGGGGGAGCTTTCGGGAACTGTATTTGGATAAGGGAATCCGTCAGCCAAGACCCTCAGAACCAAGATAGCCCGTCAGCGGGGTTGCAGCTTGGGCGCGGGGTGTGCGGTCGCATGGATCGTGCGCTGCAACCGCGCTGACAACTCAGGGTTTCCAAAGGGGGGCCGCCCCTTTGGCGGGGTGCAGGGGCAGCGCCCCTGCCCGTCGGAGACGATTTATCCGGGCATGTAGGCTTTGGCGATTCGGAAGACGTCGTCGTAGGGCATTTTGGCTCGGATGCCGAGGGCCATTTCGAGTGACATGTCCATTTTGCGGCTGGTTTCGTTGATGGTCTGGTCTCGGATTCCTTCGAGGTGGTAGGCCAGAAAGTCGGGCTCGAAGTTGTCTATGGCGAGGGAGAGTCCTTCGGTGAAGTAGCGGGACTTGGTGTGCCTGAGGAAGCGGTCCAGTCCGGCGCGTCCTTCTCTGCGGGCGTAGATGGTGAAGAAGAGCAGCTTGACCACGAGCTGGTCGAAGCGAATCTTGTGGTCCACGGCGAGCAGGGTGGCGAGGTCGGCGTCTTTTTGTTTGACGGCCTGAACAAGCCCCGAGGCCATTTCGAAGGCTTTTTTTTCGGACAGGGGGGCGTGTGAGAATTTGGAGTCCATGCGTACCAGGGTGACACGGGGATTCTCGCCTGAGGCTATGGCGAAGAGCGAGAGTCGCATGAGGTCTATCTTGCGGCGGTAGTCGTCGAGGAGGGTGTCGCGCTTGACTTCGGCGAGTTTGCGAACGAGACCTTCGTCCATTTTGGAGAAGACCGTTTCCAGCAGGTGTCGGATGAAGATTTCCGTGGTGCCGTCGAGTTCGTCGCGGACGATGGTTTTGCCTTTTCTGGTGTCCATGATCTTGCGGATGGACAGCCAGTAGGCTGTGAGCCCTTCGAAGGGCATTTCCAGTATGTCGAGATCCTTGCCTTCGGCCATTTCCTGCTCCGGTTTTGCTGAAGGGTACTCCAGCGCGCGGAAAAAGCCAATTACATGATGAGGCTGGCGAAGGAGCCGATGCCGAACGCGGCGATGACCCCGCCTGATATCTTCGTGACGAGCGGCAGTTTGGCTGTCAGGCGGCTCCTCATGCGGTTGGATGCGGCGCTGAGGAAGGCCCACCAGCCGGTGGAGCCGAGGAATACGCCCAGAACCAGAACGCAGGCGCCGAAAGCGTCGAAGGTCAGGCCCTCTGATCCGAAGGCTGTGAATACTGCCATGAAGAAGACGATGGTGGCGGGGTTGGTCAGGCCCAGCAGGAAGGATGTCCCGAAGTCCTCGGTCAGTCCGCCGGGTCGCGGTGTGGCGACTGATCCGGGCATCTCGGTGGGCTGGCGCAGTGTCTTGAGGCCCATCCAGAGCAGGATGAGGCCGCCGATGACCTTGAACCATGCCTGATGGTCGAGCAGGAAGCCGGAGATGAAGGTCAGGCCGAATCCGGCGACGGCGCCGTAGATGGCGTCGGCGACGGCCACGCCGAGTCCGACGGCCATGCCGCCGCGCATGCCTCCGGAGAGGCTGCGCTGAATGCAGAGGACGCCCATGGGGCCAACGGGGGCGGCGATGGACAGGCCGATGATCATGCCTTTGAGGAGCGTGGCGAACATGGATTTTTCCCGTGAGAAGCGGTCGTCTTGACCTGTTATAACCCTGTGCTATAGACCGACTGAAGACGTCAGCAAAGAGGGGAACATATGGCTGCCAGGTCGAGAGTGTCAAATGCCGAAGTGATCAGAAACGTGCTTCTTGCCGTCATCGCGATCGGCTCGCTGGTGGCCTTTTTCGGGCTGGACCTCTTCGAGGGCCGCAGCACCTTGTTCTTCAACGCCAAGAACACCCCGCCGGTGTCCTTTACCGGCGATGTGAAGAGCGGCGACATTCCCCAAAACGGCATGGAACGTCTGCACGCCTACCTTGGCAAGCATCGCGACGTCTTCAAGTCCGTCAAGGTGATAGCGTCCAAGCAGGACAGCTACGCCAAAGGGCCCGACGCACAGGTGCTGTTTGAAATCCACGCCGAAATGAAGAACGGCACAAAGGTGAGAACACCGGTCCAGCGCACCACCATGCGCCGGCTCGTCACTGACATCGTGGCCAAGCTGAACAAGGACGCCAAGGCGGCCCGCGCCGTGGGCGGCGAAAACGGCGGCGACGGCAACACCCTCATCAACTCCATGTAATGAACTTTTTCACAACCGCGGACTGCGGTTGACACTCCCCTCGGACTGGATTAGTTGCAGCGTAAACTATTTGAGGGCGCACCGGGGCGGACTGCGGTCCGCGGGTGCGCCCTTGGGGATTTTAGTGCATGGAATCAAAGAGCAAACATTCGATATTATTTGCAATTACCACAACGCAGTTCGCGGTGCCCTACATGGTATCCGGGATCGCAGTGGCGTTGCCTGCCATTGGGCGGGAGCTGGGCGCCAGTGCGGTGGGGCTGTCTCTTGTGGAGTCATCGTACATCGCGGCGGTGGCCATGCTGCTGCTGCCGGTGGGGCGGCTGTGCGACATGTTCGGCGGCGGGCTGATTTTCACCATCGGGCTGGCGCTGTATCAGCTGATAACCCTCGCCTTGGGATTCGTGCACGACATGGAGCATTTCGTGCTGCTGCGGCTCTTTCAGGGCTTTGCGGGGAGCATGATGGTTTCGCCGGGCATGGCGCTTCTGGCGGAGGCGTATCCGCCGGAGGAGCGTGGCAAGGCCATCGGCATCTCGGTGACGGGCATCTATCTCGGTATCTCGGCGGGGCCGTATCTGGGCGGCATGGTCACCACCATGTTCGGTTGGCGCTGGGTACTCTTCACGGGACTTGTGCCGTGTCTCGCGGCGCTGTGGCTTTCAATGCGCGGACTGCCCATGACCTTCAGCAGGCGCGCGGAGGGCGGGTTCGACTGGCTCGGGGCGGCGCTCTCGGTCTCGGGCATCGGCATGGCCGTCTTCGGCAGTTCGTCCTTTGACGAGCCGTACGGCGTCTACTGGCTCGCCGGCGGGTTGACGGCTGTGGCCGGATTCGTCGCGTGGGAATTCTACTGCGCGCATCCGCTGCTGGATATGCGCCTCTTCCGGGGCAACCGGGTGTTCTCGTTCGGCAATCTGGCCCAGTACATCAACTACACGGCCACGTTCGGCGTGACGTTTCTGTTGAGTGTCTTTCTGCAGTACGGGCGGGGGATGACCGCGCACGAGGCCGGGGGGATTCTGGTGATACAGCCGCTGACCATGGCCGTGCTCTCGCCCATTTCGGGCAGATTGTCGGACAGGCTGCCGACGCGTCTGCTGGCCGGAACAGGGATGCTGCTTTCCATCTCCGGGATCGCGCTCGGGTCTTTCATCGGGCTGGACAGCGGCCTGCCGCACGTGGTGGCCGTTTTGCTGCTCGTGGGCGTGGGCACGGCCTTTTTCGCCACCCCGAACATGAGTTCCATAATGGGCAGCGTGGGGCCGAAGCATCTGGGAGTGGCCTCGGCCATGACCGCCACCATGCGCACGGTGGGCATGACCTCGGGCATGATTCTCATAACCCTCGTCATGGCCCACATGCTGGGGCAGAATCCGGTGACGTCCGAGAACATCGACCTGTACGTGAAATCTCTGCAATATGCGCTGACGGGGTTCACGGCGATCGGTATTCCGGGAATCCTGCTGGCGTACAGGGCGCGCAACGGTCACACGGGCTGAGTTTACGAAAGCGGCCGCGCTTGTTAAATGGCGGGGTTCATTATATTGGACACATGGACGGAAGTGCCGTAAAAAGCATCTCCTGCTTCCCCGGCAACCCCGGGCCTTCAGTTGCGTCCAAACATCAACCCGCCGGGCCTGCACACTATGAAAAGAGAAAATATTAGAAATTTCAGCATCATTGCGCACATCGACCATGGCAAGTCCACTCTGGCCGACCGCATTCTCGAGATGACGGGGCTGCTGACCGAGCGCCAGAAAAAGGATCAGTATCTCGACAGGATGGACCTTGAACGTGAACGCGGCATCACCATCAAGTCGCAGGCGGTCCGCATCCCGTACAAGCACAGCAACGGCGAGGAATACATCCTCAACCTCATCGACACGCCGGGCCATGTGGACTTCAGCTACGAAGTTTCCCGAAGCCTCGCCGCGTGCGAGGGCGCGCTCCTTGTCGTGGACGCCACGCAGGGCGTGGAGGCCCAGACGCTGGCCAACGTCTACCTGGCGCTGGACAACGATCTGGAAGTCATCCCCGTGCTGAACAAGATCGACCTGCCGAGCGCCGAACCCGAGCGCATCGCCGAGGAGATCGAGGAGAGCATCGGCCTCGACTGCTCCGACCCCATCTGCATCTCCGCCAAGACAGGCGAGGGCGTGGACCGGGTGCTGGACGCGGTGGTGGACATGCTCCCCCCGCCGGAGGGAGACCCCGAGGCTCCGCTCAAGGCGCTCATCTTCGATTCGTGGTACGACTCCTATCAGGGCGTGGTGGTACTGGTGCGCATCGTGGACGGCACCCTCAAGAAGGGCGACGAGATCCGCATCATGTCCAACGACAAGAAGTTCGACGTCACGGCCATGGGTATCTTCATGCCCGACCCCAGAGAGGTGAAGAGCCTCGGGCCGGGCGAGGTCGGTTTCGTCAGCGCGTCCATGAAGGACCTGGGCGACGCGCCCGTGGGCGACACCATCACCAAGGTTGAGCGCCCCTGCGAGAAGGCCTACCCCGGCTTCAAGCCGGTCAAGCCCATGGTCTACGCGGGGCTGTATCCCGTGGAGCCTTCGCAGTACGAGCCGCTCAAGGCCGCGCTGGAAAAGCTCCAGCTCAACGACGCGGCCTTCACTTTCGAGCCCGAGACGTCGCAGGCGCTGGGCTTCGGCTTCCGCTGCGGCTTTCTCGGCCTGCTGCACATCGAGATCATTCAGGAGCGGTTGGAGCGTGAGTTTCAGGCGCAGCTGATCACCACCGCACCGAGCGTGGTGTACGGCGTGACCACGGTCAACGGCGAGGATCTCGTCATCGACAACCCGAGCAAGCTCCCGGACCCGACCAAGATCGAATGCGTCCGAGAGCCGTTTGTGCGTATGGAAGTCCACGTGCCCAACGACTTTGTGGGCGCGGTGCTGGCGCTTTGCGAGGAAAAGCGGGGCATCCAGAAGAACATCGCCTACATGTCCACCAACCGCGTGATCATCACCTACGAGATTCCCTTCGCGGAGATCATGTTCGACTTCTTCGACAAGCTGAAGTCCAGCACCAAGGGCTACGCCTCTCTGGACTACGAGGTCATCGACTACCGCGAGGCGGACATGATCAAGCTGGACATGCTCATCAACGGCGACCCGGTGGACGCGTTCTCCTGCATCGTCCACCGCGAAAAGGCCGCCCGCGTGGGCCGTTCCATCGCGCTCAAGCTCAAGAGAAGCATCCCTCGGCAGATGTTCGAGGTCGTCATACAGGCAGCCATCGGCAGCCGCATCGTGGCCAAGGAGCGCAACCCGCCCCTTCGCAAGGACGTAACCGCCAAGTGTTACGGCGGCGACATCACCCGTAAGCGCAAACTTCTGGAAAAACAGAAGGAAGGCAAGCGCCGCATGCGCCGTATGGGCAACGTCGAAATTCCACAGGAAGCGTTTCTCGCCGTGCTCAAGACCGACGAGGATTAGCCGACACCAATCGGAGTAATCTCATGAAGAAGGACCTGACCCGAAGCGTTCGCGATACGCTCGAAATACTGGTGGTGGCCGGACTGCTGGCCCTGTTCATCCGCACCTTCATCGTGCAGGCGTTCAAGATTCCGTCCGGCTCCATGCTGGAGACGCTTCAGATCGGCGATCACCTGCTGGTCAGCAAGTTCCTTTACGGCGTGAAGATGCCGTTCACGGACCACATCATCATCCCGATCTCCGAACCCGATCATAACGACATCATCGTGTTCGAGTACCCGGAGAACCCGGACGTGGACTTCATCAAGCGCGTCGTGGGCGTTCCCGGCGACACGCTGGAAATCCGCGACAAGCAGCTCTACCGCAACGGCAGGCCCGTGAACGAGGACTTCACCCGGTACACAAGCAACATGGTCTACCCGCGGCCGGCCAGCATGCCCGACGTGCTCCCGCCGGAACAGTACGACGAGTACTTCAACGGCAAGGGCCGCATGTCCCACCGCGACCAGATGCCGAAGATCATCGTGCCCGAGGGCAAATACTTCGTCATGGGCGACAACCGTGACGGCTCGCACGACTCCCGCTTCTGGGGCTTCGTGGACCGCGAGGCCATCGAGGGCAAAGCCCTGTTCATCTACTGGTCTTGGGAATCCCTCACGGATATCCGCTTCAACCGCATCGGCACGGTCATCGAATAGCGCGACGTTTGACGCAATTGATTGTCTGACGGGCCGTTCCTTCGGGAGCGGCCCGTTTTCATTTGCCGGAATGTCGCTGCCGAGCGTGGGCTATCCGCGCATGAGCGGGATGGACACCGAGACTTCGGTCTCGCCGTAGAGGGATGTGTTGAGAATGATGTCGCCGCCGTGGGTGCGGGCCACGAGCCGGGCGGAGTAGGTGCCGAGGCCCGATCCCCTCGACTTTCCGGAGCGGGAATATTTGTTGAAAAAGGTCTCCCGCAGCTCCTCGGGGACCTCGCCCTTGTTGCGGATGGAGAGCATGGCCTGCCGTCCGGCGGTGCGAAGCCGCACGGAGACAGCCGCGCCTTCCGGGGATGCTTCCAGAGCGTTCTTGAGCAGGTTGGATATCATGCTGTGCAGCAGCACCTCTTCCCCCGTTACGAGCACGTTCTCCTCGCCGTTCTCCAGCGCAATGCTCAGGGACTTTTCCGATGCAAGGGAGCGCAGCTCGGCGAGCGTCTGCTTCAGGAGCCTGACGAGGTCCACCGGCGTGGCTTCCAGCTCGTAGGTGCCCGTCTCCATCTTGTGCAGGTCAAGGGAGCGGTTCACAAGGTCGAGCATGGACTTGCCCGCGCTGGCGATGACCTCGAGCAGCTCGCGCTGCCGATCGCTGACGCCTTCTTTCATCACTTCTGCGGGCAGGCTGATGACGGCGGACAGCGGCGTCTTGAGGTCGTGCCGGGCCATGCGCTCCACGTCCTCGCGCAGGGCCTGTATGCGGATGCGGTCGGTGATGTCCCGGCACACGCCCTGAAGGCCCACGAATTTGGCGTCCTCGCTGTAGAGGATGGTGCAGAGAATCTCCGTCCAGACCGAGCCGCCGTCCTGCCGGGTGAGTTCCAGCGTCATGGTCAGGGATCGAAGCGGCTCGTCGGTGCCCTCGGCGGTTTCGATCTCGGCCACGCCGTCCAGAAGGGTCTTGCGGGAGCCGGGTGCGACGAAATCCCAGAGCGGACGTCCGAGAACCTCTTCCGGAGGGTACCCTCGGAGCTGGCGATCGGACGGGGTGATGTAGGTGAAGTTCAGGTTGGCGTCGAGTCCCCAGATCACGTCCGTGATGTTCTCCGCGAGCATGCGGTGCTTCTTTTCGCTTTCCCGCAGCGCTTCCTCGAAACGGCGGCGTTCCGTGATGTCCGTTCCCACCGACAGGATTTCCTTCACGCGCTTTCTGCCGTCCAGCACTGCCTTGTTGGACCAGGCAACCCAGACTCGTTCGCCGCTGGCGAGCACGTTCTCGTTCTCGTGGAAGGAGTGTTTGCCGGGAGAGTCTATGAGCCGGACGAGCATGCGGCGCATGTCGCCTGCGGAGAGTGCGCCTGAGGGGACGATGCTGCCGATGATGGGCTGCCCCAGCAGTTCCTCTTGCTCGTAGCCGAAAAACTGCAGCCCGTAGTCGTTCATGAAGGTGATTCGTCCGGCGATGTCAAAGCGCAGGATGATGGTTCGCGCGTTCTGGACGAGGTGGCGATATTCTTCGCGCTCCTTTGCGCGCAGCTGGAGCTGTCGGGTCAGCAGCCATGCGGCGAGGGTTCCTGTCAGCACGAGCGTCAGGCCGAATCCCCAGAGTTGCGTGAGGTATGGCGAACCGCTCCAGCCTTCGACAGGGATCCCCGCAAGTTCCCATTTGGCGCCGGGCACCCGCACGTCGAGCCGAACCGGGTCCGCGTCGAAGACGGCAGGGCCTCCATGGATGAAGTGGTTTTCCTGCCCTGTCTCGCGCACGGCAACCCGCAGGTTCGGGAAAGCCTCGACCACGCCGGCCTGACGCAGGAAGGTGGCGTTGTCGATGAAGAGGACCACGTATCCCCAGTTTTGGGGAGAGGCCTCCGGCTCCGGGCGGCGCCTGATGGTGGTCAGCAGGGCCACGTCGGTCCCCTTGTGATCACCGGGCATGGGCGGCGTCAGCAGCACCTGCGAAGGGTTGTCCATGGTATCCAGCCGCGCCAGCAGGCGGCGGGGGATGAGCGCGGTCTCGGTGGTTCCCACGAGGCTTTTCAGGCGTTGAGGGTAAATCCACAGCAAGCGGCTCTCGTGAAAGACCTCGACGGAGCTGATGCCGGGAATCTCCCGCACCAGCGTTCCTGTGAGACGGGAAAAGGTGTCGGCGTCCAGTTCGGGGAGGTCGGAGGCACGGTCGCGGAAGAAGCGCAGATGCATGGCCCGCTCGCTTGCCGCGCAGCGCAACTGGGTCTGCACGTTGGCAAGGGTGTGGTAGACGGCCATTCGCTGCCGTCTGGCATGTCGTTCCTGTTCAAGGCCGTGAGCGACGGCGAGCAGGACGATGCCGAGTGTGGCGGTGACAAGAGTCGCCGTGATGACCGTTTTATTCACACCTGCTCGTTCGGTTGAGGTTTGGTGATGAAACGTATGCTATAGAAAATACCCTTTTTTGAAAAGGGGATTAGCCTTCTTCGGACGGCAGTCTGAAGGCTATCTCCTTTCGGGCGTAGCGCAGTGAAACCGCCGCCGAGACCCAGACGATGGCGAGGATGGACAGCCAGATGGCGAAAATGCCGTAGTCGAGGTGGCGGGTGAAGAACCAGAAGAGCAGGGCCGGCGCGACGGCCTGACGGGCGAGGCCGAGCCACACCGCGAACATGGGCCGCTTCAGGCCCTGCAGAGTGGAGGTGCAGACGAAGATCACCACATAGCCGTAAAGGGCCACGGCGTCCACGCGCAGATACCCCGCACCGATGCGGATCACGTCCGGGTCGGAGCTGAAAAAGCTCATGAACGGTTCGGCGAAGACAAGAAGCGGGATGCAGGCCGGAACGGTAAGCCAAGCTCCGTAGCGCAGGCAGGTGCGCATGGACTGCCGCACCCGGCCATAGGCGGCGGCTCCGTTGTTCTGCGCGGTCATGGCGAGCGCGGCCACGTTCAGTCCTATGCTCGGCATGAGCGCCACCTGCTCCACGCGCATGGCCACGCCGTAGGCAGCCACGGCGGATTTGCCGAAGTCGCTGACGAAGTGGTTGATGATGAACATGCCCAGCCCGATGGTCAGATAGTTCACGGAGGCCGGGAACCCCTGTCCGGAGATCTGGGCGAAGTGCAGGGGAGATGGAATCAGGAAGCGCCCCCGTCCGGTGCTGAGCAGGCCGGTCCTTCTGGCGCGAGAACCCAGATAGAGCACGCCCACCGCCTGCACGGCCACGGTGGCCCAGGCCACGCCAGCCACGCCCATGGCCGGAAGGCCGAATCCGCCGAAGATGAACCACGGGTCGAGCACGCAGTTGAGAAAGGCCCCGGCCACGAGAAAGTTGCGGTAGACGCGGGTGTTCCCTGCGGCCTGAAGCACGGCGTTGAACATGTACACCAACAGGAACAGCGGCGCGCCGATGAAGATCGGGGTCATGTATTCCATGCAGGTGTCGAGGTATGCGGTGCTCGCGCCCATGAAGATGAAGAGCGGTCGGGCCGCGACGGGGCCGACCACCGTGAGCATCAGGCCGGTCAGCAGGCCGAAGACCGCGGCCTGAATCGAGACGAACGCCGCGCGCTCGCGGTCGCGTCCGCCGAGAGCCTCGCCGATGAGGGCGGTGGAGCCGGTAGCCAGCCCGCTGCCCAGCGCGATGACCAGAAAGAATACAGGCAGCGACAGGGACATGGCCGCCTGCGCCTCGGTGCCGATGCGTCCGGCGAACCAGGTGTCCACCACGTTGTACATGGTGTTGAAGAACAGCCCGATACTGGCCGGGATGGCCAGATTGCGTATGTGTTTCGGGATTGAGCCCGTGGTGAGGTCGTCGGAGGATTCCATTCTGCCACGCTACGGGCAGCGTCGTTTTTGGGCAAGAAAAAACGCAGGGTCGCAAGATGCTTGACAAGGGCGCGTAATTTCGCCTAGCTTTTGCGCCATGCAGTACGAAATGGATACGTTTTTCACCCTGCAGAATTGGTGGTGGCGCTGGTAACGGCGCCGTGGGAACGTATTTGCCTGCATTCGAGAACTGAAAGAACAGGTATACCCAACCGCGGCAGTGAGAGCTGACCGCGGTTTTTTGTATGGTCTGCCCGCTGCCGGATGTATCAAGGAGAGAGGAACAATGACGACTACCACCTGCGACGCGAGAGGCTTTTTCGGGGAATACGGCGGCCAGTACGTGCCGGAACCCATCATTCCCATACTCAACACGCTTGCCGAGGCTTTCGAGAAGTACCGCAACGATCCGGACTTCATCGAGGAGCTGCACTACTACCTCAGCAACTATTCCGGGCGTGAAACCCCGCTGTACCATTGCGCCAATCTTTCCGAGAAGATGGGCGGCGCGAAGATATACCTCAAGCGCGAGGATCTGAACCACCTCGGCGCGCACAAGGTCAACAACACCATCGGCCAGATCCTGCTCGCCAAGCGCATGGGCAAGAAAAAGATCATCGCCGAGACCGGGGCGGGCCAGCATGGCGTGGCGACCGCAGCCACAGCCGCCCTCATGGGCATGGAGTGCACCATCCACATGGGCGCCGTGGACGTGGAGCGGCAGAAGCTCAACGTGTTCCGCATGCAGATGCTCGGCGCGAACGTGGTCCCGGCCGAGTCGGGACAGCGCACGCTGAAGGAAGCCGTGGACGAGGCGCTGGACGCGTGGGTCAAGGACGCCGAGAACACTTTCTACCTGCTCGGTTCCGCGGTCGGGCCGCATCCGTACCCGCTCATGGTTCGCGAGTTCCAGTCCGTGGTGGGCATGGAGGCCAGAAAGCAGGTGCTGGAAGCCGAAGGCAAGCTGCCCGAGTGCTGCATCGCCTGCGTTGGCGGCGGCTCCAACGCCATCGGCATCTTCTCCGGCTTCGTGGAAGACGAGGGCGTGAAGCTCGTGGGTGTCGAACCTTCGGGGCGCGGACTGGATTACGGCGAGCACGCCGCCAGCATCTGCCTCGGGGAGCCGGGCGTCATGCACGGCTTCAACTCCTACATGCTCAAGGACGAGACCGGCGAACCCGCGGAGGTCTACTCCATCTCCGCCGGGCTGGACTATCCCAGCGTGGGTCCCGAGCACGCGCACCTCAAGGACCTCGGACGCGCCGAATATGTGCACGCCTCGGACAAGGAGGCCGTGGACGCGTTCTTCGAGCTGTCCCAGATGGAGGGCATCATCCCCGCGCTTGAGTCTTCCCACGCGCTGGCGCACGCCATGCGCATCGCCCCGGAGATGGAGAAGGACCAGATCATCATCGTGAACCTCTCCGGGCGCGGTGACAAGGACGTTGCCCAGATCGAGCAGATGGTCAGCGAAGGCTGCTTCGAGCTGCCCCACCTGCGCAGATAGATACCTTGCGGGCGGTCTCCCGGCGCATGTCCGGGGGGCCGCCGTCACGGCATCGACACGCAAACAATTATTGACAACCTCCGAACGACGCGGATATTCAAAAGACATGAACATCACGGCCACCCGTTTCTTTTTCTTCTTTTTCTTTTTTGGGAACGCCTGTGGCCGGGGTGTGCACTGACTGCTGAACGAACGTCAATCACCAAGGCCGCAGGCTCCGAGCCCGCGGCCTCTTTTTTTGGCCCGGGCCTGTCTGGGCAGAAAACACAGGAGACCGACATGCATCTTGGAAAAGCCGTCCGGATGGAAAGGATCATGAACCGCAACAACGGCAGGACCATCGTCGTGCCCATCGACCACGGCGTGACCGTGGGGCCCATCTACGGGCTGGTGGACCTGCGCAAGACCGTCAACGAGGTGGCCGAGGGCGGGGCCAACGCCATGCTCATGCACAAGGGCATCCCCCGCTGCTCCCATCGTAACTACGGCCCGGACATCGGGCTGATCATCCACCTTTCCGCCAGCACCTCTCTGTCCCCGTACCCCAACGCCAAGACCCTCGTGGCCACGGTGGAAGACGCCCTGAGCCTCGGCGCAGACGCCGTCTCGCTGCACATCAACCTCGGTGACGAGACCGAACCCCGCATGCTCGCGGATCTGGGCGCGGTCTGCTCCGAGGCCAACAAGTGGGGCATGCCCGTCCTTGCCATGATGTACGCGCGCGGCCCCAAAGTGACGGACGAGTACGATCCCGCCGTGGTGGCCCACTGCGCCCGCGTCGGCGTGGAACTCGGCGCGGACATCGTGAAGGTCAACTACACCGGCGATCCCGACACGTTCCGCAACGTGGTCGACGGAGCCTGCGGCGTGCCCGTGGTCATCGCCGGCGGACCCAAGCTGGAGAGCGACCGCGATATCGTGAAGATGGTGCACGACTCCATTCAGGCGGGCGGCGCCGGCCTTTCGGTCGGACGTAACATCTTCCAGCACGCCGACCCCTCCCGCATCGTCAGGGCGCTGCACAAGGTGGTGCATGAGGACTGGAGCGTGGACGCGGCCATGGAGCTTTTCGACTAGCGGTCGCGCGAAGGGCGGGGCGGCGGTCTCTCGGAACCGTCCCGCCTTTTCGTGCGATTTCCGTTGACAGCCGGTGCGCTCCGCAGGAACCTTCCTGCGACCGCAACCTCTTGAAAAAAGGTGTTCCCGTGAAGATATCCATGACCACCCCTGCGCTGCTGTTCCCGGCCATCTCCCTGTTCATGCTGGCCTTCACCAACCGCTTCCTGTCGCTCGGCGCACGCATCCGCGCCCTGCACGATCAGTACAAGAACGGCGGTGAGGAGTCGGTTCGCAAGCAACTGGAAAACCTGCGCCGCAGGGTCTACATGATCCGCAACATGCAGGGCTTCGGGGTGCTCTCCATGCTGACCTGCATCCTGTCCATGGTCTGCCTGTTCGAGGACTGGATTCTCGCGGGCCAGATTTTCTTCGGGCTCAGCCTGTTCTTCCTGCTGACGTCGCTTTTCGTATCTTTTCTGGAAATTCGGATCTCGGTGCAGGCGCTGGACATCCTGCTGGAGGACATGGAGAAACGCCAGTAGCGCGGATCATCCCTTCAGTCCGTCCATACCCTCGGGCCAGCGTCCTCCGGGCACGCGCAGGCCCCGGCGCACGGACCTCATCGCATACATCCACACCGTTAACGGCCCGGCCTCGGCCTGGGCCGTCAGCAGGACGCGCAGATAGTCGCCGGTTCCGTCCGGCGTGAACCCCTCGTATTCGTCGATGGCGGGCAGGAGTCGTCCGGGGTCGGACAGCTCCACGACCTGTCCATGGATGCGGGGGTGTTCCCGACCAGTATTCGTTCGGGGCCGGTGCGTGTCCTGAAGGGACGCGTCGAGTTCCGGGGCGTGGCTGCCGTGGGCGAGGATGCTCTCCGGCGCAACAGTGGCGGCGGGATACCCCTGCGGGAGGTGGTAGAGCAGGCCCGGCACGGTGGCGGCGTAGGTGCGCGCGTCCGGTCCGCAGTAGTGCCTGTGCTGCGGAAAACCCGGCTTGAGGGTACCGTAGACGAAGAGTCGGAGCAGAGGGGTGTCGCTTTTCATTGCGGCCCCATGATACGCGCTGTCGCATCTGGAGCCAAGGGGACGGGGAAGGAAAACGCCCGCCCCCTGAGCGGGAGCGGGCGATACGGGCTATTTGGACTGGCAGCCGCCGCAGGAGAGCTTCCTGTTTTTGTCGATTTTCTTAATGGGTTCGTCCGGATCGACCATGTGGATATCTTCTTCCTTTTCGAGCTGGTCGTTTTCCAGCGCAAAGGCCACGAGGTCGTCGAACATGATCTGCACTTCGGCGGTGGGCATCTGAACCCGTTCAAGGAACCGGCCGAAGTCGGGCTGGTCGAAATCCTTGGCCCAGTCCCGTTCATAGAGGTGTTCCCACACGCCGACGCGGCTGACGTAGATGGGGCGGTCCGTCTGCCTCAGGGCCACTTCCCACGTTTCGTATCCTGTCAGGTCGTCGAGGGTCTCAGCGGGGGAGCAGTCGTGCACCGAGCTGGCCTGAATCGAGGCAACGATCTTGGAACCGATGCCTATTTCCTTGAAAAAGCGGCCGAAGTCCTTGCTGCGATCGCTCTCTTCGAGATATTGCCTGAAATCTTTCGCCATGATTCCTCACTCCTTGGGTTGAACTGCTTTTTAATCCCAGAATTCACGAACAAAAACAAGTGCGCCGCACCGAAAAAGCCACCCTCATGCCAATGAAAGAAGCACGGGGATGGTCAGGACGGACAGCGCGGTCTGAACGGTAATGATCGCGGCCATCGCCTCGTGGTCGCCGCCCATCTGTCGGGCGAGGATGAAGGAGGACGCCGCCACCGGGATAGCGGTGAATATCAGCGCCGCCCTGACCATGTCCGGCCGCGCTTCGAGCCCTGTTGCGATGAGCCATGCCGCGGCGGGCAGAACCAGCAGGTGCGCGGCGGAACTCAGCATGGCCGGGCGCAGGTGTCCTCCCGCGGCCGCCGGTCTGAGTCCCGCGCCCACCGCGAGCAGTCCCATGGGCAGCGCGGCGCGGCCAAGTATGTCCAGAAAGTCGGCCACGACGCCCGGCAGTGTCACGTCAGCGCCGTTGAGCAGCATCCCGGTCACGCAGGCGAGGATCAGCGGATTGCCGGCAAGTTGCCGCAAGACGGCGGCGGCACCCGTTGCGTTGCCTTCCCCGTGGCGGGAGAGGACGAGGACGCACAGCACGTTGACCAGCGGGATGGCCGTGAGCAGGGCCACGGCGGAGAGCTTCATCCAGTCCGGCCCGAGCAGCGCCGCCGCCAGCGACAGGGCTATGTAGGTGTTGGGCCGGATGCTCCCCTGAAAGATCGAGGTGAACACCGGGCCGGACCCCGGCAGGCGGGCGCGCAGGAGCCACAGCAGCGCGGCCACCGCGAGGATGGCACCGCCCACGGCCAGCGAGAGGGGCAGGGCGCCGGATTCGAATTCGCGCCCGGAGAGGCCGCCCACCAGCAGGGCCGGGAAGAGCACGTAGTAGGTGAGCCGCTCCGAGGCGGGCCAGAAAGCCCGCGCCGGAAAGCGCATGCGATGCAGGGCGTGCCCCGCGAGCACCAGCCCGAAGACCGGTGCGACGGCCGGAATCACCGGATTCATCAGGGCTCCGGTATCACCGGCACGGACGCGAAGCGCGGCTCGTGCAGCGGAATGTGGATGTCGGCCATCTCCTTGGCCTTTTTGAGAATGTCGTATGCTTCATTGGCGTCGAGGTGGGTGCCCGGCGGGATGACCTCCATCTCCATGGCCCGGATCTCCACGGGTGGGAACAGGTTCTCCAGAATGGTGCAGAAGCCGCATATCATGGCCGTGCCCTTTTCGGTCTCCACCAGTACGGACATGCCGCCCTCGGTGTGGGCGGGGGTGTGTACCATGCGGACGCCCGGCAGCGGCTCGGCGTCGCCGGTGAGAATCTCCAGCTGGCCGTTCTCCTCCACGTCGTCGATGTAGTCTTCGAGGTACCGGAAATCCAGCGGGTGCGGGTCGTGGATGTGTTCCAGTTCCTTCTCGTGGACGTAGATGCGCGCGTTGGTGCACTTCCAGTCGTTCTCGCAGTGGTCGCTGTGCAGGTGGGTATGCAGGACCACGTCGATGTCCTCCGGCTTGAGGCCGTGCAGTTCGAGGCCTTTCTCGAAGGTGTGTATGGGGCCGCCTATGGCCTTTTCCCGCTCTTCGGAGATCACCGGGCTCATCTCGCCGGTGTCCACCAGCACGGTCTTGTCGCCGCCCTTGAGCAGCCATGTGTATATGGGGATGGTGTAAGGGGTGCCGTAGTCGTGCTGGTAGGTCATCATGCCTTTGTCGAAGACCTTGGTGCCCATGACGATGGGGTGGATGGTCCATTTGCTCATATCGGTGCCTCCGCAGGGATTTTTCCCCGAATGTACTCCAGAGGCCGTGAAATGCAAGGGGGCGTCAGCGGCGCGGCATGGCGGGAAAAAGCAGCAGCGCGGCCAGCAGCAGGATGCCCTGGGCCGTGAATCCGAGCCCGAACAGGCCGTGGTCGCCGAGCCAGCCCAGCAGCGTGGGCGTCAGGCCGAGGCCCACCGTGGCGGAGATGGGCGTGAGCAGGGAGACCGCGAGGCTGCGCTCGGAGTCGTCGAAGGTGGCGGAGAGCAGCGAGAAGGCGGGCGGGTAGAAGAGAACCGAGAGCGCGGGCTGCAGCAGTACCATGGTCGGAAGCCACGGCCCGGAGGCCAGCCCGAGCGCCACGGTGGCCGACCCGGTCAGCGTCAGGTACAGCACCAGCGCGGCGCGGCCGCCCATGCGGTCGGCCAGCCAGCCCGCCAGAAAGGGCAGGAATATGCCCGCCACCCGCGCTGCGGCGAGCAGGCCGTTGGCATCGGGGCGCGCGTAGCCGTGGTCGTCAACGAGGTAGAGGGGCAACATGGAGTACGGTCCCACGCTGGCCCCCACGGCGAGGCTGAAGAGCAGCGCGAAGAGCCAGAAGACTGGGCGTTTCAGCACTGCGAGCATGGCGCCGGGAGAGGGGACGATCCCCGGAAAGTCCGCGCCGCGCCCCCGCCACAGGAAAGCGACCCCGGCGAGCAGCTGCAGCGCGCCCAGCAGCCGGAACGCGTCGCGCCAGTCGCCCTGCAGCAGGGCGGCTTCCGCCAGCAGGGGAGCGACCACGAAGGCCGTGTTGGGCGCCAGTTCGTGGACCGCGAGCGCCTTGCCCCAGTCGGCGCGGCGGATGAGCGTGGTGATGGAGGTCAGCCCGGAGGGCAGGTAGATTCCCGCGACGAGGCCCAGCAGTCCGGTGAAGCCCCGCAGGGTGCCCAGCCCGTCGCAGAAGCCAATGAGCAGGCAGATGAGGCCGACGGCCAGCCCGGACACGCCCACGGTGCGGCGGTGGCCGAGCCTTCGGGAGACGAAGCCGCTCAACAGCAGCCCGATAGCGTTGCCTGCGGCGACCATGAAGAAGATGCTCCCCGCCTGCGCGTGGGAGATGCCCAGTTCTTCACGGATGACCGGCATGAGCGGGCCGAACGTGATTCGGGAAAGGAAGTTGAGAAAGAATATGCCGGCGATGAACAGGGCCCATCCGAGCACCCGTCCGAAGGCCGCGCCGTTTTCGCTGCGGGTCATTGTCCACTCTCCTTGGGCGAGGGGATACCCTTCGAAGGCAGCGGGGGCAAGAGGCGCGGACGGGCGGACAGGCAGTTCTCTACATGACTTGACCGATATTGCGTAAACCGTTACCAAAAAATACTCGAAGGCACTCCCGTTTTCCGGCATAACGGGGAAGGTCTTTCGCATGCATCAAACAACAGGGACCCAAGCCCGGTCGGCACCCGTTTCCTGCAGTTCCGAGAGGAGTTTTCATATGGACGTTGAACTGGCGAAACCTTTCATCAAGGCTGCCGTGGACGTTTTGTCCACCATGGCGTTTATCAAGCCCAAGGTAGGCAAGCCCTACGTCAAGAAGAACAACACGGCTGTCGGTGACGTCACCGGTCTCGTCGGGCTTACCGGCGAAAAGAACGGCAGCGTCTCCATGTCGTTCGACAAGAAGTGCGCCGTGAGCATCGTCAAGAACATGCTCGGCGACGAAATCGAGGACATCATGACCGACGTCAAGGACGCGGTGGGCGAATTGACCAACATGATCTCCGGACAGGCCAGAGCCGGACTCGCGGAGAGAGGCCTCGTCTTCGAAGGCTCCACCCCTTCGGTCATCATGGGTGACAACCACACCATTTCCCACGTGGCGAAAACCCCCATCATGGCCATCCCGTTCAAGACGGACGCCGGCGGTTTCACCATCGAATTCTGTTTCGAGTAACCGAACCGTCGCCAAGAGAAACACGGAGCGCTACATGTCGATTCTCGACGATTTTCGAAGCAAGGAATTTCTTGATCAGATAACGATCCTGAACGAGGTTGCCGGAAGCAAGGACCCCGAGACCCTGCCCGGGCTCATCGACCTGCTGAAGGTCCCTGTCGGGGACACCTCCATCGACTACATGGTGGTCAACGCCCTGAACGCGGTTCTATCGCAGGATCCGGCGAGGACCGTGCAGGGCCTGTCCGACGACCATGCGGGATTTCGCACCCTGTGCATCCGCGTGGCCGGCGAACACCGCTTCGAGCAGGCAGCTCCCGTGCTGGCCTCCCTCGCCGAGGCCGAGGAAGACCCCGACCGCCTGATGGAAGTGCTCACGTCGCTGGCGCACATCGGCGATCCCGCGACATTGCCCACTTTCAGAAAATTTTTGGACAACGACGATCCGTTCATTCAGGCGCTGTGCATCGAGGCGCTCGGCAAGCTCAACGACCTCGAGTCCGTGCCGGAACTCAAGCGGCTCGTGGATGAGAGCGAGGCCCCGGAACGCTACGAGGTGTGCGAGATCACCACGTGGAAATCCATCGAGGCGCTGGCCTCCATCCAGACGGACGACACCCTGCGTTTTCTGGTGGACAAGCTGCATCACAAGAACCCCACGGTGCGCCGGATCATCACGGACGCCATGATTTCCATCGGCTCCCCGGTCATCCCGCTGCTGCTCGAAGCCTTCGAGACCGGCGACGACGACCACAAGGTGCTGGCCGCCAACGTGCTCGGATTCATCGGCGACAAGAGCTGTGCCGACGGTCTCGTGGCCGCCTTCGACAAGGGGCTGGCCGAGACCTCCAACGTCCGCTACGCCCTGTACGAGGCGCTCGGACGAGTGGGCACCATGAAGGGCATCATCTGTCTCGTGGACGGACTGACGGAAACCGAGGAGCTCACCCTCATGGCCGTGATCACCGGCCTCGAGAAACATGTGAATCCCGGCATGGTCAACCAGCTCACCAAGATGCTCAGCGCGGCCGACGATCAGGCCGAGCGGCTGGCAAAGGCAATCGTCAACGCCCGCGCCACGCGGCTCTTCGACGCTCTCTACGAGAACGCCGGGGCCGGGGACATGCTGGTGGACGCCCTTGCGGAATCCCGCGACCAGGAAGTGCTGGACGAATTCAAGGGACTGCTGGTGGAAATCGGCGGGGCGCGCGCCGACGAGGACCTCGCCAGGCTGCCGGACCTCGAAGGCAGCAGCCGCAAGGCGCTCGCGGCGGACGACTCCCGCTCCATGTGCGCCATGCACCGCGCCATCCTCACCGATCTGGGCTTCGAGCCTTTCATCGCCTCCAACGGGCAGGAGGCCTTCGAATTCATCGAGCGCGGCGAGGACTTCGACATCATCCTCACCGACATGAACATGCCAGTCATGGACGGCATGGAGCTGGTGGGCAAGATCCGCAACACGCCCGGCTTCGAGGACACCCCCATCATCATGGTCACCACCGAGTCCGAAGGCTCCCAGCAGAGCCTGGCCGAGAAGACCGGGGTCACCTCCTTCATCACCAAGCCCTTCAAGCCGCACGACCTCAAAACCAAGATCAACGACCTGCTCGCCTAGCCGGGCAGACGAACCGAATTCATCTGGGCCGCCCTTCCGGGGCGGCCCTTTTTGTTCGCGTTGACACTCCCGCGTCCCCCGCTTACCTTTTGCCATCCGCCCGCCCCTGTTCGCGGGCCAGACAGCCACGGCACGGAACAAGGATCGCGCATGCCCAACCTCGTCAGCAAACTCTCCCCGGATCACGAACGTTTTCTCGCCGACCTTTTTCCCGGTGACGACTGCATGTTGTCAGAGCCCTGCCGCCATGTTCACGGCATGGACTCCAGCCGACTTCGCGGCGAAGTGCTGGCCGTGACGCGGCCCGTGAATCGCGAACAACTGGAGGAGCTCTTGCGCTTCGCCCAGCGTGAGCGCATCGCCGTATATCCGCGCGCCCGCGCCACCGGCACCGTGGGCGGCAGCGTTCCGTCCGTGCCCGGCATCGCGGTCTCCCTGCTCGGCCTGAACCGCATTCTGGACATTGACGAGCGTGATTTCGCCGCGGTTGTCGAGCCGGGGGTGGTCACGGCGGAGTTGCAGCGCGAGGCTGCCCGGCGCGATCTGCTGTATCCTCCTGACCCCGCCAGCTCCGGCTTCTCGACAGTGGGAGGCAACGTATCCACCTGCGCCGGAGGGCTGCGGGCCGTGAAGTACGGCGTGACGCGCGATTACCTGCTCGGGCTGGAGGCCGTGCTCCCCGGCGGACGGGTCATGCGCTTCGGCGGCCGTTCGCACAAGGACGTGGTCGGGCTGGACCTCGGACGCCTTTTCTGCGGATCGCAGGGAAAGCTCGGGATAATGACGGAGCTGACCATGAAGCTCGTCCCGCGTCCCGAGACCACCGCGTCGGTGCTGGCCGGTTTCGGCGACCTGCGCTCGGCCATGGAAGGAGCGGCCGCTGTCTTTCGCGCCGGGATTCTGCCCTGCGCCTGCGAGTTCATGGACCGCGCCACGCTCGCCGCCATTCGGCTGGGCGACACCCTGCCCCTGCCCGATGGGGCGCAGGCCGCGCTGCTGTTTCAGGTGGACGGCTCGCAGGCGTGCGTACAGTCTGAGATCGCCGGACTGGAGCGCGCCCTTGCGGAGAGCGCACCACTCGAGCTCGTCTCCGGGACCGGAGAGGACGAAACCGCGATATGGGATGTGCGCAGGCGCATCAGCCCGTCAGCGTTCAACCTCAGGCCGGACAAGATGGGCGAGGATATCGCCGTGCCCCGCTCCAGGGTGCCCGAGGCCGTGGACGCCGTGCATCGCATCGGCTCTCGGCTGAACCTGCCCATCATGTGTTTCGGCCACCTCGGGGACGGCAATATTCACGTCAGCATCATGCACAACGCCTCATGGCCCGAAGAGGCGCAGGCCGCCACGGCCGCCAAGAAAGAGATATTCGGCCTCGCCCTTGATCTGGGCGGCACCATCTCCGGCGAGCACGGTACCGGCCTGACCAAGAAGGACCACGTCTCACACCAGCTCGGACAAGAGGAGCAACGCCTCATGCACGAGATAAAGGCGGCCTTCGATCCCCACGGGATAATGAATCCCGGCAAGGGCTGGTGACGCTTCGTCCGTTGCACACCCGTGCCGGATGCATGCGCACTCGCAGATCCGGCAAGTGTCGGAATCCCTACCTTCGATCAATAGTCTGACTGTTTGAAAAATTCGTTTCCCTTGCGCTTTGTGCGTTCGTAAGGGCGTTTACGACTGTTCCAACGTTATGTCGTCCCTTTTGGCATGTCCTCTGCAATAGTCTAGGTGATAACGTTTGGCCGTATGCGCCGTGCCGCATCCGAAGCGACCCGGCGCGGGCGGCTGTCTCGACAGCCGCCGTATCATCAAGACATTCGGAGAGAGGACGAAGCAATGGCACAGGAAATCAGAAAGATCAGGACTCATGGCGAGCTGCGCGAGTGCATCGCGCTGCAGGAAGCGATCTGGGGGCTCGACCCTCAGGGCACCATGTCGCCGGTCACGCTCAAGGCGCTGACCTTCGAGAACCCGAACATGAGCGTGAATCTGGGAGCGTTCGTGGACGGGAAGCTGGCCGGGTTCATGCTGGTGATTCCCTCCTTCCGGCATGACATGGCCTACGCGCACATGTTCGGCGTGCTGCCGCAGTACCGCAACATGGGGCTGGGCACGCGCATCTATGCCAGAGTGATGCGTGAACTCTCGGACAGGGGTGTCAGGAGCATGGCCGGGACGTTTGATCCGCTGGAATGCAAGAACGCCCACATCTACCTGAACAAGATGGGCGCGGTGGCCTACGGATACGTGCCCGAATGCTACGACGTGGAGTGCGAGATGCACAAGGGGCTGCCGCTGGACCGGATGCTGCTGAGCTTCCCCGTGACCGCGGAGCCGCCCAGCAAGGACCTGCACGACGACGCCCCGCTGGCGGTGCCCGGTTCCATGCCCGAGGCGGAGCGCGTGCTGGTGGAGATTCCGCGCGACCTGGCCGGGCTGAAGAAGGCCGACCTGGAGCGCGCTGCCGAGTACCGCATGCAGACGCGCGAGGTGCTCTCGGAATACCTCAACAACCGCGGATATCAGGCCGTGGGCGTGGTGCTGCCCGACGACGGCGCCACCGGCTGCTATCTGCTCGAAAGAGGGGAGGCCGCATGAACATGCAGACCATGCTCGCGACGCAGGCACAGCAGGCCCTCGCCCGTCAGTCCGGCGACTATGTCAGCAAGGACGTGGACGAGCAGGCGCACATCGACGAAATAATGGCCGCCGGCGGCCTGAGCCATGTCTACCGGTTCGACATCGGCAAGAACACCGACGGCGTGACGCCGCTCATCCGCGGCGTGCTCTCCCTGCCTGAAACGGCGGAGAACATGACCCGCAACATGGTGGAGTACCCGGACAACCACTTCCGCCAGCTGCGGCGGCAGATCGCCATGCGTCATGGCATCGACCCGGCGCACATGGCGTTCGGGGCGGGGCTGGAGTCGATCATCGACCAGATCTGCCGCGCCGTGCTGGAACCGAACGACGAGGTGCTGTTCCCGGTTCCCAACTTCAGCGTGTTCGAAGATATGTCGAGCCGCGCCGGGGCGTCCGTCATCCCGGTGAGCACTTCGCCGCCGAACCACCGATGGACCGCCGCGACGGTGGCACGCATCCGCGAGGTGATGCGCCGTCGCAATCCCAAGCTCATCTGGATCAGCAACCCGGTGAACCCCACGGGGCAGCAGCTCCCGCTGGCGACCATTCGGGAAATCTGCGATCAGGCCGAGCGGACCGGCACGCTGGTGGCGGTGGACGAGGCCTACGGCGAATACACGGATCACGAGGACGCCGTGGTCAGCGCCACGCGGTATCTGGAGGAATACCCGCACCTGATGGTGCTGCGGACCTTCTCCAAGATGTACGCGCTGCCCAGCGCGCGCGTGGGGTATGTCATGTGCGCCACGCAGGAGCTGATTCAGGCCGTGAACGCGTTCCGGCCCACGTTCCCCCTGCCGTGGAACTCCATCCAGATGGCCCAGATCGCCATCATGGACGACCCTTACGTCTGCCAGTGCCGGGCGCGCAATCTGCGGCGCAGGAACCGCCTGCTGCCCGAGCTGCAGGCCATTCCCGGCATTCAGGCGCTCGCCACGGACACCAACACCGTCATGTTCCGGCACGAGGAGACACCCGGCGGCAGCCTGCACGAGAAACTGGCAAACCGGGGCTTCCTGACCGCCAAACTGAACGGCGTGACCGGAATCGAAGGCAGCGGCTTCCTGCGCATGACCATGCGCAGTTCGTATGAAAACAGCCTGTTCGTGCGGACCCTGCGCGAAGTTGCCAACGCCTGATGAAATGACTATGCCTTGTCCCTGCGGCCGGGACTTCCAAGGAGGTCCCGGCCGCATCGGAGGCATTGATCATGAATTGCATTCTGTGCGGCAAGTGCATGGAGGTCTGCCCGCTGTTGCGGGCCACGAACCGCGAGGAGCTTTCCCCGCGCGCCAAGGCCGTGTTGTCCGACCTGTCGGGCGAGGACGCGGCGCGGCTTGCGGGGCTGTGTCTCGGGTGTCAGCGGTGTCGGGACAAATGTCCGCAGGGCGTGGACGTGCCCATGCTCGTGGCGCGGCTTCGCAGCGAGCACCCCGACTTCCACTCGTGGATCTGGAAGACATGGCTGACGCGCTCCCGGGAGCTCTGGCCTTCCACGGGGCTTGCCGCCCGGCTGCTGCCCGGGCGCATGCGCCCCGAGCGCCTTGGACCGATGCTCAAGATGCTCGCGGATGCGCGACGCGGCCCGGAAGTGGAGCCGTTCGTGCGGGTGAAGGCCTTCGGCGACGCTTTGCGCGGCCAGCGGGTGGCCCTGTTTTCCGGCTGCATGGCAAGGCACGTGCGCAAACGCTGGCTGCGAGGGGCGCTGTACCTGTTGGAAGGCCTCGGCGCAGAGGTGCTGCCCGCGTCCTTTGAATGCTGCGGCGGGTCGCTTCGCCTTGCAGGATGCCTGGAGGATGCCGACAGGCTGAACACCCGCAACGTGAAGGCATGGCGCAAGGCCGGGGAGCCGCTGATAGTCACGCCGTGTGCCTCGTGCCTGCACTCGTTGACGGATTATTCCGGGGACGTCTTCGCCGACTCCGGCGAGGCGGACCGTTGGCGCGCGTCACTGCGGCCCCTGTCCGGGGCACTGCTCGACAGCGAGTTTCTCGTTGCCGGGGAGAAGCCGGGGGCGGTGGGCTACCACAGGCCGTGTCACACCGCGGGGAGCGACACGGATGCTGCGCTTGTCGGTGCCATGCTCGGAGCGGAGCCGGACGTCCGCACCAGTCGCGAATGCTGCGGTTTCGGCGGGCTGATGCGTCTTTCGGATCCCGATACCGCGGATCGGGCCGGAGCGGAATGTGCGCGAACGCTTTCCGGGGCCGAACTGGTGCTCACGGGTTGCTCCGCCTGTGCGGCGCGTCTGCCGTCCATCCTTTCGGGAAAAGTCGATGCAGGACACTGGATAGATGTAGTGGATTTTGATATGTGATTTCCGTTTTTTGTTGCCGGGATTCACTGTCGAACTCGACCTCTCCCTATCTGCACCCTTTTTCCGCTTCAAGGAGTTCCCTCATGCGTATGGATTTATGGCACCGTGTCTTTTCGCTTGCAAAAAGCATCTCCGGCCCGTTGGGGCGTCTGACAGCCGTGCTGATGGCAATTGCCCTGTCTTCCCTCATCACCCTTCCTCCTGAATTTTATCAGCAGTCTATCGGTCTGATCATGGTGCCGATCGGCCTTGCTTTGCTGATTATCCTGATTCTGGTGCCGCTGATGATCATGCGTCTGGGGGTGCAGCGGCTGAAGAAACAGCCGGAGGCAAAGATTATGCGACCGATACGCCCACTGTTCAAATCGGCCGGACGTTCGCTGATGGTCTTTCTCCTTTCCGTCCTTCTGGCTTGGGCCCTGTCGGTTTGCATCTTTCTGGGGTTCAATGATTTCTTCCCGAATCTTTCGGCTGATGCCGCTGCGACCCTTCATTTTTCCGTCGGGTTCCTGCTGGTCATATTCATTGGGTATGTCGGAATTCGTGCTTTGCCCTACATGGGGGCTCCGCTCGGAGGGCATGAGGTGGGCATGAAGATGTCTTGGCGCCTGACAAAAGCGAAAGGCGTATCCTTTATGCTGCCGCTGATTCCGATTTTTGTGCTGAGCACGGCGTTAGACTATCTCCTGGTGTTGATCGAAGGCGGCTTGTTTCCTTCAATCGCGATGATGCTCCTGCGAGTGCTGATGTTCGTTCTCATGAGCCTGTATTGCGCGGTAGCGTATGATGAACTGGTCAGCGAGCCGGGTGCTGCAAAGTAAGCCGTCCCGCCGGGGGCGTCGGGAATGTTTTTACTGACGCAAACGAATATGCTATCGACCATGGGCCGGAGGCGGAAAACCGCTCCGGCCCGTTGACTTTCAATGCTGCGGGCATATTTCCTCTAGTGGCCGCATGAACGATACTCGAACGCTGGACAGACCCTTGCAGAGAAACTTCGCCCGGAAATCCGTTTCCCTCGTAGCCCTCGCCGTGGCGGTGGGCTTCATCGAAGTGGCTGCGACCGTGGCCTGTCCCGCAGTGGCCGCCGAGGCGCTGGCCTCCCCGCTCATGCAGGAGGAAAGCGTCAGGCCCAACGGCAGAAACCGGTCCGGGCTGCATCTGCTTGGCCGCGTCAGCCACAAGCCTTCGGGCTCCCCGGAGGCCGCCGCGGCCGGTGACGGACCGTCGTTCCAGCTGGCCCTTGCCGCGCGCCGCGACGGCTGGACCGCCGCCAATCGGCAGGTCGACTTCCCCGACGCCAGCGTGCTCCCGCCGCCGCTGGTCATCTCCCGCCCGGTAACGGGCAGAGCGCCGCCGCGCGCACCCACCGCCACGCGCGCCTAGCGCGCTCGCCGTCGGACGCATCCTTCCGCCTGAGAGGGAGCCGTTCAAAGACACGACCATTCAGGGCCGACCAAAGGGTTGCCCGCAGCTTATCCGTGCCGCTTACGACTGATGCGGCCTCAAGGAGTCATATACAATGCTCAAATATATCATTGGGACCAAGAACGACCGGTATCTGAAGAAGCTCAAGCCGGTGATCAACAAGATCAACGCGCTGGAGCCCGAGGTGCAGGCGCTGGCGGACGAGGATTTTCCCCGCCGCATCGAAGAACTCAAGGACCGCGTGCAGAACAAGGGCGAGAAGCTCGACGACGTGCTGCCCGAATGCTTTGCGCTGGTCCGCGAGGCGGGCGTGCGCACCATGCAGATGCGTCACTACGACGTGCAGCTCATCGGCGGCATCGTGCTGCATCAGGGCAAGATCGCCGAAATGAAGACCGGTGAGGGCAAGACCCTCGTGGCGACCCTGCCCGTGGTGCTCAATGCGCTGTCCGGCAAGGGCGTGCACGTCATTACGGTCAACGACTATCTGGCACACCGCGACGCCGAGTGGATGGGTGAAATCTACACCTTCCTCGGCCTGACCTACGGCGTGATCGTCCATGGACTCAACGACGAGGAACGCAAGCAGGCCTACGCCGCCGACATCACATACGGCACCAACAACGAGTTCGGCTTCGACTATCTTCGCGACAACATGAAGTTCTACGAAGACCAGCTCGTGCAGCGCGACCTGAACTTCGCCATCGTTGACGAAGTTGACTCCATCCTCATTGACGAAGCGCGGACCCCGCTCATCATTTCCGGACAGGTGGAGATGAACGTCGGCCTGTACCGCAAGATCGACGGCATCATCCCCAACCTTGTGCGCTCCACCCCGCGCGAGGCCGAAGACGAGACGCCGCCGGACGGCGACTTCGAGATCGACGAAAAGGCCAAGAGCGTCACGCTCACCGACGCCGGCGTGGAGAAGGTGGAGAAGCTGCTGGGCGTGGACAACCTGTTCGACACCCAGAACATCAGCCTGCAGCATCACGTGCTTCAGGCGCTCAAGGCGCACCACATCTTCCAGAACGACGTGGACTACATCGTCAAGGACGGCCAGGTGGTGCTGGTGGACGAATTCACGGGCCGCCTCATGCCGGGCCGCCGCCTCTCGGACGGTCTGCATCAGGCCATCGAGGCCAAGGAGAACGTGAAGGTCGAGTCCGAGAACCAGACGCTGGCCTCCATCACCTTCCAGAACTATTTCCGCATGTATGACAAGCTCGCGGGCATGACCGGTACCGCGGACACCGAAGCCGTGGAATTCGGCCAGATCTACGAGCTTGAGGTCATCGTGATCCCCACGCATCAGCCCATGGTGCGCAATGACCACCCCGACGCCATCTTCAAGTCGCAGGACGAGAAGTACAACGCCATCGCGCACGACATAGCGGACTGCTACAAGCGCGGGCAGCCCGCGCTGGTGGGGACCGTCTCCATCGAGAAGTCGGAGCTGCTTTCCGGGATGCTCAAGAAGCTGCGCGTGCCGCACAACGTGCTCAACGCGAAGCAGCACGACAAGGAAGCCGAGATCGTGGCCGAGGCCGGTCACGTCGGCCGCGTGACCATCGCCACCAACATGGCGGGGCGCGGTACCGACATCAAGCTCGGCGAAGGCGTCAAGGAACTCGGCGGCCTGCACATCATCGGCACCGAGCGGCACGAATCCCGCCGCATCGACAACCAGCTGCGAGGCCGTTCCGGCCGTCAGGGCGACCCGGGCTCCTCGCGCTTCTACCTTGCGCTCGATGACGACCTCATGCGCCTGTTCGGCTCGGACAAGCTGCAGAACGTCATGGGCAAGCTGGGAATGAAGGAAGGGGAGGCCATCGAGAACAAGATGGTTTCCAACGCCATCGAGAAGTCCCAGCGCCGCGTGGAGAACCACAACTTCGAGATCCGCAAGCAGTTGCTTGACTTCGACAACGTCATGAATCAGCAGCGCGAGGTGGTCTACACCCTGCGTCGTGAACTCATGAGCAAGGAGTCCACGGAGGGCGTGGTCTTCGAATATGCCGACGACCTGCTCGAAGAGTACCTCTCCCCGGCGCTCGATGCCAAGGATATGGATGAGGAGGAGCTCGACACCGTCCGCAAGCGGCTGGACGAGATATTCAACTTCTCCCGTTTCGAGGACTTCCGCGAGGGCGGCCTGCCGAGCATGGAGCAGGCGCACCAGTGGGTGAAGCAGATCCTCGCGGAGCTCAGGGCGTCCGCTCCGGATCATTACGAGGAGATTCTGCGCTACTTCCTGCTGGATACGCTGGACCGCAACTGGAAGGAGCATCTGCTCAACATGGACCACCTGCGCGACGGCATCGGCCTGCGCGGTTACGGCCAGAAGGACCCCAAGCAGGAATACAAGCGCGAAGGCTTCAACCTGTTCCAGGAGATGATCTTCACCATCAAGGAAAACGCCATGCGCGCCTTCTCGCACCTGCGGATTCAGGCCGAAGTGAGCGAGGACGAGTTCCAGCACGGCTCCGATAAAGAGCTGGAATACTCCGGCGGCGAGGAAGAGAAGGACCAGAAGCCGGTTCGCCGCAAGGAACCAAAGGTCGGCCGCAACGATCCGTGCCCGTGCGGGTCCGGGCGCAAGCACAAGAAGTGCTGCGGGCGCTAACCGACCACTCCGAGAAGCTATACGTGGCGGGGTCCCAGACGGGGCCCCGCCTTTTTTGGTTCATCCGGCTAAAGTGAAGTACGCTTTAGCCGGAGGAACCAAATCTGTTGGCTTGGGATCTGCTACAGGCGCGGCGAGCACATTGGGTGAAGGCGTCGCGTCAAGGTTGCTGCTTGGCGGAGCAACTGCGGCATTAAACGAAGCAGGCAATCAGACGGTCAAGAAAGGTAAAATCGATGACATCGTCAAAGTCGTCAAAGCAGGGACCAGCGGCGTGGTGGAAAAAAGGGCAGAGCGGTGAGGGAGGATTTTGTCATACTCTCGCCTTCCAAAACCATACCTATGGGAGAAGAAGCAATGAGTCTCGGTCAGGCGTTTTATTTTGTCGGGGCATTGTCTGTACGGTTGGCTGCTTCGGATTCCCCGACGAGTCGATATCCCGTGTCTGGTTCTGCGTAAGTCCGTGTTAGTGGATTTCTTCGAGAATATGGTTTTATATGCTGTTGTTATTTTCCTGTTGATTCAAGCACATCGAGGACAGGTGCATGGCTCTGGATTTCATTTTTGTGAAAATGCGCCTCGAAAGCGACGTTGACAGGGATGGGCGCAAGTGGAATCCTTACCTTTATGATAGGAAAATACTCTTGCACTAACGAAAGCGAAGTGGCCGCGGATGATTGGTGTTGACCGGCAGTTCCGTTCAGGCATTGAGGGGATGCGCTTCATCTGCTGTTGATAGGGTTTTGCATCTTCATGAGCTTGGCGGTCATGAGCTGTTGTATGTACGTTCGGATGTTCACTGGCATGGGGAATCTTTGTTGCGGGCGATCGGAAAGGTAGGTGTCAAACCTCTTTGCTGATAGAGGGCGTGGGTGTTGCCGTTCCACACTGGTTCACTGGATGTGCAGGAGACACTTGAGGGGGTGATTTATGCTCAGCACGAAGTTTGCCATACCTGACGTCATTTTCGGCCGAGGGTCCATCACGCATTTGCCTCAGTGTGCCAAGCGAGTGGGCGCACAAAGGGTCTTCTTTGTCAGCGATCAGGGGGTGGAAGACTCCGGCTGGGTCGGGCTGGTCAAGGGGATGCTTCGGGCCAATGACCTTGACTGCGTGTATTTCAGTGACGTGAATTCCAATCCGCGGGACAAGCAGGTTCAGGAAGGCGTTGAAATCTACCGCGAAGGGAAGTGCGACGTTGTCGTCGCTCTGGGCGGCGGAAGTCCGATGGATGCCGCCAAGGGTATAGCCACCATCGTGGGCAACGGCGGGGAGATCAAGGACTACGAAGGCGCCAACAGGATCATGCGCCCGTTGCCGCCCATGATTTTCATACCGAGCACGGCCGGCAGCAGCTCCGATATTTCCCAGTTCTGCATCATCACCGACATGGAACGCCGGGTTAAGATGTCCATAATCAGTCGCTCACTTGTCCCCAGCATCTCGATTGTGGACCCACAGCTTCTCGTGACACAGGACAGGAGCCTCATCCTTGCGGCCGGAGTCGATGCTCTGGCGCACGCAATCGAGTCCTACGTGTCCAAGCTCGCCTCACCATTCACGGATCTGCACGCCCGGAACGCGATCCAGTCGATCATAACGAATCTGGAGCCGGCCGCAGAGGAAAAGGACATTCAGGCGCTCGAACAGCTCTCCATAGCGAGCACTTCAGCCGGAATGGCCTTCAGCAATGCCGGGCTGGGCGATCTGCACGCTCTGGCGCACGCCCTTGGCGGCCTGTGCGACGTCCTTCACGGCTGGGTGCATCCCACTCTGCTGCCGTCCGTCATGCGGTACAACCTGCCTTCGTGCATGTCGAAGATGGGAGAGATCGGGCGGCTGGTCACCGGTTCGAGCGGCGGATCGGACAGGGACGCCGCCATGATGGGCATCGAGCGTCTCGAGCAGTGGTTTGCCGAGTTGCAGCTCAACACTCGGCTGCAAAAGCTGGTGCCGAACAAAGAGGACCTGATGCATATCTGCAATATGGCGACGCACGACGCATGTCATCTGACGAATCCGCGGCCCGCATCGGCCAAGGACCTCGTGTCCGTCTGCGAGGAGGCGTGGTGATGGCGCCGACCACCCTGAGCGACCTCATAGGCATAGAGCACTCGAAGCTCGGCTTCTTTCAGGAGCTTCAGCAGACGGTGGTGGAGCTTCAGCAGTCCAACATCGAGCTGGAGGATCAGCGTCGCGAGATAGCGGCCATCATCGACGGCATCACCGACGTCATGATGGTCCTGTCCGAGGATTTGAAAATCATTTCGGTCAACAACGAATTTCACAACCTGTTCCCGGAGGGCAACCCCATCGGGAAACACTGCCATGAGCTGTTCCGCGATACCGGGGATGCCTGCCCGGAATGCCCGGCCTTTCGCTCCATATCGACGAACTCCGTCTGCAAGGAAACGGCCGTGTTCAAGATTGACGGCTGCAACCGTCAGTTCGAGATGATCGCATCGCCTCTGAAGACACCGGGCGGCGCCAACCGGGTGCTCATTTTCAAGCGCGACGTGACGACCGAGAAGGAGTTTCAGGCCAAATATTATCAGGCTGAGAAGATGGCCACGGTGGGGACGCTGTCCACGGGCATCGCCCACGAGGTCAACAATCCGCTCATGGCCATCTCGGGCTATGCCGAAGGCATCCAGCGAAGGCTCAGGAAACATGCCGGGGCCATGCCGGAGGAGGTCGCCCGCGAGTTCGGCGAATATACCGAGACCATCCTCAAGGAGTGTTCGAGGTGTCAGAAGATAGTCCGTAGCCTGTTGAACTTCGGACACCCGGAGACGTCGGTTTTCGGCTTCGTCAATTTGAACGACGTCATAAAGGAAACCCTGACGATTCTCGGCTATCACCTGAAGAAATCGCGAAAGCTCGCCATTGAACTGGAGTTGAGCGACGACCTGCCGCTCATCTACGCGGACGAACCGCGGCTCAATCAGGTCGTGCTGAACCTTCTTACCAACGCGGCTGACGCCATGGACGGGAAAAAGGGCGCCATCACCATCAGGTCGTTCATCAAGGGTGACGACTTGATAGTGATCGAGGTGGAAGACTCGGGGAGCGGCATCCCTCAGGACATCAGGAACCGGCTCTTCGATCCGTTCTTCACGACCAAGTCGGCGGGCAAGGGAATAGGTATCGGGCTGTCCACCTGCTACGGCATAGTCAAGGACCACAACGGGGAGATAGGCGTCAGGAGCGTGGAAGGCGAAGGCTCCTGCTTCACCGTGACTCTCCCCATCCAACAGAAGACATAGAGAACTGAATGCAGGCTCCATATTACGTGCTCGTCGTGGATGACGAGCAAAGCATACGAAAACTTCTGGAAAACGAGCTCGGCAGCGGAGAGCGGGTGGTTCATACGGCGGAGGACGCCCGGACCGCCCGTCAGCTCATCGGGAAACAGCAGTATGATGTCATCATTCTTGATATCCGGCTGCCGGACGCCAACGGTCTCGACCTGTTTTCCGAGTTCAAGATGGCGATTCAGGATGTCGAGATCATCCTCATCACCGGACACGGCGACATCGACAACGCTGTCGAGGCGATGCGGATGGGAGTCGGCGACTACATCACCAAGCCTTTCAAGCTGGACAGGCTGGAGGTCGTCATCGAGCGCGCATACCAGCGGGTCTGCCTGCAGCGGGAGAACCGGGGACTCAGACACACGCAGGACGCGAGGGTCGGCTGGTACAACCTTATCGGCCGGTCCGCCCCCATTCAGGAGATCAAGTTCCTCATAGACAAACTCACCGATTCCGAGGTCCCGGTCCTGATCACGGGTGAGAGCGGGGCCGGTAAGGACGTGGTCGCACGGGCGATCCACAGCCGGTGCAGGCGGTCGGCGCAGCCGCTCATCGTGAAGAACTGCGCCATGCTTCACCGCGAGATGGTCCGCTCCGAGCTGTTCGGTCACAAGAAGGGGGCGTTCACCGGAGCTTCTGAGGCCCATGAAGGGCTGATCTCGGTCGCTCACAAGGGAACCCTGTTTCTCGATGAGATCGGCGACCTGCCCGAAGACGTTCAGGCATCCCTGCTGCGTCTGCTGGAGACGAAGACGTATCGGCGCATGGGGGAAAACAAGGAGCGCAGGGCCGACGTCAGGTTTCTGTTCGCCACCAACCGCGATCTCGCCAAGGCCGTCGAGGAGGGGACGTTCAACGAGGCCCTGTTTCATCGCATCAATGTATTTCAGATACACATTCCGAAACTCAAAGAGCGCAAGGAGGACCTGCCGCTGCTCGTCGAGCACTTCCTCTCCCTCCTGACCAAGGGCCGCACGCCTGTTTCGTTGCCGGAGAAGACCCTGCAGCGGCTGTTGAGCTACGACTGGCCGGGGAACGTGCGTGAACTGCGCAATGTCCTCGAACGGGCGCTCATCCTGTCGGACGGCCGGGCCATTACCGAAAACTGCCTTCCCAAGGAGCTTTTGGAGAACGGGTGCGGCTGCACCGACGCTCGCCCGATGTCTCTTGAGGCCATGGAGCTCGATCACATAGCCCGGGTCCTTTCCATCTATGAGGGGAACAAGCAGAAGGCCGCCGAGGTCCTCGGCATCGGAAGGAAAACGCTTTATCGCAAGATTGAGAAATACGGTCTGGATGGATAACCCGGATCGGTATTTTCCGATCGGACGGATGCCGAAAGCGCATGAACAGCGTCGCCACACAAGGCGGCGCTTTTTTGTTTTGGATGAAACGTTTGCCAAAACAAAAAAAGTGGTTTGTCTTAGTATGCCCACTCGGGCATATGGGCGAAAGTGACACAATTGCCTGATATCGTGTATCAAAATGATACAGATGGTAAATTGCTAATATTGTTGTGCTTTTTTGGAGAGATGGCCGCCAGCGGGTACGCCGTGTGTCTCTAGGAGTCAGGAGGGGTGCCTTTTTGGGTTTAGAAAATTGAAGATTTTATTGCAACTAGCTGGAATAGCGTCTCTTTGCTGTTTGGCACGGCGGTTGCCTAAGGAGGGGGCAGTTACGTTCATTCCAATAGTCAATTGTGACTGAGAAAGCTTAAGGAGTCGTGCCATGGCAGTACGTGAACAGGTGAACGGATTTTTCATTCCCAGTGTGACCCTCATCGGCATCGGTGCTTCGAAGGAAATCCCCGAGAAGATTCAGGCCCTCGGCGGCAAGAAGCCCCTGATCGTTACCGACCCCGGTATCGTCGCCACCGGCATCCTGAAGCAGATCACCGACATCCTCGACGGCGCCAAAGTCCAGTACGAAGTCTACGACAAGACCATCCCCAACCCGACCGACGCCAACGTTGCAGAAGGCGTGGAAGTCTACAAGAAGGGCAAGTGCGACAGCCTGATCACTCTGGGTGGCGGCTCCTCGCATGACTGCGGCAAGGGCATCGGTCTGGTCGTCTCCAACGGCGGCACCATTCACGACTACGAAGGCGTGGACAAGTCCTCCAACCCGATGCCGCCTTATGTTGCGGTGAACACCACCGCCGGTACCGCCTCCGAAATGACCCGCTTCTGCATCATCACCGATCTTTCCCGCAAGGTTAAGATGGCCATCGTGGACTGGCGCGTCACCCCCGGCATCGCTCTTGACGACCCGCTGCTGATGGTCGGCATGCCCCCCGCGCTGACCGCCGCGACCGGCATGGACGCCCTGACCCACGCCGTGGAAGCTTACGTCTCCACCATCGCCACCCCCATGACCGACGCCTGCGCCGAAAAGGCCATCGAGCTTATCTTCAAGCATCTTCGCGCCGCCGTCGCCAACGGCCAGGACATCGAAGCCCGCGAAGGCATGTGCTTTGCCCAGTATCTCGCAGGCATGGCCTTCAACAACGCCTCTCTGGGGCATGTCCACGCCATGGCTCACCAGCTGGGCGGCTTCTACGACCTCCCGCACGGCGAATGCAATGCCATCCTCCTGCCCCACGTCGAGCAGTTCAACCTCATCGCCAAGGTCGATCGCTTCGTCAAGATGGCCGAGATCATGGGCGAAAATGTTGAAGGCCTGTCCCCGCGCGCCGGTGCCGAACTGGCTCTCGATGCCATCAAGCAGCTTTCCTGCGACGTCGGCATCCCCTCCGGCCTGATCGAACTCGGCAAGCGTTACGGCAAGGACGTCAAGGCCGAAGACATCGCGATCATGACCGCCAACGCCCAGAAGGACGCGTGCGGTTTCACCAACCCGCGCTGCCCCACGGACGAGGACGTCACCGCCATCTACACCGCAGCCCTGTAAAGCCGAGCACGGCCCGGGGAAGCCTCACCCTTCCCCGGGCCGCGGCCGGGCGGCACGGCCGGAAGCGCGCAGGTCCGGCATGTGTTTCATGACAGGGATGTTCACCTTCAACGATGCGGACAGTTCTATGAAGACAGTATCTCTCAAAGACTCCTGCGACGAGATGTTCATCGCCGAAGTGGAGAAGGAAAGCGAACAGAAGGCAAGCCTCTGTTATCAATGCGGGAACTGCACGGCAGGCTGCCCGTATTCCTCCTTTTACGACTATCCTGTCAGCCAGATCATGCGGCTCCTGCAGGCCGGGCAGAAGGAAACGATACTCTCCTGTCGATCGCTGTGGCTGTGTGCCACCTGCGAGTCCTGCACCACCCGCTGCCCCAACAGCATCGACGTGGCGCGCATCATGGACGTGCTGCGGCACATGGCGCGCAGGGCGGGCTATGCCCCCGAGCGAGAGGTCAAGACGTTCTGGGACAGCTTCCTCGACTCCGTGGAGAAGCACGGCCGCGTCTTCGAGATGGGGCTGGTCGCCAGATACATTGCAAAGACCGGCCGTGTCCTGACCGACGCGGATCTGGGCAGGGACATGCTCCCCAAGGGAAAGCTGAGCTTCAAGCCGCATCCCATCGTCGGCAGGGAGAGCGTTGCGAAGATCTTCAAACGCTACAATGAGGAGCGTGAGTCGTGAGTGGCACCTACGCATATTATCCCGGCTGCTCCGGGCTGGGCACCTCGATGGAGTACGACCGTTCCACCCGTGCCGTCTGCCGGGAGCTGGGCATCGAGCTGGTGGATGTCCCGGATTGGAGCTGCTGCGGATCCACTCCGGCCCACACCGTGGACCACGCCCTGTCCTGCGCACTGTCCGCACGAAACATCTTTCAGGCCGAAAGTCTGGACGTGGACGGCATCATCACTCCGTGCCCCAGCTGTCTGACCAACCTCAAGACGGCCGGTCACCGCATGAAGGACGAAGCGTTCAAGGCAAGGGTCGAGCGGCTGCTGGACGGCCCCGTGGAGAACCGACTTCCAATCATGTCGGTCCTTCAGGTCCTTTCCGAAACAATCGGTCCGGCAGCCATTGCGGAGAAAGTGACCGAGCCTCTCGCCGGACTGCGCCTTGCGCCGTACTACGGTTGCATCATGAATCGTCCGCCCGAGGTCATGGACTTCGACGACTGTGAAAACCCGGTCGCCATGGACGAACTCATGACGGCGCTGGGTGCGGACGTCGCGCCTTTCCCCTTGAAGGTCGAGTGCTGCGGCGCCTCCTTCGGTGTGGCCCGCAAAGACATGGTCATGAAGCTCTCGGGGAAACTTCTCGATCTCGCCGAGGACGTCAGTGCCCACGCGATGGTCACTGCCTGCCCCCTGTGCCAGATGAACCTCGACCTCAGGCAGAAGCAGATCAACTCGGCCCACAAAGCCAAGCATCGGATGCCGGTGTTCTACTACACCCAGCTCATCGGCAAGGCTCTGGGAATGGGAGAGGAGAGCCTGATGCTGGACAAGCTGATCGTCTCTCCGTCCGAGGCGTTTCGGAAAATGGATGAAGTGCGCCGGTCGGCATCCTGAAGAGCGGAACCTCAAGGAGCAGCAGTAGCATGAAGATAGGTGTTTTCGTCTGCCATTGCGGCAGCAATATCGCCGGTACCGTGGATGTCGCGACAGTGGCCGCCGAAGCGCAGAAGATGCCCGACGTGGCCTATGCCAGCGACACCATGTACGCCTGCTCCGAGCCGGGGCAGGAGGGCATCATCGAAGCCATCGGGGAACACGGGCTGGATGGCGTCGTCGTGGCCTCGTGCACCCCGAGGATGCATGAACCCACCTTCCGCAGGGCCGTGGAGCGGGCAGGTCTCAACCGGTACATGTTCGAGATGGCCAATATCCGCGAGCACGTATCCTGGATCGGCAAGGACACGGAGGCCAACACCCGCAAGGCCGTCGACCTTGTCTCCATGGCCGCCGCGAAGCTGAGCCGCAACAGGAATCTCACCCCCAAGAAGTTCGACATCAACAAGCGCGTCATGATCATTGGCGGCGGCGTCGCCGGAATACAGGCCGCCCTCGACTGTGCCGACGGCGGGCTGGAAGTCATTCTGGTGGAGAAGACGTCGTCCATCGGGGGCAAGATGTCCAAGCTGGACAAGACGTTTCCCACCATCGACTGTTCCAGCTGCATTCTGGGACCCAAGATGGTGGATGTCTCCCAGCATCCGAACATTACGCTTTACGCCAGCACCGAGGTGGTGGGCGTCAGCGGGTATGTGGGCAACTTCACGGTGGATTTGAACCGAAAGGCCGCATACGTGGACTGGGAGGCCTGTACCGGCTGCGGGCTGTGCATGGAGAAGTGTCCCAGCAAGAAGACGCACGACATCTTCAACGAAGGGGTCGGGACCACCACGGCGATCAACATCCCGTTCCCGCAGGCGATCCCGAAAAAGGCGTCGATCAGTGCGGACTCCTGCATCAAGCTCACCAAGGGCAAGTGCGGTGTCTGCGAAAAAATTTGTCCCACTCAGGCCATTCGGTTTGAGCAAACGGATGAGACGACTGTCGAATCCGTGGGCGCAGTTGTTGTGGCTACCGGTTACGATCTGTTCGATTACACTCGCTATGGAGAGTACGGGGGCGGCCGATATACCGACGTAATAACCTCACTTCAATACGAACGGTTGCTCTCGGCGTCAGGTCCCACCGGTGGCCACATCAAACGTCCCTCTGACGGAAAGGAACCCCGAAACGTCGTCTTCATTCAGTGTGTCGGCTCCAGAGACAAGAGCGTCGGGCGCCCGTACTGCTCCGGCTTCTGCTGCATGTACACGGCAAAGCAGGCCATCCTTACCAAGGACCACCTGCCCGAGTCGCAATCCTACGTCTTCTATATGGATATCCGGGCTCCGGGGAAGCAGTACGACGAGTTCACCCGCCGCGCCATCGAGGAATACGAGACCAAGTACATCCGAGGCCGCGTCTCCATGGTCTATCCCAAAGGCGACCGTTACGTGGTTCGCGGGGCGGACACCCTCATGGGCGGCGCCGTCGAGGTCGAAGCGGACCTCGTGGTCCTTGCCGTGGGCGCCGAAGCTGCCGAGGGAGCTCCCCAGCTGGCCGAGAAGCTCCGCATCTCCTACGACTCCTTCGGCTTCTACATGGAGAGCCATCCCAAGCTCCGGCCCGTGGAAACCAACACCGCCGGGGTCTACCTTGCCGGAGCGTGTCAGGGTCCCAAGGACATCCCGTCCTCGGTGGGGCAGGGCAGCGCCGCCGCGGCCAAGGTGCTGTCGCTCTTTTCCAGAGACCAGCTTGAGAGCGATCCCCAGATATCGGAAGTGGACATCAAGCGGTGCATCGGATGTGGCAAGTGCATCGAGACCTGCCCCTTCGGCGCCATTGAGGAAATCGATTTCCGCGGGCAGCCCAAGGCCAACGTCATCGAAACCATTTGCCAGGGGTGCGGCATCTGCACCTCCACCTGCCCGCAGGGCGCCATCCAGTTGCAGCATTTCACCGACAATCAGATCCTCGCGGAGGTCAACGCCTTATGTCAGCAGTCGATGCAGCAGAATTACGAATAGTCGGCTTTCTCTGTAACTGGTGCTCCTACGGCGGCGCGGACACGGCCGGTGTCGGACGTTTTCAGCAGCCCACGGACCTGCGCATCATCAGGGTCCCCTGCTCCGGACGCATCGATCCGCTGTTCGTGATGAAGAGTCTGGTCAGCGGCGCCGACGGCGTGCTGGTCTCCGGCTGTCACCCCCGCGACTGCCACTACAGCGAAGGCAACTTCTACGCCCGTCGCCGACTGGAGATCCTGAAGCGGTTCCTGCCCATCCTCGGCATCGACGAGCGTCGCTTTGAATACACCTGGGTCTCCGCTTCCGAAGGGCAGAAGTGGAAGACCGTGGTCACGAAGTTCACGGAACGCATCCACGAACTCGGCCCCGCCCCCCGAATCGACGAGAGCATGCTGGCTCAGGCCAAGGCTCTGGCCGCAAGGGCCGTGTAACCGGTTCTTTACGGAGTGAATCAATGCAGCATTTGGAAGAGTTGAAACAACAGATCAAGGACAAGCTGCCCGAGCTGGATGTGGTCATCGGCTGGGAGCAGGGCTTTGATTCCCTGCGCGCCGCGCCGCTGTTCATGCGCCGGCCGGAGGACGTGGACCGGCTGATCTGGAATCCGCTGTGCGTGCACAATCTCGCGACCTATCTGACCGGGCTCAAGGGCAGAAAGGTCGGGGTGGTGGTCAAGGGGTGCGACAGCCGTTCCGTCATCCAGCTGCTTCAGGAAAAGCTCATCAATAGAGAGGACGTCACCGTGTTCGGGTTGCCGTGCACCGGTGTGGTCTCGGTCAGGGAGATAGCCCGCCGGCTCGGCACGCTCGACTACGTGGAGAATGTCGAACTGTCCGAAGACTCTCTCACCGTCACAAGCAACGGGGAAAGGCACTCCTTCGGGCTGACGGAAGTGGCCGCCGAGAAATGCGGGCGCTGCCAGTATCACAGCGCGCTCCTCTCGGACGTCTTCATCGGCGAGCCCGTTACCGGGCAGGCCGAAGACGACTACGCCGACGTGGAAGCCTTCGAGACGAAGCCGGAAGAGGACAAGATGAATCACTGGCTCAACGTCATGGACCGCTGCGTGCGCTGCTACGCCTGTCGCAACGCCTGTCCCCTGTGTGTCTGCCGGGACCACTGCGTGGCCCAGAGCCGTGACCCTCACTGGATGACTCAGGAGGATTCGGTGCAGAACAAGTGGCTGTTCCAGATGATCCACACCATGCACCTCGCCGGTCGCTGTACCGAGTGCGGCGAATGCGAGCGCGCCTGCCCCGTTGCCATTCCGCTGCTGCTTCTGCGCCGAAAGATGAACAAGGAGATCAACGACCTCTTCGACTACAAGGCCGGAACCCTCATCGACGGAAATCCCCCGCTGCTTTCCTTCAGGGTTGAAGAAGAGAATATCAACGAGAGAGGCTGGTAATGGCTGACAAGTTCATCGCTACAAGCGAACTCGGTTCCTGGCTGGCATCGGTGTCGGAGCAGTACCGCACCCTTGTGCCGAGGCGGGAGGGCGATGCCGTCGTCTTCCAACCCTTCGAGGAGTCCCGGCCCGTGGCGCTCGATGTCCGTCCGACCAAATCTCCCAAGGAGGCCGTCTTTCCGCAGTGCGAGGCCCTGCTCACCTTTGAATACAACAAGGACCCCGAAACCCCCGGTCGCGTGGAAGTCGAGGTGACCGAAAAGATGGGGGGCGCGCCCACGGTAGTGGTGGGCGGGCGTCCCTGCGATGCCTCCGGCTTTTTCACCTTTGACCGCGTGTACGACTCCGAGCGCGTCAAGGACCTCAACTATCTCCATCGGCGGGAGCAGACGCTGTTCGTGAGCCTGGTCTGCGAGAAGCCCGCCACTACCTGCTTTTGCAACTGGGTCGGCGGCGGGCCTGCCGCAACCGGCGGTTCCGATGTCCTGATGACCCCCGTCGAAGGCGGCTACGTGCTTGCCCCCCTGACAGACAGGGGCGGGAAACTGCTGGGAGGGCTCCCCGAGGCCTCCGAGGCACAGAGCGAGAACGCGGAGGCGGTCAGGCGCGCTGCGGAGGAAGCCATGGGAGAGCCGCCCGAGCTTTCCGCCGCACAGGAACGGCTGCTGGCGCATTTCGATGATGCCGAGTTCTGGGAAGCCCAGTCCGCAAAATGCATCAGCTGCGGCACCTGCACATATCTCTGTCCCACCTGTTACTGCTTCAACATCACGGACGAACAGTTCGGCCATGAAGGGGTGAGGCTGCGGACGTGGGACAACTGCATGTCCAGCCTGTTCACGATGGAGGCCAGCGGGCACAACCCCAGGCCGACAAAGGCGCACCGCCTCAAGAACAGGGTCGGACACAAGTTCAGCTACTACCCGTCGCTGCACGGCGGCAACGTCGCCTGCTGCGGCTGCGGTCGCTGCATCAAGAGCTGTCCGGCTTCCGTGGATATCAGGGCCATCGTGCTGAACGCCATCGCCACCCCGGTTCCGCAACCGGAAGGCTAACATTCACAGGGAATGACAATGACACAAGCGCCGAATCCATATCTCCCCGCAGTGGCCACCATTACCGAGACCATTCAGGAGACGCCCACCATCAAGACGTTCCGCGTGGTCCTCAACAATGAAGAGGCGATGAAGAATTTCACCTTCCAGCCCGGACAGGTGGGCCAGCTTTCCGTTTTCGGGACCGGCGAGTCGACCTTTGTCATCAACTCCCCGCCGACCCGCATGGACTACCTGCAGTTCAGCGTCATGCGGGCGGGAGAGGTCACCGCCAAACTGCACGCCCTGTCAGCAGGTGACGAGATCGGCGTCCGTGCTCCGCTGGGCAACTGGTTCCCGTACGAGGAGCTCAAGGGCAAGGACGTAGTTTTCGTCGGCGGCGGCATCGGCATGGCCCCCTTGAGAACGCTGCTGCTCTACATGCTCGACAACCGCGATGACTACGGTGATATCTCCGTGCTGTACGGTGCCAGGTCTCCGCAGGACATGGCCTTTCAGTACGAGCTGCCCGAGTGGCTCGAGCGAGACGACATGAAGACCGTGCTGACCATCGATTCCGAAGCGGAAGGGTGGGAACATTCGGTGGGGCTCATTCCCAACGTGCTTTTGGAGATGGAGCCTTCTCCCAAGAATACGGTCGCCATCACGTGCGGCCCTCCCATCATGATCAAGTTCACCCTTCAGGCGTTGCAAAAGCTCGGCTTCAAGGACGACCAGATAATCACCACTCTGGAGAAAAGGATGAAATGCGGCGTGGGAATCTGCGGGCGTTGCAACATCGGCGGCAGCTACGTCTGCGTGGACGGTCCGGTCTATACCTACGAGCAGCTGAAGGCGCTGCCCAACGAACTGTAGCGGAAACCGGCGAAGGCAGCGGCCGTACCAAAGGCGGCTCTGCTTGAACGACAACAACTCAGGTCAGCATAACGGGGTATGAAATGGCTCATTTTTTCAGAGCGAATGAAATAGCGAACGTCGCCATAGAGATCGAGAAGAAAGGTCGGGAATTCTACATGCTGGCCGCACAGAAGGCCAAGAGCAGCGAGATCAGGGACATATTCACGCATCTCGCCGACGAAGAGACCAAACACGAGGAAGTGTTCCGCAGCATGCTGGACCGGCTCGGCAGGGTGGAGATGCCCGCCTGGGCGACGCAGGAAGAGTACATGCAGTACCTCGAGGCGCTCATCGAGTCGCACATGCTGTTCGGTGACCTGGGCAGGAAGTTCATGGAGCGGGCCGACAGCGAGGCGGACGTCCTCAAGATGGCCATGAGCTTCGAGAAGGACACCATGCTCTTCTTCATGGAGATGATGGAGCTGGTGCCCGCTTCGGAGAAGTACGTCGTCCAGCAGTGCTACGAGGAAGAGCGCAGGCATCTCAGGGAACTCAGCAGAATGAGTGCGAAAATGAAAACGTAAGTGTCGTAAGGGCGGTTGGCGCGCCCCGTTGTATATCCAGCGAATTTGTACGGCGGATTCCCGTGCGGCGACCGGCATTCGATAACCTATCAGGAGGATCAGATGGACAAAGTGATCAGAATCAATGTCGGGGCCGACGGCGGTCCCACGGTCACGGAAGAGACGCTCGGGCAGTACGCGGGCTTCGGCGGGCGTGCGCTCACCTCGGCCATTGTCTGCGGCGAAGTGCCGCCGACCTGCCACCCCCTCGGCCCGGAGAACAAGCTCGTTATCGCTCCCGGTCTGGTGTCCGGCTCGGCCGCCAGCACATCCGGCCGCCTCTCGGTGGGCTGCAAGAGCCCGCTCACCGGCGGCATCAAGGAAGCCAATGCCGGCGGGCAGGCCGCTCAGTACCTCGGCCGGCTCGGCATCGCCGCCATTGTCATCGAAGGGGAGCACACCGGCTCCGACTTGTACAAGATCACCATCAACACCGACGGCGTGACGCTGGAGACTGACAACAGCCTCGCCATGCTCCCCAACTACGACCTGTGCGACAAGCTCAAGGACGTCCACGGGGACGGCGTCGCCGTCATCTCCATCGGTCCCGCCGGCGAGATGAGGATGTCCAACTCCACCATCGCGGTGACCGATCCCGAATTTCGTCCCACCCGTCACGCGGGTCGCGGCGGCGTCGGCGCGGTCATGGGCTCCAAGGGCGTCAAGGCGATAGTCGTCGACCCCGGCGGAACCAAGATCCGCAAGCCGGTCGATCCGGAAAAGTTCAAGGCCGCCAACCGCACCTTCGTCGAAGGGCTCAAGCAGCACGGCGTCACCGGTCAGGGGCTGCCGACCTACGGCACCAACGTGCTGACCAACGTCCTGAACGAAGCGGGCGGGTACCCCACCTACAATTTCAAGGAGGGCCGCTACGAAGGGGCCGCAGACCTCAGCGGAGAGACGCAGGCGACCCTCGAGGACGAGCGCGGCGGCGCAGGATCCTCCACGCACGGGTGCCATCGCGGCTGCGGAATCCAGTGTTCCGGCACCTTCTATGACAAGGACGGCAACTTCGTGACCAAGCAGCCCGAATACGAGACCGTCTGGGCCCATGGTGGAAACTGCGGCATCAAGGACCTCGATGCCGTCGCCAAGCTCGACTTCATGGATGACAACTACGGGTTCGACACCATCGAAATGGGGGTCACCATCGGTGTGGCCATGGATGCCGGGGTCATCAAATTCGGTGACGCCGAGGGCGCCGTCCGTCTGGTGGAAGAGGCCGGAAAGGGCACGCCGCTCGGCCGGATTCTCGGTGCCGGTGCCGCCACTACGGCCCGCTGCTTCGGCATCGAACGCGCGCCCGTGGTCAAGGGGCAGGCCATGCCCGCCTACGATCCGCGCGCGGTCAAGGGCATCGGCGTCACGTATGCCACCTCCACGCAGGGCGCCGACCATACCGCAGGGTATGCCGTCGCTCCCAACATCCTGAAGGTCGGCGGAGACATAGACCCCCTTTCCCACGAAGGGCAGGCCGACATCTCCCGCAATCTGCAGATCGCCACGGCCGCGTTGGACTCCACCGGTTTCTGCCTCTTTGTGGCCTTCGCGATTCTGGATCAGCAGGAGACCTTCGACGCCATGGTGGAGACCATCAACGGCATGCTCGGAACCGACCTCACCGGCGAGAGCGTCGTCGAGCTGGGCAAGGCCATCCTCACCATGGAGCGCGAGTTCAACGCGGCGGCCGGTTTCACCAAGGAGCACGACAGACTGCCTTCTTACTTCTCACGGGAACCCCTGAAGCCTCACGGCGTGGTTTTCGATGTTCCCGCCGAGGAGTTGGATAACGTTCACGCCTTCTGACAACCTCTGACCCTCCCCGTCCCGGATGCCCCGCATCCGGGACGGGGACTGCTCCCGGAACGAAGCAACGAGGATGGCGGCGGATATGGATGACCAACGACAGGGAGACATGGGAAAGGGCGTGACGCTTGTGGAGTTCAGGACCGCAAGGCCGCAGATGTTCGAGCTCGTTTTGCAGGAGGGATTTCAGGTGTCCTGCGTCCCCGGCTGCAGCATCCGTGAGTTCCTGTGCATCCAGCTGGAACTGTGCGGGGATTATACGGAAAAGAAAATTCAGACTATTTTTCTCAACGGCAAGTCCGTGGACGATGTCGACACGGCCACACTGCATGAAAACGACAGGCTGGCCCTGTCGGCGGCCATGCCGGGGCTGGTGGGGGCCGCCATGCGCAAGCAGGGCTTTTTCGCCAAGATGCGACATTCGATCAGCCATGAGGATGAAGCGCAAAACGGCGAGGAAGAGGAAGGAAGACGATGCCTCGTGACCGTCAAGCTGTTCAACCTGCTCGCCAGAGATCTGGCGCGGGATTTCCTTCGGCATGGGGTCCGGTTTCCCATGGAGCGTTTCCGATCCCTGATGTTCCGGCGCCCGGACTCGTTTTTCGCGGAGCTGGACGAGGTCTGCGTCAACAGCGAGAGGCTGGCGTCGCCAAGAGGACTTGCGGCCGCCCTGCCGCCGACTTCGGGCACCATCCAGCTCAGGCTGCTGGAGACGGAAGGCTGAGAATGGCCCTGTAACGGATTACCCGGAGGACAGGATGTTCGACTCGTCAAATAAGGGCAGCGCCAACGGGGCGAGCGTTCCGCTCCCCCCATGCGTTGTCGGCGAGTCCGGCCCCCTCGGAGCGCCGAAGCTCCGAAGCGCGCCTCGCCGTCAGGAGTTGAGTCTCTTTCTGCTGTCGGACCTTTTTGCGGCAGGCTACATGGGCAAGTCAAAATTCGTGCGGGATAAACGCCTGATCGGTCTGGCAAAGGACAGGAAAACAGTCTTTACCGGCGAGGCGCTGGATCAATGGGACCTGGATGTCCTTCTTCACTGCGCGATGCGGACCGCCGCTTTCCCGGAATGCACCGGGAGAATCCACGTGGATCCCGGAAAGCTGCTTCGCGACATGCGCCTTCGCAACTATGAGGACAACAGGGATAGAGTCTATTCCAGCCTCTTTCGGCTTCACACCGGGGCGCTGATCATCGTGGAGGCAGGCCGCCGCGGCATGGTTCGCCTTGTCGAGCGGGTCTTTCTCGACCGGAGCCGGGAGCACTGTCGGATCGAAGTTAACAGGGGTGTGGTGAACGCGTTGCACTGCGCACGGTATCGCGAAATGACTCTGGAAACCCGTGCCGACCTCAAGCGATGCGGTCTGGCCAAGTGGCTGCACGGGGCGAGCACCATTTTTCGTGGCGGGTTCAGGGCAGAGCTGACCAGCCTGCATCGGCTGTGCGGAGCGAGCAACCGGTCCCGCTATATCTTCCCGGGATTGCTGGCCAAGGCCCTCGCGCTCATGGCGGAATGCGGCGTTGTGGACTCATGGGAGCTCGACGGTCCTCTGCTGAAGGTGTTGCCGAGCTCCCGTCCCGGCCCGGGCGAGGCCCATGGGGAGCTCTTTCAATCTTCGCTTCGGTCGAGATGAGCGGCGCACCCTCGAGGCTGGTATTCACAACGTGCTCCTTCAGGTCCGCAGGCAGGGGAGGCGGGCGGTCCGCAGGGAGAGCGGACTTGCCTCGCATCCCGCTTCGGCGTCGACCTATCCGTGTGGCTGCGTGGTCCGCGATGGGTTCGAAGACTATCTCATGATTAGCCGTGAGAGGACGTTAGACCATGAACGACAGAGGCTTGAGAATGATGCACTCGGCCGGCAAGGGGCGTGGCTTCCGCGTAGTCGATCAAGGCAGGCGGCTGAGTCCCTTCAGCGCCTGCTGCCTGACGTTCATTTACGGTGAAACCCTCTACCGGGGGAAATGCCATGACGGTACCTGTCCTTGACCAATGGCTTGTTCGGCGAATGGGCTGGGCCGACCCGACGGCTCCGCCGACGCAGGAGCAGCTGCGGCAGTGGCAGCTTGAGCGGCTGAACCGCCTGCTCAGGCACGCACGGGAGAACAGCCCGTTTTATGATGCTCATCTGAGGACCGAGGGGAGGGCCGGGGTCGGATCGTTCGAGGAATTCGCGCGTCTGCCCATGCTTGCCTCGGAGCAGCTCAGGGAGAATCCGCAGCGGTTGCTTTGCGTTTCGCAGAACGCTCTTGAATGCGTCGTGACGGTAAAAAGCTCGGGCACGACGGGCAGGCCGAAGCGTGTATTCTGTTCCCGTGAAGACCTTGAGGCTACGAAGGAATATTTCGCCAGCGGGATGTCGAATCTCGTTGGACCGGAGGGCAAGGCATTTGTGCTCATGCCACCCGGCCGCCCCGGTGGCGTCGGCCATCTGCTGACAGATGCGATCGAGTCGCTGGGCGCCCGGTGTGTCCTCCACGGGGAGATGCGGGATTCGGGGACGGCGGTGGACCATCTGCTGGCCGAGGGCGCGACCTGTCTCATAGGGCAGTCGGCCCACGTGAACATGGTCGCCCGGGAATGGAAGCGGCGTGGCCTGCCGAATGACATGATCGGGGCCGTCCTGCTGTGCTGGGATGTGACGCCGCGCGCCGTGGTCGAGAATGTTGCGGAGGCCATGGGCAGCCGTGTGTTCCGGCATTGGGGCATGGTCGAGACCGGACTGGGGGGCGCTGTCGAATGTGCGCCCGGGAGCGGCCTGCACCTGCGCGAAGCCGACGTGCTGGTCGAGATCGTCGACCCTGATGGCGGGCAACTGCTGCCCGACGGAGAGTGTGGAGAGATGGTCGTGACCACGTTGCAGACAGAGGGGATGCCGCTCATCCGCTACCGCACCGGGGACATGGCGAGGATCATGCCCGGCCGGTGCCGATGCGGAAGCCCCATGCGCAGGCTCGACCCGGATATCCGGCGAATCGGCGGCGGACTTGATTTCGGAACGGGCGCTCTTCGGCTCGAGGACCTCAACGAGGCGCTCTACGGGTTGCCGGAGGTGGATGACTTCTCCGCCGGAATCAAGGAGGGGCTGCTCCATCTGTTCGTCAGCGTCGAGCGGTTCGGGGTCAGGTTTCGCATCATTGAAGCGCTGAAGGGGATCCCCGTTGTGAACGAGGCCTTGAAGATCGGCGCGCTCGGCTTGGCGATCCGGTTGAAAGACGACAGGACACCGGCGATTCCCGGCTCGGGGAAGCGGTGTTTTCATGAATCTCGGAGCTGTTAGATAAAGGGTTTTGTTTCCTCTGGTTGCGCGGTGCTGGAGACGGGGAGGCTCTCCTGTTGGCGACTGCGGTGGAAAGCTCAGGGTCGACCCTCGCGACCGCGGTGCGAAAAAGGCAATCCGAAGCGACCGCGGGATCGTCGGCACGCTCGGCAGCGGGGTGATGCAAGCCGAGCCGGTCCGGGCGGGCCGTGCTGGCCGAAGAAGACGGGGGCTTCGTCTGATCCGTGGAGCCATGACCAGAGAGCTGGCCACCGATGAGGTCGCGTCTTTGGTCAGGAGCCGTCTAGCAGCTCGCGGATTCTGTCCTGCTTGAATCCGACGACATGGTCATCACCGCTGACCGTTGTGGGAAAGGAAACTTCCGGATTGATGCGGCGCAGTTCGCGAAGCGTGTCATTTCGTTCATCGCCCGAAAGCCGGTCCGTATAGATACAGTCGAACCCGTCGGGGCCGAGGAGCTCTTCAAGCAGTTCCTTTGTTTTTCTGCAATGGATGCAGGTACTCAGGGCGTAAAGGGTGACCTTGTTGTCCATGATATCTCCGATGGCTAGAGAGGAACGCCTTCCTGACCTCTATCCTGACCGATTCAGGTACTCCCTGCATAGCACGAAGTGGGAATGATGGAAATGCGACAGGACCTTGCCGTGTTGCCGGATGCTATAATCCCAGACCACAGGATGAGTGGGCAATGTCCCACCCTTTCGCGTGCTGGGCAATGGAGAGCTCGCACACCATTCATTCGGTGTACAGTCCGGCGCAAACGGTTCTGTCGTGGAAAAGAGAAAGCCCCCGGTCACTTATGTGATTCCAAGGGCTCATATTATCTCTGGTACCGAGGGAGAGACTCGAACTCTCAAGGGCCGAAGCCCGGCGGATTTTGAGTCCGCTGCGTCTACCAATTCCGCCACCCCGGCATGGATTGGTGGGTATTCATAGGCGAGCCCCGGTTCAAATGTCAATAAGCTTGTCTCTCGCGCGGCTTGGTGATAGCCATGCGTCCTGCAAGGAGAGTGAAATGATACCAGTCGGATCAGTCGTCAATGCCGCGGCCATAGTTGTTGGTTCGCTCATAGGATGCATGCTGCACAGCAGGTTCCCCGAGCGCATCAGGACCATCGTCTTTCAGGGGCTCGGCCTCTGCGTGCTGCTTATCGGGTTCCAGATGGCCTTCAAGGCGCAGAACATTCTGGTCGTGCTGTTCAGCATCCTGCTCGGCGGCATCATCGGTGAGCTCGTGCGGCTCGATACGCTGTTCGAGCGTCTCGGAAACGCCGTCAAGAAGCGCATTGGGTCGGCCAATCCCAAGTTTACGGAGGGACTCGTTTCGGCATCGCTCATCTTCTGCATCGGTGCGCTCGCCATCGTCGGCTCCATCGAGGAGGGCATCCGCGACAATCCGACGGTGCTCTACACCAAGTCCATCCTTGACGGATTCGCCAGCATTGCCCTCGCCTCGTCCTTCGGCTCCGGCGTGCTCTTCTCGGCCATTCCGGTGCTGCTGTATCAGGGCGGGATCACCATCGGGGCCGGATACGTGGAGAGTTATCTTTCGCCGCTGATCATCGATCAGCTCTCGGCAACCGGCGGACTGCTCATCGCAGGCATCGGCATCATCCTTCTGGAAATCAAGGATATCCGCATCGCGAACCTGCTGCCGTCGCTGTTGCTGGTGCCGCTGCTGACGTGGGTCGCGGGGATGCTTCCCTCGCTGTAGGGTTAAAGGATCGGCGAAAGCAGGCGCGCCACTTTGACAAGGATTTTGAAAACGGTGTGCGTGTGATCGTACTCGGCGGGGCCGGTTTCGACGCAGTTCTCGAAATCCTTGCGGAACATGGACTCCACGTCCGCGCAGAAACTCTTGTCCTCCACCAGCATGGTTATCTCGAAGTTCAGGCGGAAGGAGCGGTTGTCCAGATTGGCCGTGCCGACTCCGGCCAGCCAGTCATCGCACAGAAATACCTTCTGGTGCAGGAAGCCGTCCCGGTAGCGGTAGACGCGGATGTTGTCCATGTGCAGCTCCTTGAGGGCGGCGAAGCCCGCCAGCCAGACGATCTTGTGGTCGGGCTTGCGAGGGATGAGCAGCCGCACGTCCACGCCGCGCAGCGCCGCGAGCTGAAGCGCCTTGGAGACCGCCGAGTCCGGCACGAAGTACGGGCTGGCGATCCAGATGCGCTTCTGGGCCGCGTTGATGGCCCGCACGAACATGAGCGAACACGACTCCCAGTCGTCCGCCGGGCTGGTGCCGACCGCCAGCACCTCGGCATCCCCGCGCCTTTCGGGCGGCTCCCACGTGAGATGCAAAACCTTGCCTGTGGCCCAGTACCAGTCCTTGGCGAAACTCAGCTCCACGCCGAGCACCGCGGGTCCGGAGCAGCGCAGATGCGTGTCCCGCCAGCGGCCGATGGAGGGTTGCATCCCGATGTATTCGTCCCCCACGTTATGCCCGCCCACAAAGGCCGTATGGCCGTCCACCACCACGATCTTGCGGTGATTGCGGAAATTGAGCTGGAAGCGGTTGCCCCGGCCCCGGGTGGTCATGAAGGGGTGCACGCGCACTCCGGCGCGGCGCAGCTCGTCCCAGTACTCCCTTGGCGTGGCGTGGCAGCCTACCTCGTCGTAGAGAAAGCGGACCAGAACGCCTTCTCTGGCCTTTCGGCAGAGCAGTTCCTTCATGCGTCCGCCGAGGCCGTCGTCGTGGACGATGAAGAATTGGACCAGCACATAGTGCTCCGCCTGTTCGACGGCTTCGAAGATGGCGCCGAACGTCGGGCTGCCGTCCACGAGCAGCTCCAGTTCGTTTCCGCCCATGTAGGGGATGGTGGCGATCTGCTCGAAGACGCAGCGTGCCTGATCGGAGTCCTCACGGTTCGCCGGGCAGGGCAGGCTGGGCATCCGGTCCACGCCCTCGGTCATGACCATGTAGTCTTCGCGGGCCGCGCGCATGGCCTCCACGTAGCCGTTGAATTTGCTGCGCCCGAACACCCAGTAGAGCGGAACGGCCAGAAGCGGAGTGGTGACCAGAAACAATGCCCAGGCAATGGCGCCCTGAGAAGTGCGGGTATCGCGCACGGCCCGAATGGCCGTCCAGATGCCGAGCACCTCCACCGTGGTCCAGAAAATACCGACCAGAACCAGAAGCATTGAGGATTCCATGGAGTTCTTTTATCAAACGCCCGCAGAAAAGGAAACTGGGCGCACCCGGCGTTTGACAAACCCCCGCGGCGCGCCCAATATCCGCCTGCATGAAAGACGATTCACTCAAAGACATAACCCGCGCCATGCGGGAATTCGTGGAGCGGCGCGGCTGGCAGGAGTTCCAGACGCCCAAGAATCTGGCCATGGCCCTTTGCGGCGAAGCCGGGGAGCTGGCAGCCGAGCTGCAGTGGCTGGACGGCGAAGCCAGCCGGGACCCGCATCCGGAGAAGCGCGAGCGGGTCGCCGCCGAGATGGCCGACGTGCTGCTCTATCTGGTGCGCATGGCGGATGAACTGGACATAGATCTCGCCGAGGCCGCGCTGGCCAAGTGCGAGGCAAACGAACGCAAATATCCCGAAAAGCTGGTGCAGGGCGACCTGCGCCTGCGGGACGAATACGAGGAGTAGGCCAATGGGCAAAGGCATCTGGACCCTGAGCGTGACGCGGGATTTTTCCTCCTCTCATCAGCTCAGGAACTACGGCGGCAAGTGCGAGCGCATGCACGGCCACAACTTCGGCGTGGAGGTCAGCGTCGAGGGCGAGCGGCTGGATGAGAAGGTGCAGTACCTCATGGACTTCAAGCAGCTCAAGAATCTCACCGACGATGTGCTCGCGGAGCTGGACCATCGCCATCTCAATGAGCTTGAGGCCTTCCGGGACCTGAACCCGTCCTCGGAAAACATCGCCATGCACATTTTCAAGCAGCTCGCGCCGCGTCTGCCGGAGCACGTTCGGCTGGCCTCCGTCTCGGTCTCCGAGAAGGAGTCCTCAAAGGCGACCTATCGGGAGGAATAGATGCGGCTCGTGGTTCAGCGCGTTACGGACGCGACGGTGACAGTGGGCGGCGACGCGGTCGGGGAGATCGGCAAGGGGCTGATGGTGTTGGTCGGGTTTGGTCGCGAAGACGGGGAAGCCATCTCCGGCAGCCCGGTCTGGAAGAAGATTATAGACAAGCTGATCAACCTGCGCATCTTCACGGACGATGCCGGCAAGTTCAACCTGAGCCTTGCAGATGTGCAGGGCGACCTGATGCTGGTTTCGCAATTCACGCTGTATGCCGACTGCCGCAAGGGGCGCCGTCCTTCCTTTGCCGGGGCCTGCCCGCCGGAGCTGGCAGACAGGCTGTTCGAGCGGTTTGTGGCCGATGTGCGAGCCGTCGCGCCCGGCAGGGTGGAGACCGGTGTGTTCGGCGAGGAAATGTTTCTCGATTTCACCAACTGGGGCCCGGTGACCATTATGCTCGATTCGGCCGAGCTATAGAAAATAGGAAAACTGCTACTTGATTTTTATATAAAATCCTGAGTAAGGTTTCTCCATTCGTTATCGAAAACGCGATGGAGGGCCGCATGAGTACGAATGGAAAGAGAGGGAACATTCTTGAGGAGCTTGGCTCCGAGGAAGCGCGGAAGAAAATCCGCGAGGAAGCGGGCTTCGACGGCAGGCGGGAGATTCCCGTAACCGGGCAGCGCGATCTTTCGGCTGTTGAGCAGGATGTCTACAACCGGTGTCTTCAGGCACTGCGCGATGAACGCGGCGATGTCGATTCGCGCCTGTCCGAGCGCAGGCGGGAGCTGCTCGGCAAGCCGGGGGAGGAGCGGGTCAGCTCTTCGCGCATCATGAAGCGGCTCGACAACGACATCAAGAACCTGAAGGACGAGGCGCAGGCGGGCCTCAAGGAGCTGTACCGCAAGCGCGACGCCACGGAGGCGGACCTCGAGGATTTCCGCGAGGAGCATCGTATCAGCAAGCAGGCCCACTATCCCGAGAACCGCTTCTGGATTGTGGCCCTGTTGAGCGTCATGCTGGTGGTCGAGTCGGCGCTCAACGCCAACATGCTCGCCAAGACCAACGTCTACGGCATTATCGGCGGCTGGGCCGAGGCCATCTTCATCTCTCTGGCGAACATCTTCTTCGGTTTCTTCACCGGCCTCGTTCCGGGGCGCTGGTCCGGGTTCAAGAAGTCCGATGCCGTCAAGGGATTCATGCGCAGCCTGCTCGGGTTCTGCCTCGTCTTTGTCATTCTCTTCAACTTCATCTTCGCGCACTACCGGCTGGTGGGCACGCCCGAGGTGTCGCAGGCCATCTCCTCGGCGTTGCAGAACATCATCGACAGCCCGTTGTCCATCTTTCTGGACATCAAGTCCTTCGCCCTGTTCATCGTCGGGCTGATCTTCTCCGGTCTGGCCGGGTGGAAGGGATACACCTGGGACGATCCCTACCCCCTTTACGGCAGGATCCATCGCGCCCGCGAACAGGCCCGCGAAGAACTGAACAATGCGCAGAACGACATCCGCAACCGTTGCATCAAGCTGGTGCGCACCGTGGTGGACGAACTGGACGCGAGCGTCAGAGGGGCCCGCGCCTCGGTGGAGAAGACCGCATCCCTCGAGGATCTGTGCAGCTCGGAAAGGGACAGTTTCAAGAACTACGCTGAAGCGCTCGAGGCGGGGATGCGCCACCTGATCACTTTGTACAGGGACAGGAACCGCAAGGCGCGCGATACGCCCCCGCCCGAATACTTCAACGAGCTGCCCTCTCTGCCGTGGGAGGACATGAACGTAGACTGCGATATGGAGCGCCTCAAGCTCGAGATCGAGTCATGCGAGGACTGGGTGACGCAGTACGGCAATGAAGTGGACGAAGTGGTGGAGATCCTGCAGAGCCGCGAACCCGAAATAACCGAGGAAATGAACGATTTCTTCAAACAGGTGGAGACGGAAGCCCGGCATGGTGGCGGTGAGAGCTCCGAGGAACCGGAATTCGCCGGAGCCTCGTAATGAGCGGTTACGGCTTCAAAAAGCAGAACCTGCTCAGGGACAAGGTCCTGCCGGGACTGGTGATGGCCATCGCGCTCGGGGTCATCCTCGGCGGTTCGTGGCTGGTCAAAACGCTCCCCAAGGGGCAGGAGAGTGCGGCGGCAAAGCTCGTCCTGCCTCGAAAGCATACGGTGGTGCTCATCGACCAGACAGATACCTTGAGCTCTCACTGCGCCGACCAGTTGGAGACGTTTCTCAAGGAGCTGCCCGATTCCATGGAGTCGGGCGAGATGGTGAGCCTGTTCGCGGTGGATGCCAATTCCGATATTACGGTTTCGCCGCTTTTGAGCGAGGTTAATCCCGGGGGCAACGTCAATGAATGGCTGGAGAACTACCGGATGAAGCACGAACTGTTCGAAAAGGAGTTCGTGGATCCGATCACGGAAATCGCCGGGGAGGTCAAATCCCGGCCGGACAGCCCTTCTTCACCCATAATCGAAACCATCAACCGCATCGCCACGTGGCACAAGTTCTGCGATCGGGTGCCGGTGCGGCGCATGGTCATCTATTCCGACATGCTGCAAAACTCGCGGCAATGCTCGGACTACAACCAGTCCAAGGTGCTGCATCCGGCTTCGCTCGGGTGCCCCGACCTTGAACCACTCTGGGGGGTGGAGGTGGACCTGCGCTACATCCTGCGCCGGGGCAAGAGCCACCTGCAGACCGAGGCGCACAGGAAAAACTGGATCCGCAGGCTGCGCGGTGCCGGGGCGAAGGTTCAGCTCACGCCCATTTTGTGAGTGTCGGAATCCGGTTCAACAATTTGTCCCCCGTCGGAGAGAATCCGGCGGGGGTTTCACTTTTTGAACCCGGCGGGATGGGGGCAGAGACAAGGGGCGCTGTGTCGCCTGTAATTCAAGCTACTGAAATTGTGGAGTAAGTTTTGGTTTCGGGCGTGTCTGAATGTTTTGGCACGGGAACTGCTGATAAACGTATACCTTCACTTCTTTTGCATATGAGAAACTACGGCTCTCCCGGGATGGTCCCGGGGGAGCCTTTCTCATTTCAGGGCGGACGACGGCGAGTGGATAACTTAGCGGCCGGTCAGAAGGCGGGAGGGGAAGAAGCAGTAAAATTCTTCGGGCCTGAGATTGTCCACGCGAAGGGTGATGCGGTGCCAGAGGCGGCACAGCGCGCTTTTGCGCAGGCAGAAATGTCCTCTGGCAAAGCGTTCGACCTTGAAGGGAATGACGATCGCGCAAAATGCGATCAGTCCTTCAGTGAATTGCCATTCTAGTTCCATGACGAGACCTCCTTTGTTTGGGGGCGATAAGGCTACGCCTCTTTTCCCGGAGGTCAACGGGGTCGGGACAAATTCTTTTTTTCACTTTCGGTCGCCTTCCCCCTGTCTCGCGGGGGAGGCTGTCCATGCTTTCCGCTCAGTATCCTTTGCTTTTACCGCTGTCCTGAAAAAGCGGATGGAAGACAAGTGACGGGAAAACGCCATGCGACTGTAACACGTCGATACTAAGGTGCCGCCACTATCAAGAGGTTCACGGGTCGGAGCGCGCGTTCTGCATCGGCGTATCGAGGTTCCTGAGGCGCACGATAAAGCCCGCACGATCCCCTCGGCAGGGTCCGCATCAGGCGCATTGCCGGATGAACGCCGGCGGAAATCACCCCCTGCAGGTCTTTCCAACCCAGCAGAAGCATCGATCATGAAAATGAACATCGGATTTCGCGGAAAGCTATTCGCCGCAAGCATCTCAATTGTCCTGATCACCATCCTGTGCATGGCGGGGGTCAACTCCTACCAGAGCAGAAAGGTGTATCTTGAAAACGGCATCACCGCGCTGAAAAACGTCTCGGACACCCTTGAGGAGACCATCTCTCTTCAGGACCACCTCTCCAAAACCAAAATATCGTCCGATCTCAAAATCTTCCGTTCCATCATGGGCGTCAGCGGGCTCCCCATGCTCGAGATGCTCATGGATGTGACCATGCAGGTCACCAATCAGGACACGGGAGAGCAGACGGAGATCACGCTGCCCGCCTTCAAGCTCGGATCAAAATATCTGCACGAGAGTTCCGACCTGGTGGAGCGCATGAACACCATGGCGGGTGTGCGCTCCTCCGTGCTCCAGCTGCACGACGAAAAGCTCGTGCGCGTCTCCACCACCATCAGTAACGAAAAGGACGAGTCTCTTCAGGGAGTCTTCATCCCCAAGAGCAACCCGGCATACAAGGCCGTCTTTGCGGGCGAAACCTTCGAGGGCATCGTCACCCTCGGCGGCAAGCCTTATGTGGTGGCCTACGAGGCCATTCGCAACTTTGACGAAAAGGTCATGGGCGCCATCGAGGTGGCGAGCCCGCTCATCCCCGAAAAGCTGGCTGACTTCATTCACAGCGTCACCGTCAGCGGCAAGGGGCAGTCCTTCGTCCTCGGAGCCGACGGCAGCGGCATCGTGCCGCCGGATGATCCGACTGTCGGCGAGGCTGTGGCGGCGTACATCGCTTCCGGCGAGGCGCCGGTCGACGGCAGGGCCGCAGTGGCCGCCCTCAAGCTCGGCGAAGACACCCTGCAGGCCCGTCTTGTCCACTTCAGGCCTTGGGACGCCTATCTCGTCACCGGGGTCCGGACCTCCCGCCTGCTGGAGGGCGTGACCGAGCAGATCATCACGAACTCGCTGGCGAGCGCGGGCGTGCCGCTGTTGCTCTCGCTGATAATCATCTGGTTCATGAGCCGTCAGCTCATGCGTCCCATGAACCGGCTGGAGACCATCGCCAATCAGGTCTGCGAAGGAAACTTCGACTTCGATTTCAACTACGACGTGGACGACGCCATCGGGCGCACCGTCGCCTCGGTCCGCCACATGGTGGGCGAAATCAAGAATCAGCTCGGCTTCAGCCGGGGCGTGCTCGAAGGCGTGACCATCCCCTGCGCCGTGGTGAACCTGGACAACGAGCTCATCCATTTCAACTCGGCGGCGGCAACGATTCTCGGCAAGCGCAAGAACTCCGACCAGTATCTGGGCAAGACGCTCAACGAGGTGGTCTTCCACGACGCCAAGGAAAAGACGCTGACCCAGAACGCCATGGAGCAGCGCAAACAGATGAACTGGGAGTTGAACCTCACCCGCGATCTGGACGGCAGCACCGTCAACCTGAACGTGGTGGCAACGCCCATTTACGATCTGGACAATGAGCTCATCGGCGCCATCTCCATCTGGGTGGACCTTACCGAGGAGCGCACCCAGAAAAAGGCCATCGAGGAAAAGAATCGCATCATAGAGCAGGCGGCGTCGGAAGCCATCGAGGTGGCCCGCAAGGTCTCCGAGGCCACCGAGGGCCTCGCGGTGAAGATCGACTCCGCCAACGAGGGCGCCGACAAGCAGCGCGAGCACGCCGAGCAGGTCTCCAGTTCCATGGAGCAGATGACCGGATCGGTGCAGGAGGTCGCGGACAACGCCAACTCCACCGTGGAGAACTCCGAGCTCGCGAGGGACTACGCGCGCGAGGGCGAGCAGATCGTCCGCCGCTCCGTGGACATGATGCGCGAGGTGCACGAGCAGTCCAAGGGCCTGCTGGGGCAGATGGACGAGATGGGACGCCACGCCAAGGGCATCGGCGCCATTATGGGCGTCATCACCGACATCGCGGACCAGACCAACCTGCTGGCCCTGAACGCGGCCATCGAGGCGGCCCGGGCGGGCGAGGCCGGACGAGGTTTCGCGGTAGTCGCGGACGAGGTCCGCAAGCTCGCGGAGAAGACCATGACCGCCACGGTGGAGGTGGAGGACTACATCAAGCTCATTCAGGGCAGCGCGCAGGAGAACATCGCCAGCACGCAGAAGGCCACCGACGCGCTTGAAGAGTGCCGGGGCATGGTCGAGCAGTCCGGCAGCTCGCTTCAGGACATCGTCAGCAAGGTCGAGGAGGCCGCTTCGCAGGTGCGGAACATCGCGGGCGCGGCCGAGAAGCAGTCCCGTGCCAGCGAGGAGATCAACGCCGCCACCGAGACCGTGAACGTGATCGCCTCGGACACGGCCGAGGCCATGCAGGAGGCCTCTTCAGCGCTGGATCAGCTCAACTCGCTGGCGGATGAGCTCAAGGTGGCAATCAACCGCATGCAGAATTAGTAAGCCTGAAACAGATCACCGCGTGGAGCCCCCCGTCGTTGATGTGCGCCTTCCTGTCCGGAGGGCGGCGTTGATGCCGGGGGGCTCTTCGGGTATGACACGGCTGAACGTCCGGAGAAGCGGTCTTCCCGGACCGGGCGGACGCGAGCCTGTCCCGCGCCGCCTCCCTCCGGAACCTCACAAGGAAATGGTGGAATCATGATCTCCCGCGCCAGAACGCCGCTCCTGCTCGTCGTCTTCGTCCTTCTCGCCTGCGCTCCGGCCCGTGCCGGGGATTATTCGGTCAGCGACTTCGAGGGGCAGTGGTCGTGGAGCGAGCTGCACACGAAGCAGCTTCAGAGCGCCATCGACGCCTGCTCCGAGTCGGGCGGCGGCACCGTGACCGTGCCCGACGGGTTCTGGTTCACCGGGACGCTTTTTCTGAAGGACGGCGTGACACTGCACCTGAATGAGGGCGCCACGCTCGTGGCCGTTCCGCATCCTTCGCTGTTCCCCGTCATCGAAACCCGCACTCGGGCCGGGTCCAACAAGATCAGTAACCGCGCCCTGATATACGCCGAGGGTCGCAGGGACATCGGCATTACGGGCAGGGGGACGCTGCAGCAGACCGGGCTGATCGACCCGCTGGTGTTCGACAGGCATGAGCGGCCTCACATCATCAAGTTTGCGGACTGCGAAAACGTCCGGGTGGCCGGAGTCACTCTGAAGGGGGCCGCCACATGGACGCAGCTGTACCTCAAGTGCCGGGGCGTGGAGCTGGCGGACCTGACGGTCTACTCCATCTACGGCAGCGGTTCGGACGGTTTGGACCTTGATTCCTGCTCGGACGTGGTGGTCAGCAACTGCGACATCGACTCCTACAACGACGCGCTGGCCATCAAGAGCACGTCTCCGACCAAGGCCGAAAACATCCGCGTGCGGAACTGCGAACTGCGCAGCGGCAAGCGCGGGGTGAAGATCGGGACGGAATCAGTGGGTGGCTTCGCGAACATAAGCATCCGCGACTGCCTTGTGGAGAAAGGACGGCGGACCATCGTGAATCCGTTCCCGAGGACCATGCGAGCGGCCATGTTCATCTCCACCGTGGACGGCGGGGATATCCGGAACCTGACGGTCAGCGGCATGGCCATCGCCGATGCGCAGGTGCCGCTGTTTCTCACGGCCTCCAGGCGCAGCCGCGAGGTCCGGCCGGGGAGCATCGTGAACCTGAGCATCGAGAACGTCCGCTCCGATTACGAGTTCGAGCATCCCGCCATCATCTCGGCCTTTGAGGATGACGGCATCAGGGAGTTTCGACTCTCGGAGTTTCTCCCGGATGCGACCGGCCCCCGCGTGTTGAAGACGGAATTTGCGCGGGAGGCCATGATCGGCAAACCCAAGTTCGATATGTACGGCTTCGATTTTCAGCCCGGGCTGATCGTGCACAATACCGGACTGGACCTTCGGTAGCCCACGCTTTTTCGACCATGAAAAAAGGGCGCATCCAAAAAGGATGCGCCCTTTGCTTTTTCGGAGGTCGTCGCTCTTACCACTTGGTCTCGCGCTTGTTGCGCAGGTAGATGGCCAGCCCGTTCATGGAGAGCATGACGGCCAGCAGCACGATGATGCCTGCTGAGGTGCGCTCCGTGAAGGCGCGCAGGGAGTCCGAGGACCATGTGTAGATCTGCGCCGGAAGCACGGTGGCCGCGCTCGTGAAGTCGGCGGGGGCGTCCGGGATGTAGGCCATCATGCCCACGATCAGCAGGGGCGCGGTTTCGCCGATGGCCTGCGCGAGGCCGATGATGGTGCCGGTGAGGATGCCGGGCAGGGACAGGGGCAGGATGTTGGTCAGGACGGTCTGCCACGGGGTTGCGCCCAGCGCCAGCGCGCCTTCGCGCACCGAATTGGGAACCGCCCGGATGGCCGCCCGTGTCGATATGATGATGATCGGCAGGGTCATCAGCGAGAGCGTGAGTCCGCCCGCCAGCGCCGATGATCGCGGCACCCCGAAGAAGTTGATGAAGATGGCCAGACCCAGCAGACCGAAGAGGATCGACGGGATGGCCGCGAGGTTGTTGATGTTGACCTCGATGATGGGCATGAACTTGTTGTTCGGGGCGAATTCCTCCAGATACACGGCGGTCATGACGCCTATGGGGAAGCTGAAGAGGAAGGTGATGATCAGTACGTACATGCTGCCCACCGCCGCCGACCAGATGCCCGCCATTTCGGGCAGCTTGGAGTCGCCGTTGCTGAAGAAGCCGGAGTTGAAGGCCAGCCGGGCCTGTCCGTGGTTCTTCATCTCGGTGATAAGTGTCTTTTCCGCCTTGCTCAGGCGGTTGGGTTTGCCCTTGAGGAACTGGTCCACCTCGGCCTCGGCGAGAACCCACTCCTGCCTCTTCGTGCCGATCAGGCTCGTGTCCTCTTCCATGCGAATGGGGATCAGGCGCGTGTATCCGCGGCTGACCAGATAGGACACGTCCTCTTCAAGGGCCCAGTTGCCCATCTCCATGGCCTCTTCGCTGTAGTGGACTTCGACTTTCAACTCGGCCTGTTGGAACGCGGTCCAGCCGGTGGAGATGATGTTGTAGAAGAAGAAGACCAGAAACGCCCCGGCCAGAGCGATGGCGCTGTAGGAATACGCCCTGAAGCGGCGGTCCTTGCGCTTGCGCTTTTTGACCAGAGTAATGGAGTGTTCGAACTTCATGATGCTGCCGCCTTATTCGTATTGCTGCCTGAACCGGCGAATGACCAGCAGGGAGACGATGTTGAGCGCGAGGGTGAACACCAACAGGACGAGGCCCAGTCCGAAGGCGGACAGGGTCTCAGGGCTGTCGAACGCCTGGTCGCCCGTCAGGGCGTCCACGATGCGCACGGTGACGGTCGTCATGCCTTCAAGCGGGTTCATTGTCAGGTTGGGGCGCAGCCCGGCCGCCATGACAACGATCATGGTTTCGCCCACTGCGCGGGACACGCCGAGCAGAAACGCGGACACGATCCCCGGCAGGGCCGCGGGGAGCACCACGTTCTTGATGGATTCAGAGCGGTAGGCCCCCAGCGCGAGGGAGCCTTCGCGCATGGAGTTTGGCACCGAGGTGATGATGTCGTCCGAGAGCGAGGACACCAGCGGGATGATCATGATGCCCATGACGATGCCGGGGCTGAGTGCGTTGGTGAAGTCTGCCTGAAGCCCGACGGCCTCGGCCGCGCTCACGATCATGGGGCTTACCGTGATGGCGGCGAAGAAGCCGTAGACCACGGTGGGGATGCCCGCGAGAATCTCAAGCGTGGGCTTGGCGATCTTGCGGAAGGTGGGGCTTGCGTATTCTGCCAGACAGATGGCGGAGAACAGGCCCACCGGGACCGCCACGAGCATGGCGATGGCCGTGATCATGAACGTGCCTGCGAAAAGCGGCACGGAGCCGAAGAGGCCTTCGGAGGACTCCGAGGCGGTTCCCGCGGCGTGGACCACGGCTTCGTCCGGGTTCCAGTTGGTCCCGAAGATGAAGTCCCAGATGTTGACGATCTCGAAGAACTGCATGGCCTCGAAGATAACCGAGAGCACGATGCCGACAGTGGTGAAGATCGAGATGAGTGATGCCGCGAAGAGCAGCTTCACGATGACGCCTTCGACGATGTTCCTCGCCCGGAGTCCGGGCTTGACCTTCATGACGCCCACGGCGAGTCCGCCGGCGGCGAGCGCCAGCGCGGTGGCCACTAGCGCGGTGCCGGGGACCTTGGCGACTCCGGCCAGGCTCAGGACCGCGGCCAGCAGCGAGGCGGCCAGAGCGGGCCAGAGCGTCCAGACCACGGCGTACCAGCCGTAGCTGTCCGACGTGGAGTGAAAAGTCTCGCCTTTGAATTTAAGGGAAAAGGTTTTCCGTGTCGCCAGAAAGTAGGCGATCGCCGCAAATGGCAGCAGGCCGCAGAAGAGATAGAGAAATACGGTTCCGGTATCCACAAGCAGTCCCTGTGTCATCGACGACGAAAACCGGGCCGACAAGGCCGGCCCGGTTGGTGTCGTCGGTTGTTCGTTTACTTCAGGTCTTCGAGGCTCAGGTTCTTGTAGGACAGCACGTCCTTCTGCACCTGCTTGCGAAGATCGTCGTCAAGGGGAACCAGGCCGATGCGCTTGAGCAGGCCGCGGGGGCCGATCATCTTTTCGCTCATGAACAGCTCGATGTAGTCCTTCATGCCGGGGACCTTATCGAGGTGGGCCTTCTTGATGTAGAAGAACAGGGAGCGGGAGATGGGGTATTCGCCGCTGGCGATGGTAGCCGGTTCCGGGGAGTAGCCGTTGATCTTGGCGCCCTGGATGCGGTCGGAGTTCTCTTCGAGGAAGGAGTAACCGAAGATGCCGAAGGCGTCCTTGTCCTTGGTGAGCTTCTGGACGATCAGGTTGTCGTTCTCACCGGCGGGCACGTACACGCCGTCCTGACGCACGGCTTCGTACTTCTTGGCCTTGCCCTTGGGGGCGATGGCGCTGTAGAGGTCCTTGTGCTTCTTGGCGAACTTGCCGATGACCATTTCGCCGAAGGCGTCACGGGTACCGGAAGAGGTCGGGGGACCGTAGAAGATGATCTTGCGGTTGGGCAGATCGGGGTTGATCTGATTCCAGGTCTTGTACGGGTTCTTGATCAGCTTGCCGTTGGACGGGACCATTTCCATGACGGCCAGGGCCAGTTCGTCCTTGGTGATGCTGAAGGGGGCGTTCTCAGCGTTCTGGGCAACGGCGATGCCGTCGTAACCGATGAGCGCTTCGGTGATTTCGGTGACGCCGTTCTTCTGGGCGCGCTCGAATTCGGAGGGCTTCATGCGGCGGGAAGAGTTGGTGATGTCCGGGGTGTTGAGACCGGCGCCTTCACCGAAAAGCTTGTGGCCGCCGCCGGAGCCGGTGGATTCGACAACCGGGGAGGGGTGGTCGGTGGTTGCGCCGAATTCTTCGGCGACATAACTGGAGAACGGATAGACAGTACTGGAACCGACGATCTTGATCTGATCGCGGGCCTGAGCCACGCCGGCGCCAACCAGCAGAATGGCTACGAGAGAAAGGGCGATTCTTACCATTTTAGTCATTAGTGACCTCCTCAAATTGGTAGACGGTATTGCCTTGAGCGATTTGGAGAACCTAAGGGAGCGCTGTTACAACACAATGGGTCAACTGTGACACTTGCGTTACTTTCGCTTCCGCTTCTGTCCTTTTTTGTACCCTTTCCGAAGACTGATGGCCCGGAAAGCCACGCATACGGGGCACTTCGTCCTGTCGCAGAAGGTATGCCCTGTGAAGCAAGCATACCGTTATTTTGCGGCGAAAAATGCTTGCGGGCACGAAAAAAGGCCGGAACGGGTACCCGTTCCGGCCTTGGTGTGACGTTTCCTCAGGAGGGGGAAGCCTAGTCGTTGAGGGCTTCGTAGACCTTGCCCACGAGTCCTTCGCCCGGGGTCAGGGTTTTCTTGCCCGGCTCCCACTTGGCGGGGCAGGCTTCGTTGGGGTTCTCGCGAAGGTGCACGTTGGCCTTCATCTTGCGCACCAGCTCGTCGGCGTTGCGGCCCACATTGTAGAAGTTGGTCTCGGCGGAGACCAGAACCCCGTCGGGGTTGATGATGAAGGTGCCGCGCAGGGCCAGCCCGGTGTCATAGTCCCAGATGTCGAAGAAGCGGGACACCTCGCCGGTGGCGTCGGAAGCCATCTGGTATTTCACGTTCTCCAGCAGGCGCTCGTCGTTCTTCCACGCCATGTGGGTGAACTTGGTGTCCGTGGAGACGGAGATAACTTCCGCGCCCATTTCCTTCAGTTCGGCGTGTTTCTCGGCGAGGTCCGCCAGTTCGGTGGGGCAGACGAAAGTGAAGTCGGCCGGGTAGAAGAAGAGAACCACCCATTTGCCTTCCTCGCGCAGTTTGCCGAGATCCACCTCGCCGAAGAATCCCTCGGTGGGATCGAAGGTTTCCATTTTGAACGGGGGGACGGGCTGGCCCACGCGGGCGAAGTCGACAACGTGCTCGTGTGCGTGTTCGTGATCGCAAGACATAATGATTCTCCTATGGATCTGAATGGTTATTTTTAACTTAGGAACGATTCCTATTTATCTTTGCCTCCGGCCCATGTCAAGCGGTAGCGAGAAATTTTCCGGTCTTCAACTCCGTGGCCGCTTCGTGTATGAAGAGCGTGCATCGTCGGACGCCCGCGGGGATTCCGGCAGTCTTCACGGCAGGCGCAGGTGCGCCGTCGTGTGAATATTCGGAATCGCGGCCCGCGCCGCGCCTCCGCGTCCGCAGTGCGACATGGCTGCCGGATCGAACGGCTCCCCCGGGGGGCGTCCCACACAGTTAACAGAAAAACGAAAAGAGAGAAGCGCGGATGAGTCACGGATTCGATAAGGTTCGCGAAATGGAAATAGAGGAACTTGGCAGCGTGGCCCAGATCTGGCGCCACCGCAAGACGGGCGGCCGCGTGCTGTCCATGATCAACGATGACGAGAACAAGGTCTTCGGCCTGAGCTTTCGCACGCCGCCCAAGGACTCCACCGGGGTGGCGCACATTCTGGAGCACTCGGTGCTCTGCGGGTCCCGCAAGTACCCGGTCAAGGAGCCGTTCGTGGAGTTGCTCAAGGGTTCGCTGCAGACATTCCTGAACGCCCTCACCTTCCCGGACAAGACCTGTTATCCGGTGGCAAGCGCCAACCACGCCGACTTCTACAATCTGGTGGACGTCTACCTTGACGCCGCCTTCTTCCCGCTGCTGGACGAACACCGCCTGAAGCAGGAAGGCTGGCATTACGAGCTGGACGACCCCGAAGGTCGCATGAGTTACAAGGGAGTGGTCTATAATGAAATGAAGGGCGCGTATTCCAGCCCGGATTCGCTGCTCTACGAATACTCCCAGCAGTCCCTGTTCCCGGCCAACACCTACGGGCTCGACTCCGGCGGCGACCCGTTCGCCATCCCGGACCTGACGTGGGAGCAGTTCAGCGAATTCCACCGCACCCATTATCATCCCTCCAACGCCTACGCCTATTTCTACGGCGACGATGATCCGGAAAAGCGCCTCGAAATACTGGATGAATACTTCAATCAGTTCGAGCCGCTCACCCCGGAATTCTCCCGCGTGCCGCTCCAGCCGCGCTTCGACAAGGCTGTCGAGGTCCGCAAGAAGTTCCCGGCCTCCGCCAAGACCAAAAAGGGCATGTTCACCGTGAACTGGATGCTCGCGGAAACCGCGGATGCCAACCTGAACCTCGCGCTGCACATTCTGGAGCACATCCTCATCGGGCTGCCGTCCTCACCGCTGCGCAAGGCGCTCATGGATTCCGGCCTCGGCGACGACCTCGCCGGAGTGGGGCTCGAAGCCGACATCCGGCAGATGTTCTTCTCCGTGGGGCTCAAGGGCGTGCATCCGGCCAACGCCGTGAAGGTCGAGTCTCTGATTCACGATACGCTCAGCAAGCTGGTCAAGGACGGCATCGACCCCAAGGATGTGGAAGCCGCGGTGAACAGCGTGGAGTTCGACCTGCGCGAGAACAACACCGGCAGCTACCCGCGTGGTCTGTCCCTCATGTTCCAGTCGCTCTCCACGTGGCTGTACGACTCGGAGGACGGCACCGAGGGCGATCCGCTCCTGCTGCTGCCCTTTGAAGAGCCGCTTCGCAACATCAAGACATGGGTGGCAGAGGGCGAAAAGATTTTCGAAGAACTCCTGAGCCGCCTGCTGCTGCAGAATCCGCATCGCTCCACCGTGTTGCTCGAGCCGGACAGCGAGCTGGGCAAGGAGCTGACCGCCAAGGAACGCGAGCGGCTGGAAAAGGCCAAGCAGGCCATGAGCGAGGAAGACGTGCGGCGCGTCATTGACGAAACCGCCGAGCTCCGTCGTCTTCAGGAAGCTCCGGACACCCCCGAGGCTCTGGCGAGCATCCCGCGCCTGTCCAAGGACGATTTGCCGGAAGAGAACGTGCGGATTCCCTCCGAGGAACGCGAAGTGGGCGGCGTGACCTGTCACTTCCACGACCTGCACACCAGCGGCATCGCCTACGCCGATCTGGCCTTCGACATCTCCGGCGTGCCCGACGAGCTGCTCCCGCTGGTGCCGCTCATGGGCCGCGCCCTCGTCGAGGCAGGGACGAAAAAGCGCGACTACGTGGACCTCTCCCAGTGGATCGCCCGGACCACCGGCGGCATCTCTCCGCAGGTACTCTGCCAGCCCGTGCTGAATTCCCCGGAAGCCGCGCAGCGACTGGTCGTGCGAGTGAAGACCACCGGCGAAAAGCTCCCCGAGACCGCGGAGATTCTCAAGGAAATCCTCACCGAGGCGCGGCTGGACGACAAGGTCCGCATCCGCCAGATCGTGCAGGAATCCGTCTCGCGTCTGGAGCAGGCGCTGGTTCCGTCCGGGCATATCATGGTGGCCCGCCGCCTCAAGGCGCGCGCCCATCAGGCCCACGCCATGGAAGAGGCCATGACCGGCGTCACCGCGCTTGAGGCCCTGCGTACCCTGTCCGAACGGGTGGAAAACGACTTCCGCCGCGTGGGCAAGGACTTCGTCCGGCTGGCGGATATCATCCTGCGCCGCGGCAACCTCGTGCTCAACGCCACCTGCGAGGCCTCGCTGTTCGACACCGCCGCTCCGCTTCTGGCCGACGTGGTCGCAGCCCTGCCCGAAGGGGCGAGCGAACCCGCCGAACGCGTCATGCCGAGTTTCCCGGAGCGCGAAGGGCTCGCCATTCCCGCGCAGGTCAACTATGTGGGCAAGGGCGTGAACATCTACGAGCAGGGCGTCGAATATCACGGCTCCATGAACGCCGTGTCCAAGTTCCTGCGCACCGGCTATCTCTGGGACCGCATCCGCGTCCTCGGCGGCGCCTACGGCGGGTTCACCGTCTTTGATCCGGTGAGCGGCAGCATGAACTATCTGAGCTACCGCGACCCCAACGTGGAAAAGACCATCGAGAACTACGACGGCGTGGTCCAGTACCTCGAAGGACTCGACCTGCCCGACGGCGACCTCGAAACCGCCGTCATCGGCGCCATCGGCGAAATGGATTCCTACCAGCTTCCCGACGCCAAGGGCTTCACCAGCTTTGTGAGGACTCTCACCGGACAGACGCCGGAACACCGGGACCGCGTCCGCAGCGAGATCATGAACTGCACCGCCGACGATTTCCGCGCCATGGCCGAAGCCGCCCGCGCGGTGGCCGAAAAGGGCGACATCGTGGTCATGGGCAACGAGCCCGCCATGGACGTCTCCGGCCTGAACCTCGACATCAGGGAAATCGTCTAGCATGGGCAGGCTGGTACTCGACAACCTCGGCAAGGTCTTCGGCCAAGGCGAAAAAGCCGTCACCGCCCTGCAGGATATCTCCATGCAGGTGGAGCACGGTGAGTTCGCCGTCGTGGTCGGTCCGTCCGGTTGCGGCAAATCCACGCTGCTCAACATTGTGGCGGGGCTGGAGAACGAAACCTCCGGCTCCGCCAGCATCGACGGGCGTCGCATCAAGGGGCCGGGCGCGGATCGCGGCATGGTTTTCCAGTCCTACACCCTGTTTCCGTGGCTGACTGTCCGGAAAAACGTGGAATTCGGCCTGCGCATCAAAGGCATCCCCGCAGCCGAACGCGCTGAAACAGCGCGCCACTACCTGAGCCTCGTGGGACTCTCCGAATTCGAAGATTCCCTGCCCCGAGAGCTGTCCGGCGGCATGAAGCAGCGCACCGCCATCGCCCGCGTGCTGGCCAACAAGCCCGACATGCTCCTGATGGACGAACCCTTCGGCGCCCTTGACGCCCAGACGAGACTGCAACTGCAGGACCTCACCCTCGACGTCTGGCGTGAAGAGTCAGCCACCGTGCTGTTCATCACCCACGACATCGACGAAGCCATTCTGCTCGCCGACAACGTCTACGTCATGTCTCGCCGCCCCGGAAAAATCGTCGAGAAGATCGAAGTGGAAATACCAAGACCCCGAGATCATCGCATCACCCTCACACCGGAGTTTTCAGCCATAAAAAAAGTCATAATGGAACGACTCTGGAAAGAGATTGACGGCGGCACCTGATCCCGGCTTGACCTACAGTAAGCGTACGGCGCCCGTTTGTAACGGGCGCCGTATTTTTTTCCGATAGGCTGCGGAGCCGGCTCCCTGCCCGCCTTTCCGCATGAGTTGCAGGTTTCAGCCTGTCCGCCGACTTCTTTTTGCTCGCGCAGAAACTAACGGCGTTCCTTGAAACTGAATCTGATTAAGGGAGCCCGTCAGCCAAGACGCACTGCACTAAAATCCCCGTCAGCGGGGTTGCAGCTGAGACGCGAGTTGTGCTGTCGCATGAACCCGGCAGCTGCAGCCCCGCTGACAATCCAGGGATTGCAAAGGGGGCCCGCCCCTTTGGCGGGGTGCAGGGGCAGCGCCCCTGCCCGCCGGAGGCACCCGGCTGGAGGCGTGCGAGGTGGTTCTTTAAAATCAGAGGGTTACCTTGTCAGGCAACCCTCTGCTCGGACCATTTTTCTTTTCCGTGGCTCGTGTTCGTGGCTTCAGGTTATACGCAGGCTTAGACCTTCAACCTCGCATCCCTGCGCCAGCCGTCAGTCTTCGCCTTCGACCTTGTCCCAAGGGGACTGGCCGTCTGCCAGCGTCTGCATGCTTTTGTTCAAAGCATCCACAGCTCGGTTGTTCTGGGTAAGCCGGTGGATGTATCGCTCGGTGGTGCGTTTGGATACATGGCGGAGCAATTGCTGGATATCCAGAATGTTCGC